>JBPCNK010000329.1:0-17480 GCA_051001345.1 Acidobacteriota bacterium | reverse complement strand
TCTGCCGAACACCACGTGGTGCAGGTTATCACCGAGTGGCGTTCGGGAGGCTCTGTCAGTTGGAGGTCCGCGTTTTGAGGCCTGTGGCGTCTCAAAAGTGTTCAGGAGGCTCTGACACTTGCCCCCTGAAGCCTGACCCCTGACCCCTAAACTGGCCACTGGCCACTGGCCACCGGCCACTGTGTGTGCATCATGGATGCACCCGCAAATCCGCATTGGGAATTTCGCCGAACATTTCGGGCGCGTACATCGCCTCGGCGCGGGTCGCGGGCAGGTGAAACGTCCCCTCACTGTTCAATCGGATCGTGTACTGAACGGTCCACTCTCCTTTGGGGATGTATTCGTAATAGGCGCGGTACGCTTCAAACGAACGCTCTTGAAACGCCGGCCAGGCCCAGCCCTTGCTCTCTTCTCCACGGGTGGCCAGAGCCGAGTCACGGCCCAGTCCTCCGCCCAGAATCGCGGCGCCTCCCGGTATGGGATCGCTGATGACAACCCAGGTCATGTCCGACTGGGCCTCGACGCGCAGTTCGACACGAACGACATCACCGCGACTCCATCGCCCGGGCTGCTTCTGGCTGACGGGCGTCAGCGTTTTGTGGATCGTAAATCCGGTCGAAACCGGCGCGCGCAATGGAATTGCCGCAAGACTTTGAACAGTCACCCACGGCCGGCCTGTCCCGGCATGGGAGATCGAGAGGTCCTCAGGCTGAGCTGGCCACCCCAGCTGCAGATCTTTTCCCTGAGGCGCGGCTGCCCATTGCATGGCCTGCGACTCGCCGGCCAGTCTGGCCGTGCTGGTTCCAGTCACTGGTGTGGCTTCAAAAGCGCGCGTAAATTTTTCGACCGCAAGCCGGCCCCAGGCATTGGCAACGGTCAGATCCCAGTGTCCCCTGCGTTGCCGCCCCAGCGCGCCGCGTGTCACGCGCGGGAGGTCGGCTTTCCACAAACCGGCATCGACAAGCGCTAGGACAAGTCTCACCGCGTTGGTGTCGGTTGAAACCATCAGCCACCAAAGGCGATCGGTGCGCTCGGTGGAAAATCCCATCGTGGTCCCTTGAAAATTCAAACGCGATTTCAGGATCTGCTCGGCTTCGCCGAGGCGCTCCTGGCGGCGCGGCAGCGCATCGAAGCGGCGCACGATGTTGAACCAGTCGAGAACCGCCGAGGTCGGCCACAAGTTCGGTTCGATTGTGATCGACGACAGCAATTCCGCATCATTCTTGATCGAGCGCGAAAGAGCCTCCACGGCGGCTAACTTTCGGATGGAAAGATCGGCCGTGGGAAGAGCGGAGAAGCGCAGGATTCTGCCTTCGGCGAAGCCGCGCAGCCCGGCCAGCACTTTTTCCCTGGAGTCCTCAGGAATTGTCCATCCGGCCTCGTCGGCGATGGCCACCAGGTAGGCGGCCAACACATCGCTTCCGTCCACCATTCCGGGGAAATACTTCACCAGGCCATCGCCGTCCAGATAAGACGGCAGCTCCAACATCAGGTTTTTCCAAAGCGCTTCATCCCGAAGGGCGACGGCCCGCGAGAGTTTCTGTTCAAAGCAGGTATAGGGATAACGCTGCATGTAGTCGGTCAGTCCCGACAGGCTCCCGACCAGCGTCGACAGAAACGGCGTCTGAACTCCTCCGCGCCCGGCAACCGCATCGGCAGGGCGCGCGACGGGAAAGGTGAGACTGGTTTCCATTTGAGCCAGCGTCGCCTGGAAAATTCGGACCGGAACAGCCGGCAAGATTTTCTGCCGGGCCGCGACAATATCGCCCGCCGCTCCGTTTTCGCGCGCCGTGAATTCGTAATGGAGCGCATCACGGCCGATCGGAGCCGTCACATCCCAGGCAATCTGGCGAGATTCCCCCGCGGCCAGCGGAAACGTAAACGGCGCCAGCGGCTGGGTCAGTTCGCGGATGCGCGCGGTCACTTCCACGTCCATTCTGCGCTCGGTAACATTTCGCACCGTCACCTCCGAGCGAATGGTGTCGCCTTCGCGCACCAGAGGCGCGACGCCGGGAAGGATCATCAGGTCCTGGGTAGAACGAATCGAGGCCGACCCGGAGCCGAACAAATCGTCCCCGGCCGTGGCGACCGCGGCGATGCGAAAACTCGTCAGGGAATCGTTCAACGGCACATCCACGGTCGCCTCACCGCGAGCATTGAGCGCAACGCGGCCCTTCCACAACAGCAGCGTGTCAAACAGCTCGCGCGTGGGTTGCCGGCCACCGCCGCCGCCCTGTGGCAGAGCCTTCAAACCGAAATGACGCTTGCCGACAACGTGCATGGCTGCCGTCGAGTTTTCAATGCCGTAACCGCGCTTGCCCATCATCGACTCGAGCAAATCCCAGCTGGAGTTGGGCATCAGCTCGAGCAACCCCTCGTCGACGGCCGCCAGTGCTATTTCGCCTCCGGCGGGCAGCGGTCTGCCGTCGGCCTTGCGGACGACGATTCGAACACGAGCCTTTTCCCGAACCTTGTAAACAGCGCGGTCGGCGCTGACTGCCACCTTCAACTCGTGGGCCTTCCAGTTGACATCCAGCTGCGCGATGCCCAACTTGAAAGAAGGCCGTCCCAAGTCGACGGTGGCCGTCGGCTGTACGCCGTCGGCGCGGCCTCGGACCGCCAGCACCGAAATGTAGACGTTAGGCGCATAGTTCTCCTTGACAGGAATCTCGACGACCGGTTCCTTGCCGGACAGTTGATGAATGTAGACGTCGCTGATTCCTTCGCGCTCAACGGTCACAAGCGCGGTGGCATCGCGGAAAGGCATCCGCACCTGCAGTCTGGCTTTTTGGCCGGGCTCATAGCGGCGGCGCTCGGGCAATACGTCCATGCGGTCGTGGTCCTCTGCGGCAAACCACAAGTCGGCTTTGCCGACAACCCAGGCCTCCTGGTTAGCGGCAACCCGGTGACCGGCCGCATCGGCGCTGCTCGCCTGCAGAATAACTTCTCCGGAAACCGGCGAGACGCCCCCACACAGCAGCAATCCCCTCAGGTCGGTTTTGCCTTCGCAGAATTTGCCGACCTTTTTTGTTTCGGTGAAATGCTCGTAGGCGTAAAAACCGCCGACCAGGCGTTTGCGATGCGAATAGGTTTTGCGCTGGAACAGATCGGCCTTTACCGCGGCGCCGGCGACGGGCTTGCCCGCCAGATCGACGACGGCGATTTGAAACTTGAGCGCTTCTTTGGAGGCTGTCCACGACTCCGGCTTGATTCCCACAATCTGGCTTGCTGACCACAGCGGAATGCGCGACGAAATCGTCTGAGTTTCGCCATTGGGATCCTGGAACTCGAGTTCGGTCAGAATCTCAAGCGGGCGGTCGAGGCTGGGGAGCTTTGAAATTTGTGTCCGCAACGTTCCAGACTGGTCCAAGGTGAGGTCGACGGTCTGCAGTTCAAATTCCTTTTTCTCGGACTGCAGGTTGGCGCTCTGATTCTCCTCCTCGTCCTCACCGTAGCGCACGACGCCTTCCTTGACTGTTCCATTGGCAAAGGAGAAGCCTTCAAAATCATCAAAGCCGCTTACCCAGCGGCTTCGGAGCTGATGCTTGAGACGGACCGGCAGTTTGCCGGCAGGCCCTCCGGAAAGATACTGCACCGCCAGATCGACCGGAACCTCCGTTGGCCGAACAAGTGGCCCGGACGGAAAGTGGATCGTCCCGCGCATCAGGGGCACACGGTATTCCTCGACCCGAAACTGGCCGGAGGTCCAACTATTGCGGTGATCCTCGTCGTTGCTGGAAAGCGCCAGCGAGACTCCGTACTGCCCCAGCTTGGCGCCTCGCGGGACCTCCCATTGTGTCTCGGCGATTCCCTTGGCGTCCCAGCGCAGCGGCAACTCATACTTCTGTTCGCTCCCGGAATGTTCGATCCGAACGAGCTTCGGCCTTTCGCGCTCGGGCATCTGCGCGAACCCACGGCCGACGTGGCGCCGCAGGATGTGCTTCATGTGGACGGTCTCACCGGCGCGCAACAGCGTGCGGTCAAAAATCGTGTGGGCGCTCAGGAGCCTTTCATCGTGCTCGGTCGGCAGTTGAAATCGCCATGCTTCAATGCCTTCGTCCCAGCTCGAATGCAGAAAGGAAAAGTCCTCGCCCAACTGAGCCGTCACAAGCAGGCCGCCGTCGAGGGTGCTGCGCATTGAGCATCTGCGCGCCGCTTCCCGAGCCGGCAGTTTTCCCGGCAGGACAACTCCACGCGCGTCGGTGCGACCCGACCACAAAACGCCGCCTCCGCAGTCGGAGATTGTTACCAGCGTATCGCCGGAGGGTTTGCCCGTGTCCAGCGCCGTTACCCACACCAGCGACGATTCAATTCCCGTTTTCAGATGGATCGAAAGATTGGTTACCAGCGCCGTGGTGGGCACAAACATCGGACCGGGTTTTCCCAGCAAAGATGCGCCAAGAATTTCGCTCTTCAACTCCACTACATAGAACCCGGGGTCCTTCAGCGGTATGCCGATGACCTCGAAAGCCTTCGCGCCGCCCGGTTTCGGCAACGAGAACGGCCGGGTCGCCGGGCCGCCCGAGGACGCAAAGATCGATTTGTCCCGATCGTCCCAGCTCCGCGCTGCGATGCGTTTCAACCAGAAGAGAATTTGGTCGGGCCTGTCCGAAGGAATGCGCGACAGCCTTCCCCCAATCTGCTGGCGCACCCCGGCGGGAAAACTAGCCGCGGGGTCGAGCTCGAGAAGATCGCCTCCGACTTCCGGCTCCAGATTTCTGACAGTCACCGGCAAAACGGCGCCGGATTTCAGCTCGAGAATTCCAAAGTCGGCCGCAAACTTTACCAGTGGGGGGTACTGATCGGTTTTGACTGCGAGCGGGAAACGATTCGCATTGACCAGTCGTCGACCGGAGTCATCTTCGATGCCTGACGGGATCTCGATCCGAAACTGGCTTTTCTCCGGGAAGGGTCCTTTGAAAACAATATGGTAGACGTGCTTCTCGTCCTCTTCCTGAGTCGGCGCCTCCGGCTTCCACACCTTGCCGTCCGGCCCTCTCAGCACGGCCCCGCGAATTTTGCTCCAGGGGACAGCCGCTGCAAACGTTAACCGCATGGGCGTCAGCGGGATGCACTCGGCCTCGGCGTTTTCACGCTGGCAGTGGAACGTCGCAATAAAGGCGCTTCTTGTCTTGAATGGCAAAGTCTGGTCGCCATCATTCGCCACGCCGCTTTTTGAGGTGACACCTTTTCCCCAGACCAGACTGATCTTGGCTCCGACAGGGAAACGCTGCCTGGCCTGTAAGAGCAACAGCGGTCCCTTCTTGTCGCGCTCATAGCGCGGTAGTGATTTCAACAACTGCTCGCGTCGTTCTCCGGTGAGGATTCGAACCCCCACGCGCTCGGCAATGCCTTCTACGGCGAAGAACACGTTGGAGAGAACCGAAGACTCAATCGGTTCGGCGTCCAACTCGAGGAGGAAGATTTGTTCTTCGTCCACACCTTCTGAACCCTCATAAGGGTTGGCCGAGAGAATCGAGGGCCCGCCCGTTGAGAAACGAAACAGTCGCTCGCCGCCAAGTTGTTTTCCTGCCAGCGTTCGTGTTTCGTCCTTTAACCGGAACTGGCAGCGTACGCCGGCCGGCAGATCGCGGTCGAAATCGTACGCCCAGTTCTTATCGTCGACCCAGCGTGCCTTTCCCGGTTCCGCGCAGTCCAGGTCAAACGGCATCAGAGTCGCGCGCGGGTCTCCGAAGGCAACCATCGATTCGGAGAACCGCACATGTACCTGGCGCACTTCTTTGACGACGCCTTGCGGGGAGAAGCTCTCAACGCGGGGAGTATCCTGGGCTCGAATTGAACCGGTCAGGGCGATCAGGAGCAATAGCGTGAAACGTAGCGAAGTGATCGAAATCTTCTTCATGGCCATCCCTCAGCGCGCGGAACCATAGTAAACCTATTTGAGGCACAGTCGCCAGTCGCCAGTCGCCAGCTGAACGGGGCGCCACGACCAACGCACGTGGTAAGAACTTCAAGGTTGCGAGAGAGTAAGCGCGGATTAGCCGGATTAACACGGATTATTTCGGTTGGACTTCTGATCCGATCAATGAGGAAGGGCCGAGGCAAGTTCAAACGGTTTCGAGGCGGGTTGCCGTGAGAATTTCAAGCGCGGGCCTGCGGCCGGCTGCGCAAGCGACAACACGAAGAACCGCCGACCGGGCCACGACCGTGAGGGAGTGGGCAATCAGAGGCGCCCAACTGCCAACCGGAATAGTTGCCTGGCATTGCCCACCCCCTTACGGTCGTGGCCCGGTAATGGTTAGACGGCATGCTCGTGACTCGCAGGGGAATGACACACTGGGCTGGGCTGTTTGCGCTACTCCGTATATTCGTATACAGGAGTTTCCATCACCTTAGTTGGCGACAACCGTCCGAGAATTGTCTTCTGCAAGCGCTCTGCCGTAGACGGCGAGAAAAACTGTTCGCCCGTCTCCTCATTGACTCGCGCCGGCACGTTCTCGATGATGTAGAATTTACCTCCGAACTCCAATGTGTATTTTACCCGGCGCTCAACCAGTTTTTCTTCCTCTTTCGGGTTCATCTTAATTTCCTCATTTCCTCTTTTTCAAATCTATCCAGCGTGCTGGATCTGGTTCATACAACGTTATGATCTTGACCAGCGGCCGCGACGGGTAGCTGCAGTGCACATGCAGCGCTCTCCCTGTGACCGTTCTACCGTAGATCAAGCAACTCGGTCCATGTTTATCCTGTGGATAATCTTCGATTACTTCGCCGCCGGCAATAACCGCTCGCACCTCTTGTACGCTGATGCAACGAATGATGATTTGGTCAACAGCATGTTTTGAGAACTCGAACTGGTCTGCGTTGATCTTTTTGCGAAGACCATCTATCAGCGGCACGACCCACTCACGATCATTTTAGCACTCTAGTTTCATACTGCGGCGCTACCACGCGGGCGGGACGTTAGGCGGGTCTGAAGCCCGGGTTCCCGCGCCGGGTTTCGACTGGCTTTCGATGTTGGTCGGCCATCTAACGACCGGCGCTTTTAGCCGCGAAGGCGCGTCCGAGAACTTCGTTTGGGCGTAGACCTCCGTCGCGCCTTCGCCGGTTGCAAGCGCGGGTTAGACAGCCGATCGTATTCGGGCGGGTCGACGTCAGGGACTTTCGCCAGGACCGCCTCGAACGCTTTCCGCTTCGTGCGCAATTCAGAATGCATATTTCAGGCCGAATTGGATGCGCCGCGGCTCATCGGCCGAGTTGATGGTTGCTGTGTTGGGAGACCTCAGGCCGGCTACCGGCTGGTTGAAGTGCGGCGTGTTCGTGAAATTGAAGGCTTCAAATCGGAACTGCAGATGGTGCTCTTTCCACGGCATCCTGAAGCGCTTGGCCAGGATGAAGTCGAAGTTTCCCAATCCGGGTCCGTAAAGGACATTGCGCCCCGTGTTTCCGAATACTCCCGGCGCGCTCTGGACAAACGCGGACTCATCAAACCACTTGTCGATGGTTGGGTTATCAAGCTTCCCGCTGCCGATCCGGTTGCCGCGATTTCGTGTGCCGCTGTTCTGGGGATCGCCCGGATAACTCACGTCAAACGGAAATCCAGTGCGGAAGGCGAGTATACCGCCAAGCTGCCAGCCGCCCAGAACCGCATCGAGCGCGCTATTCCAGCCAGACCCAAACATCTTCCCGGGACCAAACGGCAGCTCATAAGAAAAACTTGTGATGAAGTTGTGGCGGCGGTCGAGACTGGAATTTCCCCGCTCGGCCGACAAATCGTACTCATTGGCCGTTCCGGAAAGATTCTCGTCGAGAGACTCGTTTCCCTGGTCGATGCTATGCGACAGCGTATAGGACGAAATAAAGGTGAACCCCTTCGAGAACCGCTTCTCTACCTTGGCAACTAGCGCATTGTAGTTGGAGTTACCGCCCGCATCGCGCAGAGTGACGTTATTCCATGTCGGGCGCACGCGGCGCTGAGACGCTGGAATGGTGGGGTGGGGCCCGCCATTATTAATGTTGCGTCCCGTGAACAGGTGCGTGGACTTGGTCCCTTGATACCCGACGACAAACAGGATGTCTCCAGGGAGTTCCCGCTGGACATCCAGAAACCACTGCGACGAATACTGGTTGGGCAGTTCATCGTATGAAGCTTCGATGTTGGTGCCCGGCACGGGTGCGGTCGCCGGCAGCACTACCGGGGCAAAGCCGTCTTTGACGAAGGCGGCTTGCGCAGTATTGGTGCCGTTTCTGATGACCTCGGTAAAATCCGGAGTCTGATTGATCCAGCGGGCAGTTTCACTGGTGAGGTAATCCGCTTCGCCGTAGAAGATGCCGAAGCCCGTCCGGATCACCGTCGAGTCATTGAGCTTGTAGGCCAGACCGAGTCGAGGCGCAAAGTTGTTCCAGTCCTCCTTACAGCCGCAATCTTTGCCGTCCTTGGGGCGTTCGAACGTCTCGTAACGTGGGTCGCCCGGTCGAACGCCATTGAATTCGGTAATAAACCGGCTTACGCCAAGCGGGCCTACTTTGACACCGTCCGGAAAGTAAGGAGTCTGGAATAGCTCCCAGCGCAAACCGATATTCATGGTCAGCCTGGAACCGATTTTCCAGTCATCGAGGACGTAAAGCCCCCAGTAAGGCGCGATGGCGCGTTCGCTGAGTTGGTTGCCGACCTGGGTCTGGCTGGCCCAGCCCAGGAGCATGTCGGCCAGGCCGTTGCCCGTGGCCGTGCGGCTGGCCGCGACATTCGGTCTTTCGGCCGTGTACACCTTGCTAAACACGAAGCGGCCGCGTCGGAAGCGCTGGGCCTCTCGGAAAATGTCCAGCCGGCGGAACTCCACCCCCGCCTTCAAGCCGTGCCTTCCCTTCTGTATCAGCAAATTGTCGTTTATCTGATAATTGTCCATGAAGTTTCGATTGGGCCAAAAACTGCGGGAACCGATCTCGTTGTAACCGGCGGGTGAAAATCGAGCCAAGCCATGGTCCAGCCCATCGTTGAAGGTATCACCCGGCGCATTCTTGACGCCGAATTTCTTGTTCAGATTTTCCGCGTCCAGAATGTCGAAGCGCGTCGGATAGTGCGTAAATCCAAATCTCACCTCGTTGTAAATCGTTGAGCTAAGAGCGCGGGTCCAGCTCACAGCCACATTGTCGGAGGGAAGGTTCACGGTCTGGCCAAGCCCGCCTCCGTTGGCTGAGATAGGCAGTGGACCATTCTGCAATTTAAAATCTCGGCGGATGCTCCAGCGGCCAAACACGCGGTCTTTGTCGGTGAAGTTATGATCGATTCGAAGATCGGATTGGTTGGCGTCGTCGCTGTCGCTAGGAGAGAAGAAAAAGTTGTTGGTCAGGTTCTCCCTGCCCGCGATGTTGGGCAAGGGATAATTGGCGATGATCTTTGCGGCGACCGGGTCAACCCGGTTGGTAGGGATGACGTTGTTCGGGAACTGCGTGCGGATGGCGTCAGCGCCAGAGCCGGTGGTGGTGAGAGGGTCGTAAATCCGATTTCTGTTCAAACCCTCCTGCGAAAAATCTCCGTTGCGCGCCCGCGGACCCGGGACAGTAGAAGTGAAGCTCCGCCCCCTTCGTATGCGGGTTCCCTGGTAGCTGAAGAAAAAAAACGTTTTATTCCGGATAATCGGACCGCCGACGGTGAACCCGAACTGGTTCTGGCGCAGCGTGGGCTTGGTCGCTCCGGCGCGGTTGGCGAAGAAGTTCGTGCCGTCGAGCTTGTCATTTCGCAGGAACTCGTACAGCGAGCCGTGGAAATTGTTGCCGCCCGACTTGGTCGAGACAAGGACCTTGCCGCCCATGCGATACCCATATTCGGCCGAGTTGTTGCTCGTCACGACTTTGAACTCGCTGACGGCGTCCACCGATGGTTTCACGGCTTGAGCCTGAAAACCCAAGGGTCCTCCCGAAGCGCGCGAGCTGTTATCGACACCATCGAGGAGAACATTGGTCTGATATGCATGCTGCCCGACGGCGATGAAGCCGCCCTCGGTGCCGTCTTCGCCACCGGTGCGGGCGCCGTAACCCTGCGAACGCGCCGGCTGGACACCCAGGGAGAGTTGCGCCAGCTCGAGATAGTTTCGCTGGTTGAGCGGCATCTCAACGATGCGCTGGTTTTCGATCACCTGCCCTACGCTTGTAGTCTCGGATTCGAGCAGGGCGGCCGTCGCCGTCACCTCGATGGTTTCCGCCACACTCCCAATTCGCAAGGTAAAGTCGACGCGCGCGACTTGATCCACATCCAGCTTCAGCTCTTTGCGGGTCTGGGGTGCGAATCCGGTCTGCGTTGCCTCAATTTTGTAATTGCCAGAACCAAGAAAGGGGATCGAGTAAAAGCCCTGTTCGTTGGTCTTGACCTCGTTGACAACGCCGGTGGCAAGGTTTGTGACCTTGATGACCACTTCAGGCACATAAGCGCCCGAGGGATCTGTAACGTTGCCCTGGATGCCGGCATTCTGCCCGAGCGCGGAGATGCTTGCAGCCAGAAATACGAGCAGGACCATCAAAATTGAGTGAATCCGTTTCATGGGGATCCTCCTGACTATGCTTTGAACCTAGACCTTCCGCGCGGGGATCGTCAAGTTTTTTCCTTTACACGCTTCGGCGCCTTCAATCAATGCCGGAGGAAGGGCCATCATCGCGAATCGAGCTTCTTCTCAGCGGCCAGCAGCTTCCTGAGCTCGGCGACCTTGGCGGGCTTGGAAGGGGCGAGGTTCTTCGTCTCTTTCGCATCCTGCGAGATGTTGTAGAGCTCGGTCGCGCCCGCCCGGTGGAGGATGAGTTTCCAGTCACCCGAGACGATCGCGCTTGCGGCATCCACATTCCAGTAGATCGTTCGGGCGGGCGGTGTTCGCTCCTCCTGCGCGAGGAGCGGCCAGACGTCTTTACCCTCGATCTTCCACTCCGGAGCGGAGACGGCGCCGGCCAGGCGGAGGAAAGTGGGAAACCAGTCGAGCACACTCACCGGCGCCTCGAGCGCGGCGGGCCTGAGGCGCTCCCTCCAGTGGACGAACGCAGGGACGCGGACGCCGCCCTCGTAGAGCGACCCTTTCCAGTCCCGGAGCGGCCGATTGTCGCCGAGCGTCGTGTGCGGCTCGAACTTCCCCCCGTACTCGGCCTTCGAACTGTAGTTCCGCTGGCCGCCGTTATCGCTCGTGAAGAGGAGGAGGGTTTCGCCGGCTTTGCCCGACTTCTCGAGCGCCTCAACGATCCGGCCGATGGCGGCGTCCATGTGGGTAACGCTGGCGGCGTAAAGGCGTCTCCACGGATCGGCGATTTCGTCCCTGTAACGCGCGCTCCACTTCTCCTCCTCCTGGAGCGGGTGGTGCGGCACGCTGAAGGCGACCCAGAGCAGGAAGGGCTCCTCGCGCTTTGTCTCGAGGAACCGAACCGCCTCGGCCGCGATGAGGTCCGTGGCGTGCCCCTCTTCGGCGGTGAACGCGTCGTCGCGGTGCCAGGTGCGGTCCCCATTTTTGTAGAGGTGTGTGTACGGGTCGATCTGCCCGTGAAGGTAACCGTACGAGCGGTCGAACCCGAAGCGGCGGGGGCCCGCCTCCGGGCGGAGGCCGAGGTGCCACTTCCCCACGAGCGCCGAGACGTAGCCGCGAGTTTTGAGCGCGCGGGCCAGAGTCATTGTCCCGTCGGGCAGCGTCTCGGTGCTCCGACCCCCGATGGGCGAGAGGATGCCGAAGCGGCTAGGGTTCCGGCCCGTCAGGAGCCCCGCCCTGGTGGGCGAGCAGGTTGGGTAGACGTAGTGCCGCTCCAGGCGCACGCCCTCGCGCGCCATCCGGTCGAGATTCGGCGTGCGGATCTCCGACTCGTGATATCCGACGTCGCGCCAGCCAAGGTCGTCGGCGATGAGGATGACAAAGTTGGGCGGGCGCTTTGGGGGGTCGGTTTGTCCTCCGGTTCGCGATTCCGAGGGGCGGAGCGATCCCGGCGGCGGCTCCGCTGCGCTTGTGGACAGTACGCGCGGCTCCACCGTCACGATCACCCGCTGGTATCGCGTCAGGGGTGGCGACCCCTCATCGGTGACGGTCAGGATGACGTGTAGCGTCTGAGTCGAATCCACCTGGGGCGCGATGAACGAAGCGTGCGGTGAACCGGCATCGTGGATTGTGGGCGCGGGCCCCCGGTAGCTGCCTGGCTCCGGGTAGATGAGCCAGTCAAACTTGATCCCATGCCTGTCCGGATCGGTCGAGTCGCTGGCATCGAGCACGACCTGTTGGCCAGATGCCACGGTCCGCCGCAACTCACCCCCGACCCGTGCGACCGGTGGATGGTTGGCTCGGGCGAAATCGGTCACGCACCAGTCGAGGCGGGCTTTAAAATCGTTCTGCAAGTGAACGGCCCAGCGCTTGAGTGTGTTTTCGCGATGAGTGGTGCCCTGCCAAGTATCCGCGAGGTTGGCCCAGTAGTACGGCCGGTCCTCGTAGTCTTCTTTGCGGCCATAGCGCCCGGCCCAACTCCCCCACGTGGGCTGCTCCGGGTCGTTCAGCCCAGTGGGGACGAGGTAGAGGAAGGTCATCGTGTCGCCTTCCTTCTGCGCGTGCGTCGTGTTGGCCGGGTAGAGCGCGCCGAGCGGGCCGTGGCCCCTCAGCATGTCGCCATTCAGGTCGAAGCCGCCCGCCGTGGCCGTCAGAGCCGAGAACCGGTGATACCAGTGCGTCCCCTCCAGCGGCGGCTCGAACGTGTTCACCCAGAGCTTGAACGGCGGCGTCAGTTTGGTCGTGTGGTCGCCGAACTGGTCGTAGGAGACCAGCCGCAGACGATTCTTGAATCTTGCATAGCCCTGCGGGCCACGCTCGGCGAGCACTTTGTCGAGCGCTCGCTTCAGGTTGACTGGCGCGGAACCGCGGTCGCTGCCCCAGTCGGAATACCACAGCGGGCGCGGATCGTCCCGGTCCACCGCGGCGATGATCAAGCTGACGCCGTCGTCGCTGTCGCCGTAGCCGGCGACCGTGCGGCGCAACAAGGCCTCCGGTTTCGGATAGCGCGGCTCGTGCCGGACGAGATTCGGGTAACACTCGCCGTAGGCTTTCACCAATCGCTGCACGATGCCCAGCCCGGTGCGTTCCGGGTTGCGATTCTCCCGGTCGCGCGCCATGGCGCGGTTGCAGATGATGCCTTCCACGTCCCATTCGTTCGAGTACAGGAGGAAGCGCACGAGCGACTGTTCGTCGTCCGGGTCGCCGCCGGCATCGGTTTCGATGAGCACGCGAAGCCGCTCGTCGGCACGGCTCTTCGGCTGCAACGCCACAGGAAGGACCACCAGGAGCAGCGTGATCCCCAGCGTGTACCTCATGGCCTGGCTGGCGAAATCGTGTCTGGCAGGCGCCACGTTCTACCCCGGGAATTGCCGTGACAATTTCGAGCGCGGGCCTGCGGCCGGCTGCGCAAGCCACGACACGAAGATCGATGCCACGTCCCCTCGAAGCGGTTGTTCTGTGCCTTCAGTATTACACGATGGTCAAAATAGACCAAATACCGACCTTTCAGAGTAAAGGTCGGTATTTGATAACTCATTGTTTCTTCCGCATCACTGAGGCTCCGATGCGTTAGACAGAGGCGGGTGGGATCTCTCCTCGATTGAGTCATCGGTCCAGTTCGTCATGCTGAGGGCGTACCAGTCCCGCGTTTGCGCCGGGTCCACCAAGCAATAATGCCAAGCGCGATGAGCGCTCCAAAAGCCGCCTTCAGCACCGTCCGCAGTGATATCTCCCGCTCCGTTATCAATTCTCCTAGGAGGAACCCTACGAACATCCCGGAGCCGAGCTTCAGATAGTACATGGGGCGAGCCCTAACAACTAAGATAGTCACGCTGTCTAACTATTCCGGATGCTCAAGCGCCGTAGGGCGCCCTCGCAGGCAAGGCCGAGGGACATCCTGCTCGCCGGCCCGATAGACATACTCCAGATCAACGCCCAGGTAGTCGTGCACCAAGACATTCCGGAACCTCGCCAACCCCTTCCAGTCGACCGCAGGCCGCGACGTCCTGATGCCTTCGCTCAGCCGCTGACTCGATTCCGCCAACGTCTGCAGATTTCGGATGACGCCATCTTGAATCAGATGCGACGAGAAGAACGCCTCACGTCCGGCGGCCGTGTATTCCTCGATGCGTGCAATGCAGCGCAAAATGTGCTTCAGATAGACGCCGTCGTCCTTCACAGGGGCACGGCCTCTTCGAGCACCCGGTCGCGCAGCAACTCGTCAAGCCCACGCTTTGTGACAACCTGCACTCGACGCCCAAGAAGCTCCTCCAACTCCGCGACGAGCCCTCCGGGGAACCATGGACTCGGATCCGGCCCAACCTCGATCAGCAGATCGACGTCACTCTGCGGGCCAGCATCGCCGCGTGCCATCGAACCGAACACCCGCACCCCCGTCACACCATGCCGCCGGGCAAGCCGGAGAATCTGTTCCCGTTTCGCCGTCACGAGATCCACCATCGGATTCCTTCCTCTCAAGAGGAAGCCAGTGTAGCGCGATTCTATCGTCGCCTGTATCCAGGCCGCATAACGATTTGGCGATCAGCGGCGCGGTGAAGCCGCGTCCGCTGCATCGCCTTGTTGGGCAGCCTTATCCGCGATCCGTTGGAGGAAAGGATCTGAGTACCGTTGCGATCGGAGCCAACGGATTAGTTCTTCGTGGTTCATGCCCGCGATCTCCTTGCTCAGCCGATCACGAATGTGCCGCATGGTTTGCACGCAATCAAAGGATTTGGATCTTGACTCATTCATCGCCTGGAACCTCCCGGGGGGTTCTGATCTCCAGAAGAGGGTAGCCATTCTTGAGGTTGACAGCGTTGTACGCGTGGATTCGCCGAAGGTTGACGATGTGCTTGAAGTTCCAGCTGACAAGGACATCAACTCGCGCCACTGATGCGAGCGCGATGTGCAGGGCGTCGGCACGCATGCGTTCGCCAACGGCGCCATCCGCAATATACGCGCCGGCCAATTCCTCCGCTTCAGAAGAAACCGAGAGGGCTTCGACATGCGCTTCCGGCACGCGGGCGACTTGCCGTTTCACTTCTTTCGGCGCAACCTCTAGCTCGCGCAGGGTCAGCTCTGAAAGCACAAGAGTGAGCTCACCACGGACAAACGCCTCGAGCAAGCGAAGAGATGGCTCACGAAAGTCTTCGTCATCGCAGCCGCCAAGGACTGACGTATCCGCGTAAATGCGGGGCCTCATTAGCCCATATTAATGCAAACCACGCGAGATTTATCACGGCGGCTTTGACCGCCAGCCAATTGATCGCGGCCCCATTGAAGCGTCGTCGCGAGCTAGCCAGCCGTAATGGGTCCGCCGGGATTCCCGGTGACATCGTTCGCCTTGACTTCCTCCATGCCGCACCCGTGCACTCCCGTGCTCTCGTGCGCGACCACCGGATCGCTGAAGGCGCGGCGCCCTCTCCATTCCTGAGCAGCGTCAGCCCGCCGCAGATCAGGAAGGATGCGAACAGGAAGCTGCTGCCTCCCAGGATCGTCAGCACCATGCCCAGGAACGCCGCGCGCGTCGTCAGGCGTATCGATGTCAGGTCATCTTGCATTGTCGAGCACTGGGATCGGAAACTCTTTCGAGGGCGTGTGCTGCTCCAGGAAGATGCGTTCGATCCGGGCGACAATATCGGCGTGCTGCGCCGAGACGTCCCTAGTCTGGCCGGGGTCGTCGCGCAGGTTGTATAGCTCGACGTGCAGATTGGGCTCGCCCTTGCCGCGAGGGACGAGGTCCTGCCGGATTCCCACCCAGTCGCCGATGCGCGCCGATTGCTGTCCGCCGTAGCTGGGAAACTCGCGGTATAGGAAGGGGCGAGGTTCCTGCTTCTTGCCAAGCAATGTCGGCGCAAAGCTGATGCCGTCGATGTCGCGGGGGCTCGCCTTTGCGTTTCCCGTCAACTCCAGGAGCGTGGGCAGCCAGTCCTCGAAGCCGGTCACGCGGTCGGAGATGCTGCCCGCCTGAATGTGCCCCTTCCAGGACACCAGGCATGGGACGCGAAACCCTCCCTCATAGAGTGAGCCCTTGTAACCGCGCAAACCGGCGGTGGAGCGGAAGAACTTCGAATCTGTCCCGGCGTAGCGGTTCTCGAGCGGCCCGTTGTCCGACGAGAAGACGTAAATGGTCTGTTCGTCCAGGCCCAATTCCTTCACGAGGTCCATGATCCGGCCGATCTCGCGATCCAGGCGTGTGACCATGGCCGCGTAGGCCGCACGGGGGGAATGGTGCGGCAGATAGCCACTGCCGCCAACATAGGGCGGGTCGTCCCACTTGCCGCGGTACTCGGCCAACGAATCCTCGGGCACCTGCAGGGCCAGGTGGGGAATGGTGGTCGGCACGTAGAGAAAGAACGACCGATCCTTGTTCTCGCGAAGGAACCGGCGTGCTTGCTCGAAGATTAGGTCGGCCGAATACTCCTTGCCGACGTATGCCTCATAGCTGGCGGGATCCATCGGGTCAGCGCCGTCGGGAAGCTTGTTCGGCAGCATCATGGCCGGGTTCTTGAGTTCCACCTTGCGGTCATTGTCCCAGAGGTAGGTGGGATAAAAGTTATGGGCCTTGCTCTGGCAGAGGTAACCGAAGAAGCGATCGAAGCCCTGCTTCTCCGGCACGCCTGTCGATCCCGGGCCTCCCAGGCCCCATTTGCCGAAGGCACCGGTGGCGTAGCCCTGGGCCTTGAAAAGTCGGGCCAGCGTGACCGTGTCGGGCGGAAGCGGGTACTGCCCCTCGGGCGGCGTTGCCAGGTTGGTGCGGACGATGGCATGTCCGGGGTGCTTGCCGGTCATGAGCACGCAGCGCGAAGGCGCGCAGACCGGACTGCCCGAATAGTGCCGGGGCAAGCGCATCCCTTCGACAGCCATGCGATCGAGGTTCGGCGTGTTGATCTTCTTCTGGCCATAGGAGCCGAGTTCGCCGTAGCCCAGATCATCCGCCAGGATAAAGATGACGTTGGGAAGCCGAGGCTTTTCGGCTCCGTGGCCGGCCTGTTCCAGAAAAACCAAGAGCCCCAGAGCCAGAGCGCCCGCCAGCGTTGAACGTGAGACGATCATTCGTGAGTCCTCCGTTCATTTCGTTTGAAGAAGCACATAGTAGTTCTCCTTTCGATACCTTGCCTCCTCGCGTGAGCGACAGATGGCTTCATGTTCGTTCCCAGGCGCGGCCAGACCGGGCCGGGAGGCTGCGGGATACCACGCCGACCGGTATGGAGATTAGCAGCGGCTAGTGTAGTGTCCAATAATTAACTGGACCATTTATTTCTTCGCTTTCCTGTAACGCGGCAGAGTGCAGCCAGGCTGAATCTGTTCCAGAGTTTGCTGGCAAACGGGAGAGCCGGGGCTGCCGCTGAAGAAGGGCCGCTGCGGAACCATCACGCATAATCGAGATCGATTGAATTAGTCCCGTTATTTATTGGACACTACACTAAAAGTTGTACTTCAGGCCGAACTGGATTCGCCGCGGCTCACCCGCCGAGTTGGTGGTTTTGGGAGACCTCAGGCCGGCTCCGGCTAGTATTG
>JBPCNK010000328.1:0-2820 GCA_051001345.1 Acidobacteriota bacterium | reverse complement strand
CGAACGCGGGGGTTGGTGACCCTCTTTTCTTTTCTGTTTGCTTCAGTCCCACCCTTCCTTGCTTTCGTGGCACCGACGTTCGCGGCACTGAAACACGTCATATTGTTATAGAATGACGCCCAATTGGGGGTCGCTAGTTTTAGCCCGCCTTGTCTCAAAGGGGAGAAACTCATATGAAGTACAAAGCCTTTTCAGGCCGCTAGCCGTAGGACTCGCAGCTTGCATGCTGCTTGTGGCCGGTTATCCGTCGCAAGGACTGCTCTCGGCGCAACCTGCTCCGTCTGCGAGTGAACAGGTCATGGCTGTGATGGTTGCGATCAACGCTCAATTGGAAGCAAGTGGGGCCGATTTCCGGGTCGAAAAGGCCGAATACCTGACTCTGGACACTTCGGCCGAGATGGGACGGACCGTTTTCTTTACCGATCGGGGCAACAAGCAGCTAGACGCGCATTTCGTTCCGGGAGATCCGCGCAGAGGCGGCCGCACCAACATCAGCTACATAGTCGACCAAGCGGAAGGTGCGATAGACGGCCTGACAACCCCGCAAACGACCGCGGCCATTGACCGTGCAATGGCAACCTGGCAGGGGGTAAATTGCTCGGACATCCCCATCACAAAGCAACCTGACTTTCCTGGCCTGGACCTGGGTGTCGTTGAATTCTTTCATGGACTGGGGGGCCTGCCCTTTCCCCTTGCCGATATCACCCATGCCGGCTGGCTTCCTGCCGGGATTTCCGCCCTGATTCTGCCCCCCAACGTCATCGCAGCTACTTTCACGTTCGTTTTCGTTGGGGGCGGCGGGCCGACCGATATCGATCAGAACGGCAAGGCTGATGTGGCGTTCAGCGAGATCTTGTACAACGATAACTTTCTGTGGCGCATCAACGGGGACGTCGACGTGGAAACAGTTGCTCTGCACGAGGCCGGTCACGGGCTTAGCCAAGCGCATTTCGGTGCGCTCTTCCAGACTGGCGCCAACGGCAAGTTTCACTTCGCTCCCAAGGCTGTGATGAATGCCGGGTATACCGGCGTTCAACAGGAGCTCAAGGGAACGGACAATGGCGGCCACTGCAGCATCTGGGCATCCTGGCCGAACAATTAAGAGGCCAGTGGTCAGTGGTCGGCAGGCAATTTCAGCTGACCACTGACTACTGACTGACGCCTGACCACTGTCGCTGGGTGACCGCAATCCGCAATCCGCAATTGAACAGCCTGAAGCCTGTTAGAATGTGGGCTCTTTATGACCGCTCCGGCCACACAGGGTGCTGCCGTTTTGCTCAGCGGAGGCTTGGACAGCGCCGTCCTGCTCGTTGAGACGCGCGGGCGCTATAGTCCGGTTCATCCCCTCTATGTCAGGAGCGGACTGGCCTGGGAGTCCGCCGAGCAATTCTGGCTGCAGAAATACCTTGAACAGGTCGACCAACCGGGCATTGCACCCCTTCGGGTGTTGGAACTGCCGGTCGCGGATCTCTATCCATCGCATTGGAGCGTAACGGGAAAAATGGTCCCCGACGCACAGACGCCCGATGAGGCCGTCTACCTGCCGGGTCGTAACTTGCTTCTGCTTGCCAAGGCCGCAATTTATTGTTCGATGGCTGATCTCCACGTGATTGCACTGGGCACGTTGCAAGGCAACCCATTTGCCGACAGCACACCCGAATTCTTTCACGCCTATGAAACGCTCCTCGCAGCGGCGCTGAAGTGCCCCATCAGTATCGAGACTCCATTCCGGCGTCAGACCAAGCACACTGTGATTCGGCTGGGAAAAGACCTGCCGTTGGAACTAACCTTCTCGTGCATCGATCCTGCCGGATACGCCCATTGCGGGCGGTGCAACAAGTGCCAGGAACGCCGCCTGGCTTTTGCACGGGCCGGTCTGGAAGATCCAACCGAATACGCCGCCGTTGCGCGACGTTGACCTGAACCCATCCCATGCAGACCATCACGATCGCCCATAGCCCGGACTCCGATGACGCTTTCATGTTTTACGCGCTGGCCCGCGAAAAAGTCCCGACCGGGCCGTACCAGTTCCGTCATGTTCTCAGCGACATTGAAACGCTCAACCAGAAGGCTGTGCTGGGCGAATACGAAGTGACGGCCGTTTCCTTTCATGCCTACGCCTACCTGACCGATCAGTACGTGCTGCTGCCGCACGGCGCAAGCATTGGCGATGGGTACGGGCCGATCGTGGTGGCAAGCCGGCCGATGACGCCCCAAGAGCTGCAGTCAAAGAAGATCGCTGTGCCCGGCGCGTGGACCACCGCGCTGCTGGCGCTGCAGCTCTTCGACCCCTCCCTTGAGACCGTCACGATTCCTTTTGATCGCATTCTGGAATGCGTCAAAACCGGAGAGGCCGACGCGGGATTGATCATCCACGAAGGCCAGTTGACCTACGCAGCCGAAGGCTTCCACAAAGTCATCGATCTGGGCGAGTGGTGGAAGCACGAAACCGGACTGCCTCTTCCGCTCGGTGGCAACGTCATACGCCGCGATCTGGGCGCAGCGACCGTCGCGGAAGTTTCCCGGCTGCTACATGCCAGCATCCAGTACGCGCTCGACCATCGACCCGAGGCGCTTGACTACGCGCTGGAGTTTGCGCGCGGAATGGATCCCAAACTGGCCGACCGCTTTGTCGGAATGTACGTCAACGACCTGACGCTCGATTACGGAGAGCGCGGCCGCCATTCGGTCCAGTTTCTGCTCGACGAGGCGTTTCGAAGCCGAATCATTCCTACAGCGGTCCGCGCGCGCTGGGTCGCCGAAGATGCCGGCTTCTGACTCAGGCGCCGTCGCCCTCGGTCAGGCGCGCGCAACGAGCGG
>JBPCNK010000327.1:0-5466 GCA_051001345.1 Acidobacteriota bacterium | reverse complement strand
GAGGTCATCAATCCGGTGAAAACCTGGCATAGGGTGGCTGCTGGGGAGCCGGAGTAGTGACTAACGGAAGACGCAACACCGCATCAATAAAGGATTTTGGTCAGAAAACCGCGGAAGTTGGGCTAGGGGTCAGGTTTCAGGGGTCAGGCTTCAGCGCGGAAATGTCAGTGCCACGAAAATGTCAGTGCCACGAACGCAGAGAGTGGTGAGATTGACACACGTGGCAAGAACTCGATGGTCACCGCTCTCTTCGTTCGCGGCACTGACGCTTGTGGCCCGGACATGCACTAGCTGCTCAATCGCTTCACATCCAGGAGCAATGCCACTACGACAGCGGCCAATGGGATTCCTCCAGCCGGCACACCCGCGGTAGTATCCAGAATGGGAATCCGCAATAGTACCAAACCACCCAACACGGCAAACGTCACCAGGATCGCCCACCAGCTCCAAACATCGCCCCGCCGGTAGGGAACCAAAACGACAAATAGAAACAATGTCGTGAGAGCAACCGCAAACGAAGCGGCTGTAGCGCGCCGTGCCCGCAGCGCCGTTGCGACCTCGGCACGTCCTTCGGCCAGGCTATCAATAGTCGCGGGCGGGTCAATGGGAACAATCACGTCTTCGCCGCCCCGATAGGCAAGGGTGGCCGAAGCCAGGCTCCCGAACAGCATCAGAGCTCCTACTATGGTCAGAAGTATCCAGCTGACAGTGCGCATCACAGATCCTCCAGAGGAATTGAGTGAGCGCAGAATAGGACGAATCGTACAACAAAAGCCAGCGGTTTCGCTTCAGTAGGCAGCAGTAGGCAGCGGGCAGACGGAGTTTTTGCTACAGCCATATCCGGGCTGCAAGTGGCACCGGACTTGTCGTCATAACTGCGATTGGTGGTCCTCGGCAAGCTTTTGATGGCGGGGCATTCCAATTTGCTTGGCCACCTCGATGGCTTCTGCCAGCAGTTGGCGCGCCCGCTGGCGGTCTCCGGTTTGGTCGCGGCGGGTCAACATCCACGCATACCAGCGCCGCACTTCGCACTGTTCGGTTCGGAACGGAATTTGCTCCGCTTGCGCGAGCGCGGTATCGAAGTGCCGCTCGGCCTGGTCCCACTGCTGCCCGGCGGCGGCCGAAATTGCGGCGGCCTTTTCGACCAGGGTAGCGGCGTTGAAGCCGACGACGGCGCCATTTACCAGCGCTTCGAGAAGCAGGGAATGCAGCTGGGCCGATTCATCCTCTTTGCCGAGCACGGCCAGACATTCGACAGCGGAAAACAGTAACGACCAGGCGCCCGCCGTATTCGGTTGTCCGCTGCGAGGTAGATACTCACGAGCCGAATCGAGCAGCGACAAAGCGGCACTCGGGTCGCCCGCATAGGCCTTGTCTAACGATAAGAGTCCAACGTGTGAGCCTGCAGTGAAACCGCGAGGCGCCACTCGGGCGGCTTCCCGTAGAGCCTGGTCGGCTTCTTCCCAATGCCCCTTCCAAAAAAGCGATTGCCCCAGCCAGCCGTAGGAATCGGAGATCCATTGAGACCCGATCTGGCGACAGACTTCGACGTCCTTGCGAGCAAACGCTTCGAAGCGATCCAGATCGGCCGCCGTCATAAAGTCAGACAGGCCACCGACGCGCCCTGTCACCCAGAGGACCCCCAGATGGCCCAGCCGGGACGCCAGCGGAACAATTTCCCCTTCCAGCCTGCGCACGTCGCCCAGGCGGCCAGCCAACAACGCATCCATCATTAAATAGGAAATCGCTTCGGCACGTTCCCACAGGTTGTCACCGAGCAGTTCGATTACGCTGCGACCAACCTGTTCGCGACTGACCTTTTGGAAATAGAAATTGGCCCAACACTTGTGAACCATCAGATGCCCCAGCAACTCTGGGTTGTCCAGCTGCCGGGCAAAGCCAATGGCACGCTCGATCCGTTGGCTGCCACCTTCCGCGTCACCGATCTGATTTCGGGCGTGGCCTGCCCATGCCAGCACGCGGCAACGGTTTTCCGAAAAGCTGTCACCCAAGAGCGCCAGCGCAGTATTGCTCAGCTCGATGACCTCCTCGAGACTGCCCTGCCAGGTGAGTTGCTGAGTGATATTCCAGCAGACCTGTCCGGCCGCCTCCGCATCTCCGATTTTCTGGTACGCGCTGAAGGCTTCCAGCCAGAGTTGCTTGGCGTCCTGCCAGCGGCCGAGGCCTCGCAGCGCCAGACCTTGTTTGAAGAGCAGTCCGGCGCGCTCCCGCAGAGCGTCCGGCCGCGCGCGCGCAGCAGCGGCTTGGTAGAATCGCATCGCATCTTCGAAAGCCGCCGCGCTCAGCGCGTGGTCTGCGGCAGCGATCAGATAGCGGATCGTCTTTTCCGCGTCCGCCGCGTTGCCAGCTTCGGAGAGATGGTGTGCAAGGTCGGTTGAGCGCTCCTGCAACGTTGCGGAATACACCCGTTCGATGGCTTCGGCGACTTTCAAGTGGAGCCTTTGTCGCCTGGGTTTTGACAACTCCTCCAAGAGTGTCTGACGAATGAGCGCGTGGGCAAACGAATACATTGTCTCGGCGCGGCTGGTGACCGCAGTGACCAGGTGCGATCGTTCTCCCTCTTCCACGGCGTCCAGCAGTGTATCGGGCTGGATCTCACTGACAGCTTCCAGAAGCTCATAGTTGAAGTTTCGTCCGATGACGGCCGCCAGCGCCAGGACTCGCCGGCTGGCTTCGCTGAGCCGTTGCAGACGATGACGGATCACCAGCCGTACGCTTTCGGGAACTCCGACGTCCGACATCCGAAGATCCGAGCGCCAGCGCTGTTGCGAGTCAAACAGCTTTCCTTCCTCGACCAGATGTTGGAATACTTCCTCAACGAAAAATGGATTGCCTTCCGTGCCCTGATAGATCGCCTGCGCAAGCGCCGGGGGCGGCGCCTGCCCGCTTAAGACCTCCAACAGGGCTTGGACACTGGCCTCGGTAAGCGGCTTAACCGAGACCCGATTGACCAGGCGGCGCCGGGTGAGTTCCTCCAGCGTCTGGTTGAGCGGATGGGTCACCTCCAATTCCACGTCACGAAACGTGCCCAGAATCAAAACCGGAATCTGTCCAAGGTGCTGCGCGAAAAACTCCAGCAGCATCAGAGTTGAGGAGTCGGCCCAGTGTAGATCTTCAATGATCCAAAGCAGCGGCTGGAGCCGGGCAGCTCGTTCCAGATACTCCTGGAGGCTGTTGAAGAGGTAACGACGCTCTTGCTCAGGAGGAAGCCCCAAAGGCGGTGGAATATCGGGAAACAGGCGTCGTAATTGAGGCATCAACTTGGCCACTTCGGATGCCGCCTCCCCGAGGGCTTCACGAAAAACGTCGGGCGGTGTCACGCGTGCGATTTCTTCGAGGATTTCGACAAACGGCACGTAGGGAGCGGCCGCCTGCCTTTCGTGGCACTGGCCTATGGCCGGCGCCATCCCCCATTGAACGGCCTCCTGTGCGAGAGCGGCACAAAGTCTCGTCTTTCCCAGGCCGGCTTCCCCACCGATCAAAACTAATGAGCCTTGTCCGGCTGCCGCTTGCTGGAGATAGTCTCGCAACTGCCCCATCTCTCGGTCGCGTCCTACCAACGCCGAACGCCCATCGGAAAGGCGTGTTGCCAAGGTCGTAGTTGCGGGGGCGACCGTCGCTCCGGTCGCGGCGGTGGTCTTCTCCGTCCGCAGACCCGACGGCGGTGCGACCGAAAACGGATCGAGTTGCCGCTTCAACCTTCTCAGATCTTCCAGCAGATCGGCTGACTGGTAGCGGGCGGCGCGATCCTTGGCCAGGGCCTTGTTGATAATGACCTGCAGTTGCGCAGGCAGCGCTGGGTTCAGGCGCGCGACCGGCGCCGGTGCTTTGTGAAGAATTGCATCGAAAATGACGGCCGTCGTGCTGCCGGCAAAGGGCGCCGTGCCGGTCGCCATTTCATAAAGAACGGCCCCGAAGGAAAACAGATCCGACCGCTCATCCAGCTCCTGCCCGAGTGCCTGCTCGGGAGACATGTAAAGGATGGTTCCCACGGCATTGCCAGGCATCGTCAGCAGCGTCTGTGTCGGCCCGGCAGCTACATCCTCGTGGGAAACCGACTTGGCGATGCCGAAATCGAGGATCTTGGCGTGCCCTGAGGACGTTACGAAAATGTTAGCTGGCTTGATGTCTCGATGCACAATGCCACGCGCGTGGGCGGCATTGAGGCTGTCGGCAATCTCAACCGCAAGGCCCAGCAGCTCTCCCGTATCGAGCGGCCTGCCGCCGATCTTTTCATTGAGCGGCAATCCTTCAAGAAACTCCATCACGATAAACGGCCGGCCTTCGTGCTCGCCGATGTCGTAAATTGTGCAAATATGCGGATGATTCAGCGAAGAGGCCATGCGGGCCTCGCGCTCAAAGCGCTGCAGGCTTTGGGGGCCGGAGGCCAGTCCTTCCGGCAGAAATTTCAACGCGACGGGACGCCCGAGGCGAACGTCTTCGGCCTTGAAAACGACACCCATCCCGCCGGCGCCCAGTCTTTCGAGCAACCGGTAATGCCCTATGGTTGTGCCTTCCATCGCCTCTCGAGGAATTTAGCTGCTTTTACCGATGAGCTTTGCCAAGTATAGTACACCCGGCGAGGATCAATTGAGGATCGCGGAATGTTCGGGAGCGGCCGCCGCTGTCCGCTGTCATCGATACTGGATTCTGATGGCCTGCCTGCTCCTTTTCTCCAGTTGCAATCGGACCTCCAAACAGCAGCACGCTGAACTGGCCGTCGATTCGGCTACAGCGGCCAGGATCCTTGTGCGCGCCGCCCTGGATCCGCAAACCTGGAGTCGCATCCGCAGCCGCAGCGTCTCCAACGACCTGCTGAGTCAGTTGCGAACAACTGCGCGCAGAGATCTCACCGCCGAGATTTCTGCCCAGATTCGTGACACCAGCGAGGTCGACTGGAAGACCCTCTCGTCAAGTTCTCTGGCGATTCTGATGCCTTGGCTCGAACGGCCCGACTCCCCGCTGATTCCCGAGCTGGCTGCCAACCCGAGCCTTATTCGGGCCAAAGAAATCGCTCAGCCCTTTTTGACAGCCAAAGATCTTCACGGTCTGGCCAGCCGCGCAGCCCAACTCTTGCAAGACCCGGCCTCCGGTTCGGCGGAGTTAGGCATGGTGGTTCTCAGTTTCGCCAATTCTCTTAGCGCCGATCGGAGGTTGGATGCCGCACTCTGCCATATCGTCGGCAAGCGGCTCAGCTACGAGGAACTCGTGGTTCTTCCGTGGTCCGTGCTCGTGTCCATCGACCTCCACCTGAGCCATCCGGAGGTCCGAGACGACGGCCCTCACAAACGCTGTCAGCGAGCGCGAGAGAGAATCGATGCCGCCATGGGGGCCGCGCCGCTTAATGATTTTTTCGAGGTCCGCAAAAACACGTTCCGCTCGGCTTCGTCCATGCTCATTCACGCAGGCCGTGATCCCGAGAAACTCGCCTCGATGGGTCTGGAC
>JBPCNK010000326.1:0-4173 GCA_051001345.1 Acidobacteriota bacterium | reverse complement strand
GTTTACGGGTCGATGCAATGCCCCTACTACGTTCAACGCGCGCTGGAGCGAATGCTGGCCTGCGACCGAGATAAGGTTCACGTCATTGCGATGACAACTGGCGGAGGTTTTGGAGGCAAGGAAGAATACCCGTCGATCTTGGCCGCGCACGCCGCCATTCTGGCGCACAAAACGGGCCTGCCCGTCAAAATGGTCTACGATCGCGAGGAGGATCTGAAAGCTACGACCAAACGGCATCCCGGCATGATTCGCCATCGCACAGGCGTGTCTGCCGACGGTCGGCTGTGCGCCATGGAAGTCGAGATTCTTCTCGACGGCGGGGCCTATTGCACGCTCAGTCCAGTCGTCCTCTCGCGTGCGGCGATCCATGCGGCCGGGCCCTACCGCTGCGAACACGTGCGGATCACGGGACGGGTCGTGGCCACCAATAATCCTCCGTATGGCGCCTTTCGCGGATTCGGAGTGCCGCAGGCTTGTTTTGCCGTCGAACGCCAGATGGACCGTGTGGCGGCCGCTCTGGCAATCAGCCCTCTGGAGATTCGAAGACGGAATGTCTTGCGGCTGGGAGATTACACGGCCACCGGGCAGCGGCTGACGTCCAGTGTCGCCGCTTCGGAGGTTCTTGAAGAGGCTGTGCGCCGTTCTGGTTATCAATCCAAGTGGGCGTCGCAGCGCGCGTCGGGAACCGTGCGGCGTGGTATTGGACTATCGCTCTTCTTTCATGGCGCGGGGTTCACTGGAAGCGGAGAGGATAAGATCCGCGGGCGCGCCGGTCTGGAGGCTCTCGCGGGCGGGCGCGTGCGCGTCTTGTCGGCCGCGACAGAGATCGGACAAGGCACTCAGACGGTCTTTACTCAAATTGTCGCAGAAGAACTCGGCATCGATCCTGCGCTCGTCGAAATCGCGCCGGCCGACACGGCCCGTGTCCCCGACAGCGGCCCGACGGTGGCTTCGCGCACGTGCATGATCGTCGGAGGGGTTCTGCAGGAAGCCGCCAGAGCGCTGCGCGCAGAGCTGGAGACATTCTGTCGCGAGACCAAAGCCGAGAGCTCCGATTGGCCGACAAGAGTAGACCGATACCTCGCCGAACGCGGACCCCTGGCGGCATTCAAGCAACACCAGCGACCGGCAGGGCTTGAGTGGGACGAATCCAATTACCGCGGCGACGCGTATTCGGCTTACTCCTGGGCCGCCGATGTCGTCGAAGCCGACGTGGATCTAGACACGTATGAGACGAAGCTGACGCGACTGACCACCTGTCACGAAATCGGCAAGGTGATTAACCCGCAGATGACCGAAGGACAGATTGAAGGCGGAACGCTGCAGGCGCTCGGCTACGCCCTGTATGAGGAGGTACGAATGAGCGAAGGCGAGATGGCCAACGCACGGTTGACCAATTACATCATCCCGACCACTATGGACGTGCCGATCATGGAGACGCACTTGATCGAAACCGAATTCGCGCACGGACCTCACGGCGCCAAGGGCGTAGGCGAGTTGCCGATGGATGGAGGCGCCCCGGCCGTCGCTGCCGCCATTGAGGATGCCACGGGCTTCTTTTTGGCGGAGCTCCCGATGTTGCCCGAACGACTCTTTGAAAAGGCGACCAACACAGAGCCCCGAGCGTGAGCGAGCATATTTCATAAATAGCGTTCACCACAGAGACACAGCGCGGCATAGCCGCAACCGTATGCCGTATGCCGCAGGCCGGCGACGGAGCACCAACAGAGCCGCGACCGTGAGGGAGCGGGCCGGTAGTTTGAAGGCGTAACCGAGAATCGTCGCGAAATGCGAAGATTTCACCCAGCCGGTGGCTTTTCTGTCAAACACAGGCGCATCTCCTATTTTTGCACTACTGAAACAGCCATGAAGTTCAACCTGAACGGCACAACCGTCGAAGTGGACGCGCACCGCCCGATGAAGTCGCTGCTCGATGTCCTGCGCGAAGATCTGGTTTGTTGCGGCGCCAAGAAAGGCTGTGAAGAAGGCGAGTGCGGCGCCTGTTCTGTCGTGCTCGACGGCCAGTTGGTGGATTCCTGTCTGATCCCCATTTGCCAGGTGGAAGGATGCACTGTAACGACCGTTGAGGGACTGGCCGGCGAGAGTCACCTGTCGGTGGTTCAGGAAGCCTTCGTGTTGGAGGGAGGAGCCCAATGCGGGATTTGCACTCCCGGCATGATCGTTGCGGCGCATGCGCTTCTTGCGGACAACCCGCAGCCGGACCTGGATGCGATTCGATTCGCGCTGGCCGGCAATCTCTGCCGGTGCACCGGGTATATGAAAATCTTCGCCGCAGTCCAGAGCGCCGCGCGGAGCAAACCCGGCGCCAGGCCGGAACAATAGCGTGACGCGCCCTTGCTACTCTCCGGCCAGCCTCGGTGAGGCGCTTCGCTGGAGGCGCGCCATGCCGGAGGCGACCGTTCTGGCCGGCGGCACCGACCTGATGGTGGCCGTCAATGCCGGTCAGCTGAAACCCCAGGTGGTACTGAATCTTTTGAATGTTTCGGAACTGAGGGGAATCCGTCTAGGAGAGGGGAAGGTAACCCTGGGCGCGTTGACGACTTTTACCGACTTGATGCGCTCGCCCACAATTGCTACGGCCTGCCCGGCGCTGGTTGAAGCTTCGCGCAGTATCGGCGCCATTCAGATTCAAAACCGCGGAACGATCGGGGGCAACATCGTCAATGCGTCTCCCGCCGGCGATTCGCTGCCCGTGCTGGCGATCCTGGATGCCGAGGTGTTGGTCGCATCTGAATCCGGCCAGCGGGCCGTCCCGTTTGCGGAGTTCTATTCCGGATATCGCAAGACGGTGCTGGCGCCCGACGAGTTGGTCATCGCAGTCCGTTTCTCGCCGGTCGAACCCGGCGAACGAACCTTGTATCGCAAAGTGGGAACCCGGCAAGCGCAAGCCATTTCGAAAGTTGTCATAGCTGCCCGCATAAAGACCGATGCCGAGGGCAGAGTCGAGCGCGTAGCCGGAGCAGTTGGAAGTGTCGCTCCGACGGTCGTTCGACTGCATCGGGCCGAACAGCTTTTGCAGGGACAGCGCCTGGAGGCCGCGCTCATCGAACGGTCGGTTAGCCTGGTTCAATCCGACATTGCGCCCATCGATGATATCCGCTCGACGGCCGCTTACCGGCGGCGGGTCGCGGCCAACTTATGGCGCCGATTTCTGGTACGTGCCTGACGCGGCAATGTCAGTGCCGCAGCCGGAAGGCTGCGGGTTCCGTAATGCCCGTAACCTGTCCCACCACCCTCAGAAGGTGAAGCCCACTGTGACTTGCATGCGCCGGGCTGGCCGGGCTGCTACCGGCAAACCGAAGAAAGGCGAACTGAGGTTGCCAATAAGGCCTGCGTAATTGGTCCGGTTAAACACATTGAACGCATCGACTCCGACTGTGACAGTCGGCCCTTCTTCCTTCCCGGTCGGGTTTAGCAAAAAATCTCTGGACCAACGCACATCGACAGTGGCCGCCCCTGGACCTTGCAAACTATTGCGACGCACTCCGGCCGGCCGGCCGTTGGCGATGCTGTCGCGATTGTCATCGCGCCCTGTCGTGAGGCTGTAGGGCTGGCCGGAACTGAGCGAAAGCGACAGCCCCAGGTTGAACCAGTCCCCCGCTTCGATGGCGCCCAGCACGTGGAAGCGATGGCGCGCGTCAAACTCGGCCCGCGACCACTCCCCCGTCAAATCATAGTTGTCGGCCGGAAGCGAATCGATGCCGCCGGCATTGTTGTAAGCGCGACCCAGCGTATATTGAATCGTCCCATTGAAGAAACGCCCGAGCTTGCCCCGCATCATCCAGCGCGTGGGCCTGCGAACGGGCCGTCGATTCTATTTGGCGCAGTACGCCGACATTTGGATCGGGCCGCTGAATATAGGGCGGCCGAGGCGCATTGATATTGCGCGAGCGAAACAGTTTGATGCCTCGCGTATTGATGTAGTTGGCCGTCGCCGTCAGCCCCTTGGCAAGCTGTTGCTCGACGCCCAAACTGAACTGAGTCGAATAGGGCGAGCGCAGACCGGGCGCAAACCGGACAATGCCGCTCGGCTGAGTGGCCAGCGTGCCACCCGAAGAGAGCGGATCGGGATGACTCGGATTGGAAATGGTTACCTGGCGCAGTCGTTGTCCGTCAAAGCGCAATCGGTCCCCGAGGGGACCGCTTCCGGTT
>JBPCNK010000325.1:0-38964 GCA_051001345.1 Acidobacteriota bacterium | reverse complement strand
GAGGTACCAAGTATAAGGGACGAAGGGCGAGGGACGAAGGGCGAGGTACGAGGTACGAATCAACAGACACCTCAGGGTAATTCGTAACCCGTCCTTCGTCCTTCGTCCTTCGTCCTTCGTACCTCGTCCTTCGTCCCTCGTCCCTCGTCCTTCGTCCTTCGTCCCTCGTCCTTCGTCCCTCGTCCCTCGTCCTTCGTAGGCCGCCCCGCCCAGTCGCACCCGGTGGCACGGACCCGCTCGCGTCGCTCGCGGCACTGTTGACTTGTGCCTGGTTGGCATCGTCGGGGAGATTGATCAGGTGCCGCTCCAACTCCTCCAAACAAAAAAACCGCCCGGCGTGGGAGCCGGGCGGCTTGACATGCGACAGAAAAGCACACAGGCCTGGAGGCCTGTGCCACTTTTTAGAACTGATAACGCAACGCAAACTGCAGGTTGCGCTCGCCGCTTTTGCCCGTGACCTTTCCGAACGTGCTGCTGGTCGGGTTCAGGTTGACGCCGCCCCAGTTGGGATGGTTGACCCAGTTGAAGGCCTCGAAGCGGAACTGCAGCTTGTGACCTTCGGTGATGAAGAAATCCTTGAACACCCCGAGGTTGTGGTTCTGGAATCCGGGACTGTAGATCAGATTCCGGGTCCTCTGGGTGCTGAAGGTTCCGTTGGCCGGGCGCGTAAAGATGCAGCTTGAAGGATTCGCCGAGCACGTTGTCGGAGCGCCTTTGGCTGTTGTGTTGAAGTAGAAATTCTGATCGGCGGCGCCCTCCGAGAACTTCCGTTCGCCACGGTCCAGTTGAGGCTCACCATTGACAATCCAAAGCTGGCCTCCGCTGCCCGTGCCAACGCCGGCAAAATCGTCGCCGGTTCCGACCGATCCGGGCGTTCCTGTCTGGAACTGCGAAACGGCCGTTACCGTCCAGCCGCCCAGCAGCTTGCCAGAGAGCGTCGACTTGTCCTGAAAAAACGGCAACTCGTAGATGCCGTTGATGACCATCACGTGCCTGCGGTCGTAGCCCGACGGACCCCACAGGTTGCTGACGTCAAATGCGTTCGGAACGACGTCGCGCTGTCCGGAACCGTCGTCTTCAGACTTAGAGTAGGTGTAGGCAACGCCATAGCTGAAGCCGCTGGTAAAGCGGCGCGTCACGCCGAGCTGCAGGCCGTTGTACATTGAGTTGGCATCGTTGTTGGTGACACGGATCGGACCGAAGCCCTTGTAGGGCCGCAGGAAGTCCGGATTGGCGCCGGCGTTTGCCGGTAAGAACAACGTTCCCGGCTGGAGCTGGTTGATGTTGCGCTCGCGCTGGGCGCGCAGGCCGCGCCGTCCGACATAGGCGACTTCGACGGTTGTGTCGAAGGGAAGCTCCCGCTCGACGGTAAAGTTCCACGTCCAGGCCGTCGGGTTCTTAAAGATCGGATCCTGGGATGTGATGTTCAGCGGAAAGGCACGGTTACTGCCGCCGCCGGGACTATCGGCCTGGCCGTTGGAGATCGACACCATCGGCTGCAGCGGCGGATTGCCACCCAGGAACACCGAGTCGCTCACACCGAGGCGCGTGATGAATCTTCCTCCGCCTGCGCGAACAACCATTTTCGGGTTGATCGAGTAGGCGAATCCGACCCGCGGCTGAAAGTCATCCTTGTGAATTTTCGAGTATTGTTTCGGTTCGCCCCGGAACAGGAAGTTGAACTGTCCGGAGTCGGCGATCGGCACCCGGCCTTTGGCGCTGTCGGGCCAGCCCGCGCCCGGTATGACCAGGCCGTTGTACAGTGACTGCAGATTGCCGCTGGTGATAAACCCGGTGGCGCGATCCTGAACGGGGGCGATAGCCGGGTTGTAATACTTGGTGTCGAATACGACCATGTTGCGCCAGAGGCTGTAGTACGGCTGGATGATGCTGTGCCGCAGGCCCATCTCGACACGCAGCTTAGGCGTCATCTTCCAGGAATCCTGAACAAACCACTCAAACATATGGCCGCGATACGGAGTGAACGAGCGAACGCCGATCTCGGCGTAGGAGTTGAACAGGCCCATGGCAGTGTTGGCCAGCGCCAGTCCCGACGTAGTCGAACCGGGACGGGTATCGCGGAATTCGAAACGGCCGTTCTGGTTGTTGGTGCCGCCTGGAACGCCGGCGACGTTGATCTGGTCAAAGTCATTCTGGCCAGCGCGTTCAAAGGAAACTCCAGCCTTGAACGTGTGATTGTTGAATACTTTGGTCAGGTTATCCGAAACATTGTAAATCGGGCCGGTCGAACTGGCCGGGTACGGACCGCCGTCCAAGTCATTGATGTTCGAAATGGACAGTGTCGGTATTTTGTCGAAGATCTCTTTTCTGTCCGGGAACACGTACTGATAGTTGATCCCGTACTTGCTCCGCCGGTAGCGCTCTCCGCGGGTATCGACGTAGATGAAGACCTGGTCGCGGCTTCCCGTCACCAGCATCTCATTGACCCAAGTCGGCGAAACCGTCCAGATCCAGTTGATGGATGTAGTCTGGTTGGGCCGGTCGATGATCTGCGGCGCGCGGTCGGTACCGCCGCGAAACGCGCTGGTGTCGATCAAATTGTAGAGCTGGAGACGATACCGAACCTGATGCTTGTCGGATGGATACCAGTCGAGCGACACCGTATCCTTGCGCTGGTCGGTTTCTGCTGGACGCTCCTGGAAGAAGTTCGCCGACGTGCCCGGATTGAACCCGGCGATCGGCTCGGGATAAGCCCTCAGGAAAGCCAGGCCGTTCGAGCTAAGCAGGTTCGCGGGAATGACGTTGTTCGGAATGTTTTGACCGGTGTTGGGATCTTTGATCTGAATCGCCCGGCGGAAAAACCGATTGGTCGGATCGAGCAATTCGCTGAAATCCCCGGCGCGCATTTTTAATGAGGGGACCGTAATGATGGAGGTGTCGGCACGGCGGAAGCGCACCCATTCCTGACCCCACAACCAGAACAGTTTGTTGCGGTCCTTGTTGTATTCGGTGAACGGAAGCAGGATCGGGCCGCTGGCGCTGTATCCGAACTGATTGTAGCGCTGCGGTGCGGGCCGGCAGTGATTCTCCTTTGGGAACCGGTCGCAGGGAAGGCTGCCTGATGGGTTCAGCCTGTTGCGGCTCCAGCTGTTGGCGTCCAGCCGTGAATTGCGGATGAATTCGTAGGCGGTCCCGTGCAGATCGCGGGTACCGCTTTTGGTGATGATGCGGATCTGGCCGGCCGACGAACGCCCGTATTCGGAACCGTAATTGGCCGTCAGAATCTGAACTTCCTGGACGGCGTCGACATCGGCGGCGCCGATGCTGGTGCCGTTTGATCGGGTTCGAACCGCGACAGCGCCGTCAAGCGTGATCAGGTTATCCTGCGTTCGGCCGCCGTTGATGTTCAGTCCTCCACTAGTCAATCCGAAACTGAACTGTGCCAGCGAACCGCCGCTGACGCCCGGTTTGAGCAGCGCCAGAAAGAGCGGGTTGCGGCCGTTGAGCTGCATGAACTGGATCTGCTTGGCTTCGACCAGCTTGCCGACGGCCGCCGTTTCGGTCTGCACGCCCGCGCTCGAAGAGATTACGGAAACCGTTTCGGTGATTTCTCCCACTTCCAACGTTGCGTCAACGGTGGTGGGGATGCCGGGGTCGACTTTCTTATTGGTGGTTTGGAAGCGCTTAAAGCCGGTCAATTCGGCCGATACCGTATAGGTGCCGGGCGGAATATTGGAAACGGCATAGTACCCGGAATCGTTGCTGATGGCCTCACGCTGGAAATTACTGGTCTCGCTTTTGACCACCACCGTAACGCCGGGGATGATGGCTCCCGTCGCATCTTTGACGTAGCCGGAAATCTGTGTGTTGTCGGACTGGGCCAGCAGGGCGGACGATCCCACCACGGCCAGCGCCACAATCATCAGGAGCGCCAAGCCCCTGGAGCTCAAGCGGCTCATAGGTTCCTCCTAAGAAACTGAAAGACCTCCGGCGGCGGACAACACCCGCGGACCGCCAGCAGAAGCCTGCTATCACAACACTCTCGGAGACTAGATCAGGACAATTACCTGAGATTGTAGCGGTTGGCGGCGCCTTCAGGCAAGGAAAATCAGTGGCCAGTGGTCAGTGGCCAGTGGCCGGATAAGTGCGGAGGTGATGTTGGCACACGTGGCAGGAACGCGATGGTCGCCGCCCTTTTCGTTAGCGGCACTGAAAACTTGCTTTACAGGAGGAAGGTTCAGTGCCACGAACGCAGAGAGTGGTGGTAGTTACACACGCGCCAGGAACGCGATGGTCACCGCTCTCTTCGTTTGCGGCACTGAAAACTTGCTTTACAATCGGGCCTTCCGACGGAGGTGGCCGTGGCCAAGCCAGGATTCAGAGATGGGGTTCAGAACTGGGCGTTGCTTTTGTTGCGCGTGGGGGCGGGTTTGATGCTGGCGATACTTCATGGCTGGTCGAAGATTCAGGGGGCATACGGCATGGTCGCTGATGGCGAGGCTTGGAAACACGTCGACACGGTCATCAAGATCGGCCTGCCGGCGCCAACGATACTGGCCGTTTGTTCGGCGCTAGCTGAATTTGTCGGAGGGATCCTGCTGGCAGCCGGATTCTTGACGCCGTTGGCCGCCGCAGCCGTCGCCATCAATATGGGCGTTGCCGTCGGGCTGCACATAAGCGGTGATATGCGCCTTGAGCTGGCCGTGATGTACCTGCTTGTCGCGATTTATGTGATGGTGCGCGGAGGCGGGCGTTTTTCGATTGATCAGTTCATTTGGAGAAAATAGTCGGCAGTCGGGAGGGGGCGGTAGGCAGCGGGCAGGTCTGTCAGAGCCGCGACCATAAGGGAGCGGGCAATCAGAGGCAACCAGGTTCCCGACACTGCCAATGATTGCCCACTCGCTTACGCTCGTGGCCCGGACGTCTGCCCACTGTCTACTGCCCGCTGCCTACTGCCTACTGCCCGCTGCACACTGTCTGGTAAGCTGAAGACTTGAAGCACACACCTCCCATGACAATTGCTCCTGTGGCCGACCTGGATCTGGCCGGGTTCACGACGTTTGGCATCGGCGGGCTGGCCCGCTGGGCCATCGAGATCACGTCGGCCGGCGATCTGGATGAAGCCGACGAGTGGTCGCGGCGTCGAGACTTGGCGCCTCTCTATGTCGGAGAGGGAAGCAACCTGCTGTTTTCAGACCGGGGCTTTGGCGGCGTGTTGTGGATCAACCGCATCACCGGCATGGAAGCTTTAGGCAACGAGCGCTTGCGCGTCGGCGGCGGAACCAATCTGATGGAGCTGATCCGCTGGGCCAACGCGCGGCAGTGGGCGGGCCTCGAAAAGATGTACGGAATTCCGGGAAGCGTCGCCGGCGCGGCGGTCGGTAACGCCGGCGCCTACGGGCAGGAGATCCGCGAGACGCTGGTCGAAGCGACGGTCTGGACGCCCGAAGGCATCCGCACATTGCGTCGCGAGGAACTTGGATTCGGCTACCGGCACAGCGTTCTCAAAGAGCGCCGCGAATGGTTTCTGATTGATTGCCTGCTTAAATTGCGGGAGTCCGCTGAGCGATTGCAGCAAATTTCCGATGACATTCTAAAGGCCCGTTCCATCAAGTATCCGGCCGGCCTGCGCTGTCCCGGGAGTTTTTTCAAGAATGTGGCGGCGGCGGCCATTTCCTCTCATACGCTCGAAAAAATTCCCCCGGAGTTCGTGACGCACGGAAAGATCCCCGCGGGAAAACTTCTGGAAGCGGTCGGCGCGTGCGGCGCCCGGCGTGGGCAAGCCGAGATCGCTTCGTATCACGGCAACCTTTTCTTGAATTCCGGACAGGCTTCCAGCCGGGACGTCCTGGCGCTGGCGGCTGAATACGCCGAGCGCGTCTTTGAAAAATTTGGGATTCGGCTGGAGCCCGAGGTTCTGGTTATTGGTGAAAGTTTTTCTGACGGGCAGGATTGAAAAATACGATGCGCACACTTCTTATCGAAGGCCGAAACCGACTGCAAGGGACGTACCGGGTCCAGGGAAACAAGAATGCCGCTTTGCCGGTGCTGGCCGCAAGCCTGCTGGCGCGCGGGATCGTTCGGCTGTCTAACGTCCCGCGTATCTGGGACGTCGAAAACCTGCTGGCGCTGCTCGCAACGCAAGGTGTGCAAATGGAGTGGCAAGGCCAGGACCTCTGCATAGACAATTCCCGCGTTCACTACACCAGGTTGCCGCCGGAACTGGTCCAGAAACTACGGGGAGCAATCCTTTTGATCGGGCCGATGGCGGCCCAGGTGGAAAGCATCGAGTCGGTTTTTCCAGGAGGTTGTCCGATTGGGGCGCGCACGTTTCAGGCTCACTGGGACGTGCTGCGGGCATCCGGTTTTCAGGTGGCCGAAGACGGCAAAGGATTTCGCATTCGCCGCCGCTCGCTGCAGCGCGCGCCGGAAGTTTATCTGGGCGAATGTTCGGTGACGGCCACCGAAAATGCTCTGACTCTGTTTAGCGCCATCGGCGGCGGAACGGTGCACAACGCCGCCAGCGAACCGCATGTGCTGGCGCTGGCGGATTTCCTCCGGTTGCTCGGCGCAGAGATTCGCTTTGAGCCGAACCGCGTGCAAGTGTTGCGCGGGATCGATCCGCCCACTGAAGAAATTCAATTCCGGATACAACCCGATTTTATCGACGCCGGCACGCTGGCGGCCGCCGCCGGAGTCACCGGAGGGCGGATCCTGCTCGAAGGGGTCTGCCGCGAGGACCTAATCGGGACCGAACACGTGTTGCGGCAGTTCGGCGTCGAATGGAAATGGGGCGACGGGCAAGTGGAAGTTTCCGCATCTTCGGTTGAGAATCCGCAACGTGTGGTCGTCGGACTTTGGCCCGGTTTCCCCACCGATCTGGCCAGCCTGGTCATCGTCTTGGCCACGCAAGGTTCGGGCACGACTCTGGTCCACGACTGGATGTACGAAGCGCGGATGTTTTTTGTCGACAAGCTGGCGCGCATGGGCGCTCGCATAACGCTGTGCGACCCGCATCGGGTCTTGGTGCAGGGCCCAACGGCCCTGCGTGCCACTACACTGGAGTCTCCCGACATCCGGGCCGGCATGGCGCTGATCGTAGCCGGACTGGTCGCTTCCGGGCAGACGCGCGTCGAGCATGCCGAGATCGTCTTTCGGGGCTACGAGCGGATTGTCGAAAGGCTTCAAGGGCTGGGCGCTGACATCCGGGAAGAATAAAGGCAGGGGTCAGGCTTCAGGGCAGGGGTCAGGCTTCAGGGGTCAGGAGTCAGGGGATTGCGAATTGCAGATTGCGGATTTATTGACGATTGCGGATTGCATTCAACTTCCAATCTGCGATTCCCTGACCCCTGATCCCTGAAGCCTGACCCCTGCCCTGAAGCCTGACCCCTATTCCTTTTCTTCTTCTTCTTCTTTTTCTTCGATTTCAGGCTGTTCGCCCTTATCGGAGGGTGCCTCTTTCTCGGTCGGTTCGTCCTTCGGGAACAATTCGAGTTCCTCTTCTTCGTTCCCCAGGCCTTCGACTCCGTAGATGCGGCCCGTGTTGATTTCCCGCATCGGACCTTTCGGTTTCGGCGCGGCCCATTCTCCGCGGCCACTTCCTTTTCCTCCTCCTGGCTTCCTGCGACGATCGGGACCGAAGTTCTTGCGCGGCGCCGCGTCGTCGGAATAGGAATCGCGTCCCGGTCCACTCCCGCTGCGCGCCCCGGAGAATCCTCCTCCCGGGCGCGGCGTGAACGATCGCGTGGCAGGCCCGCGGCTCCCGGCCGGCGGCCCCTCGCCCTTGGGACGTGCTTCGCTGATGGAAAGGTTGCGCCCGTTGAAAGGCTGGTTGTTCAGTTTCTGGATCGCTTCGTTGGCCAAACTGGACTCGGCGAAATCCACAAAGGCGAATCCGCGAATCTGACCCGTATTGCGATCCACCGGCAAAATCACCGAGCTGACGGGACCGACTTGGAGAAAATGCTGGCGAATCTCCTGTTCAGTTGCACCAAACGGAATATTCCCTACGAAAAGTCTGGAAGCCATGACCTCCTCTGTATTGAAATCAATTTTGAAAGGGTAGCATACGGGATGGGTGATGGAGCGACGGCGTCTGATGGCCTGTTACGAGAGGACCTCCGGAATAAGCCTGACATGTTGTTTGTTCACTGCTAATCGTAAACCTCTATACGCCTGCGTCAATCCTATTATTACACTTTATTTTCCCAGCAGCTTTACGCCCTCTGATCGCGCCACAAATGTTGCAGCCGTGATGTCCCCGACCACGTTTAATGTAGTCCGGCACATGTCCAGCAGGCGATCGACGCCGATGATGACGGCGATAAAGGCGGGGTTGATCCCCACGCTGGCCAAAATCAGGATCAGAAACGGGATCGATCCGGAAGGCACGCCGGCCGTACCGACTCCTCCCAGGATCGCCAAGTACATGACGATCAACTGCTTGCTCAGCGGCAGGTCGACTCCGGCCAGCTGAGCCAAAAACAGGACGGTCACTCCTTCATACAAAGCCGTGCCGTTCTGATTGGCTGTGGCGCCGACGGTCAAAACAAATGAATTGATACTGCGCGGAACACCAAGGTTTTCTTCGGAGACGCGCAACGCCGTCGGCAGCGTCGCGTTCGATGAGCTGGTCGAGAAGGCTGTAATCATGACCGTTTTGATTCTGCGGAAGAATTCCAGCGGCGAGATCCGGGACAGAAACTTGACCGACAGGGAATACACCACGAACATGTGGATGGCCAGTCCGAGCAGGACCGTCGCGATAAACCAGCCGAGGCTGATCAGAAAGCCGAAGCCGAAGCGCGACGTCATCGTAAACAGAAGGCAGGCGACGGCATAGGGCGCCAGCTTCATGATCATCTCGATGATTTTGGCGACGGCCTCGTAGACAGCAGTGAAAAAAGTGACGACCGGAGCAGCCTGCGCCCGGGTCAAAAGCGTCAGCGCCAGCCCGAAAATCAGCGCAAAAAACATGAGCCCGATCATATCCGGCGTAGCTCGCGCCATCGACTCGACCGGATTGACCGGAACGATGATCTTGACAACTTTCATCAGCACCGTGTCGGCGGTCCGTGCCGTGGCCGGATCGGCTATCTGTTTTTGCGCGTCGGTGGAATAGCGCTCCATCAGTTCGGTACGTTTCTGTGGATCGATCCGGGTACCCGGTTGGATCAAATTGGCCAGCCCGAGGCCGATCAGCACCGAGATGGAGGAAAAGACGACCGTGTAGGCTAGCGTCTTGAAACCGACGCGACCGAACCTGCGGAGATCGCCCATCCCTGCGACGCCGACCACCAGCGAGGAGAACACCAGTGGGATGACGATCATCAGGAGCAAGCGGAGGAACAACTGGCCGAGAGGCTCGGTGATTGAATTGACGACCCAGACGAGCGGCGGTGAAGAGGAGCCCAGCGTAGCATTCAGGGCGCCTCCGGCGCCCGCGCCCAAAACCAAACCGATCAGAATGCGGGTGTGCAGCGGCACGCGCTGCCGCGCCGAGGCAAGGTCGTCGGTCTTCTCGTCCAGATCGCTTGCGACTTCGTCTTCGAATCGATCGCTCATGAAAGTCGCCAGTGGCCAGTCGCCAGTCGCCAGTGTGTGTGAAAGTCGCGAGTCGCGAGTCGCGAGTCGCGAGCAGTATCAAGGTGGAAAGTAGCAAGTTCGGCTGTTTTTACTCGCGACATTTAGACCGGAGCCTTACATTCGGGAAACAGCGCACAGGGCTGGAGCCCTGTGCCACTCCTGCTACCTGATTTTTTGCCGTCGTGATTGAGTATCTGCTCATTCAAGTGGCAAGTGAACAGTTGCAGGTTACCATGCCGTGCCCACCAAGCGACCTGCCCACTGCCACCTTCACCTCCCTGGTAACCTGCCACTGTTCACTTGCCACTTGAATGTGCCAGACTGACGGTCACATGGAATTGATCGGACAATTCTTCGATGCCTTGGTTCAGTTATTCTGGCAGCTCTACGATATTGTTTTCCACCTGGATGAGCATCTCAATCAGTGGGCTGCGCGGCTGGGTCCCTGGCTGTATGTCGTTTTGACAACAATTATCTTTTGTGAAACCGGATTGGTCGTCATGCCGCTGTTGCCGGGCGACTCCCTGCTGTTTGCCGTCGGCGCGCTGGCCTCCATCGAGAACAGCGCGCTGAATCTGCCTCTTGTGGCGCTACTGCTTTGCGCCGCAGCCATCGCGGGAGATTCGGTCAACTACGCGATCGGCTACCGCATCGGCCCCAGGATCTTTAGCCGGCAGGATTCACGTTTCCTGAATCGGCAGTATTTGACCCGGACGCAGAGATTCTATGAGAAGCACGGCGGCAAGACCATCATTTTCGCCCGATTCGTGCCGATTATCCGGACGTTTGCGCCGTTTGTGGCTGGAGTCGGCCGGATGAACTACACGCGATTTGTTATTTTCAACATCACAGGCGGCGTGGCCTGGGTGTTGCTGTTTTTGCTGGCGGGGTATTTCTTCGGAAATCTTCCCGGGGTCAAACGCAACTTTCACTACGTCATTCTTGCCATACTTGTCTTATCGGTCCTGCCGGCGGTCTTCGAGTATTGGAAATCTCGGAAAAAATAGCGGCTGGTTTTTTAGAGCTAATCTGGTGGACAGGTGGAAAATTGGGGATTGGGGATTGGGGATTGGGGATTGAATTTCGGATTGAGGACTGCCGATTGCGGAGTTGATTGACAATTGAGGATTGGAGAATTGAGGATTGTATTGCCGATTGAAAAGATGAAGTTCAACTAGTCCCCAATCCCCAATCCCCAATCCCCAATCCCCAATTTTCCAATTTTCCACCTGTCCACCAGATTAGCTCTAAAGGAACAGCGGCGCCATCACCAGAGTGATGGTGCTTAACAACTTGATCAACACATGCAGGGACGGCCCGGCCGTGTCCTTGAACGGATCGCCTACCGTGTCGCCGACGACGGCGGCTTTGTGGGTCTCGGAGCCCTTGCCGCCTAGGTTGCCAAGCTCGATGTACTTTTTGGCGTTATCCCAGGCGCCGCCCCCGTTGTTCATCAGAAGCGCCATCAGGATTCCGACGATGGTTCCTACCATCAGCAATGCGGCCACCGCTTCGGCGCCGGGATACCCTTCCGATGATAAGTACTTGAACGAAAAGCCCACGGCCAGCGGGACCACAACCGGCAGGAGCCCTGGAATGATCATCTCCTTGAGCGCTCCGACCGTGACGATATCGACGCAACGGCCGTAGTCGGGCTTGGACGTTCCGGCCATGATTCCCGGATCGGCTTTAAACTGCCGGCGGACTTCGTTGATCACGTAGTAGGCCGCCTTGCCGACGGCGCGGATCGCGAAGGCGCTGAAGACCATGACGAGTGCCCCACCCAGCAGCGCTCCGACGAATGTCGGGATCTTACTGAGGTCGACGGCGATGGCCGTCCCGGTGATCTTCTTGACTTCGTCCAGATAGGCGCTGAAAAGCAGAAATGCAGCCAGCGCCGCGCTGCCGACCGCATAGCCTTTTGTCAGCGCTTTGGTCGTGTTTCCCACGGCGTCGAGCTGGTCGGTGCGACGACGCACCTCGTCGGAAGCGTGCGACATTTCCACGATTCCGCCGGCGTTGTCGGTGATCGGGCCGAAGGTGTCCATGGCCAGAATGTAGGCGCAAGGCGCCAGCATTCCCATTGTCGCGACCGCCGTGCCGTACAGGCCGGCGCCCTCGATTCCGGGAAGCGCCTGCTCGCCCAGCCAGTGGGCCAGAAGAATCGCCCCGGAGATTACGATAACCGGCAGACCAACGCATTCGAGTCCGACAGCGTAGCCGGCGATAATGTTGGTGGCCGGTCCGGTCTGGCTCGCTTCGGCGATCGACCTGACGGGCCGGTATTTGTATTCGGTGTAATACTGGGTGATAAAAACGAACGCCAGCGCGGTGAGAATTCCAACTACTCCTGCTAAAAAGAAGTAGAAGTTGTTTCCCAGCAGCTGGTACACGGCCAAATAAAAACCGCCCATGGCCAGGGCCGTAGTGACAAAGTAGCCGCGATTGAGCGCAGCCATGGCGTCGCCGTTCTCCTTCACGTTGACAAAGAAGATGCCGATGATGGTGGCCACCAGGCCGAAAGCACGGGCCACCAACGGAAACATGATGCCTCCCAGGCCGAACTGCGAGTAGAGGGCAACGCCCAGAATCATCGCACCGATATTTTCGGCGGCTGTCGACTCGAACAGGTCGGCGCCGCGGCCGGCGCAGTCGCCGACGGTGTCGCCCACCAGATCGGCGATGACGGCTGGATTGCGCGGATCATCTTCGGGAGTCCCAGCCTCGACTTTGCCGACCAGATCGGCGCCCACGTCGGCAGCCTTGGTGAAAATGCCTCCACCCAATTGCGCAAACAGCGCGACAAAACTGGCGCCGAAGCCGAAGCCGACAATCTGCAGCGGGACTTCCGTTGGATGCTCCATGCCGCCGTAGAGATAAAACAGCCCTCCGACCCCAACCAGGCTCATGGCCACAACCGTTAGCCCCGACACGGCCCCACCGAACAGCGCCATGCGCAACGCGCCGTTGAGACTGTGAGTGGCGGCTGCGGCGGTTCGCAGATTGGCGCGGACCGAGATGTACATTCCGATCAGGCCGCTAGCCGTCGAGCAGGCCGCGCCGATCAGGAAGGCGATGGCGACCTTCAAGGCGATGCCTTCGCCCAGATCTCGAATGTTGGGGCTTGAGCTGAATTGGTAAAAAAGATACAGGATTAAACCCACGCCGAGGCTGAGCAGTCCGATCGTCGTATACTGGCGCTTCACAAAGGCTTGGGCGCCTTCGCGAATCGCGTCGGCGACTTCCTTCATTTGCGCATTGCCGGTATCGGCGGCCAGCACCGTTCGCGCCAGCATGGCGGCAACCGCCAGTGCAAGCACCGAGATTCCAAAAATCAAAGCGAGCATTCCACCTCCCCAAGGGAAAACAGGTTAACGAAAACGGGAATTTATATCATGAACTGCGAAGAATGTCAGGCTCCAGGCTTCAGGCTCCAGGGAACTGCAACTGAGGGACTCGCTCAATTTCTAATACGCAATGAAGGCGCAATCCGCAATTCCCTGAAGCCTGAAGCCTGAAGCCTGGAGCCTGAAGCCTTAGTGACGTTCACGACACCGACGATGGTCTCTTAACTCCGAATCCCGCATAGATCAGGATCAGCCCGAGAAATAACACCCCGGAGGAAGCGACCAGGCCCATGGCGGCTGTGCTGACGGAATTCTTAGCCCCTGCGACGATGAAGGCCCAATTGGTCCAAACGAGCGTAAACAGCACGCCACCGACGAGGGCCACCGCGGCGCCCGCCGTCAACAGCGTGGGACTGGGGCGGGCCTGCAGCTCCGAGTCAAATTCAGCCGGCTCCAGGTTCTTGCCTGCAAAAAAGATAATCACAAGGAGCGCCAGGGGGTGCATGATTCCGGCCAGGATAAACAGCGGCACGTAGGTTCCAAACCATTGCAGGACACCACCGGCAATCAACGTCATAAACATCCCGCCGATGGCGCCACACATCCCGCCCAGTCCAACCACCGAGCCGATGACGCGCCGTGGAAACATATCGGAGGCTGTCGTGAACATGTTGGCCGACCAGCCTTGATGGGCTGCGGTGGCCAGGCTGATCAAGCCCAGCGCGGTCCAGAAATTCTGCGTCAGGACGGCCCAGATTGCGCCAGGCATGCAACAAGCGAATAGCATCAGTGTGAAGGTGCGGGCACGGCCTACTTTCCATCCGCGGTTGATGAAAAACCCTGACAGCCACCCGCCACCGATGCTTCCGATATCTGCGGCGATATAAGGGATGATCAGCATGACGGCGCCGGTCAGGGCCGACACGCCGCGTTCCTTGTTCAGGTAAGACGGCAGCCAGTACAGATAAAACCACCAGACCGGATCGGTCATCATCTTTCCGAGCAGGAACGCCCAGGCCTGGCGATACCTCAGCAGCGCGATCCAGGGCACCCGCACGCCCGCGTCGTGGGGCTCCTTGTCGCTGAGAATCAGCGCCCGTTCGGTCTCGGAAAGATTGGGGTGAGTTTCCGGAGGCTGATAAAACCACATCCACAGGGCCAGCCACAAAAAGCCGAGGGCGCCGGTCAGCAAGAAGGCGCCCTGCCAGTGCCAGGCTGTTGCAATTACGACCACCAGCGGCGAGAGCATCACGCCGACATTTGTCCCCGAATTGAAAATGCCGGTGGCCAGCGCCCGCTCGCGTTTGGGAAACCACTCGGCCACGGCTTTAATCGATGCGGGGAAATTGGCGGCTTCACCGATCCCCAGGCCAAAGCGCGCTGCGGCAAAGCTGAACGTTCCGCGGCTGAACGCGTGGACCATGGCCGCCAGGCTCCAGACGATGACGGCAGCGATGAAACCAGTGCGGACGCCGACAACGTCCAGGAGCCGGCCCGAGACACCGAGCATAATGGCGTAGGCCGTCTGGAACGAAAAATTGATCCAGCCGTATCCGGCTTCGGTCCAGCCGAGCTCTTTTTGCAGAAGCGGTTTGAGCACCGACAGGGTCTGGCGGTCCAGATAATTGATCGTAGTGGCCAGAAACAGCAGGCCGCAAATGTACCAGCGCAGGTGCTGAATTTTTGGGGAGGATCCGTTACTCATGGCCCGCTGACCCTTGCAAGTTGGGAACTGGCGCCAGATTGTTGGCTTAAACGCCGAGGAGAGTCAACTGAAATTGGCTTCACCGCAGAGACGCAGAGGCAGTGGTCAGTGACCAGTGGTCAGTGGTCAGTGTTCGATAGGCAATTCCAGCTGACCACTGACCACTGGCCACTGCCTTCGTCTCTGCGGTGAAGAACCAGTGTTATTTCCGTGTGGAAGTGCGTTATCCTCAACGCACTTTTTCCACGAACCAGCTAGCTGACCGACGGCGATGCTTCGGCCAAGCTCCAGCGTAGCGCGCCAAAAAAAAATGACGGAGCAGGGGGAAAGACGATGCTGAGAGTATTTGGCGCAGTGATTGTTGGCTACATTGTAATGTTTATCGTGGTGTTCGGCTCTTTCACGGCTGCCTATCTTGCGATGGGTGCGGACCGAGCGTTCTTGCCCGGCTCCTATGAAGTGACAGCCCTTTGGCTGGGCGTCAGTTTCTTGCTCGCGTTCGTCGCCGCACTCGCAGGCGGATTTGTTTGCGCCGCCATCAGCCAGGGCGGGAAAGCGCCTATGGTACTGGCCGGACTGGTGCTGGTTCTCGGACTCCTGATGGCCGTGTCGGTGGTGGCAAAGAAGGCCGAGCCGAAAGTGCGTGAGGGTGCAGCGGGTAATCTGGAGGCGATGCAGAACGCCTACCAACCGCCCTGGGTTGCGCTGCTGACCCCCTTCGTGGGAGCGGTGGGCGTTCTGGCTGGCGCGAAATTGAAAAGGCAGTGACGGCAGGCGGCGTCTCGAAGAGACGCCAAGCCAATAGCCCCGCTCGTAAGGGCTCGTAAGGGTCTCGTAAGGGCGGGGACCAGGGCGGCATTGAGGCGGAGCGCGAAGGCGCGGCAGGCACGGCACTGACATCCGCGGCCAGTCCACTGCCCACTGCCGCCTTCCACGGACAATTCACCGTTAGGTTGCATGCCTGAAAACAAGAGTAGAATATGTTCAACCGCTTTACTACGTGTTCGAGGTGAGCCATGAAGAGAAACGTTCTCGCCGTTGCAGCCCTCTCCTTTCTAATATCAACTCTAGCCTGGGCGCAGCAGCCGGCGCAGCCCCCAACGCGTCCGCCGACGCCGCCCGCCGAGCCGGGATCGACCAGGCAGGCGGCGCCTGAGCGCCGTCCCAGCGACCGCCGCTTACAGCAGACCACCTTTCTTACTGGCAACGTTGTCATGGAGGACGGCCTGCCGCTGCCCGAACCGGTCGCCGTCGAGTTGGTGTGCGGCGGCCAGGTCCGCAAGAGGATCTATTCTCAAACCAACGGCGACTTTACGGTGGTCATCGGAGATGATCGCATGGGCAGTTCACTCGACGCCGACATCGCAGGGCCGAGCGGCGGCGGTCAGTTCAGTCGGCCCGGCGACCCTTTTGCAGATCGTTTAGGCAGCGGCGGCGACCCTGGAAGAGTCGATTTGAGCAACTGCGAGTTGCGTGCTTCGCTGTCGGGATTTACTTCGAGCCGGGCTTGGCTCGGCATCCGCCGAACTCTCGATAAACCGGATGTCGGAACGATCATCCTGTCGCGTATCTCGAAGGCCGACACCTCCACGGTCAGCTTTAACACGCTGGCGGCTCCCGAGAAGGCACGCAAGGCCTACGACAACGCGAAGAAACTCTTCCTCAAGGCTCCTCCGGATCACGTCAAAGCGACCAACGAGCTGGAAAAGGCTACCCGGGAATATCCGGCTTTTGCGGCGGCTTGGAATCTGCTCGGCAGAGTCCGGTTGGCTCTCAATGACGAACCGGGCGCCCGTGAGGCCTTTGACAAGTCGGTGTTAGCCGACCCGAAACTTATCGAGCCATACATTCACCTGGCAACTCTCGAAGCACAACATGCGCGCTGGGCCGAAACGGTCAAGTGGATCGATCAGGTCGAGCAATTGAACCCGGCTATTCCACACGCGAACTATTTAGGCGCTTTTGCCAACTATCAACTAGGCCGTCTTGATCGGGCCGAAAAATCAGCCCGCCTGGTCGAACAGAGTGCTGAGGCCAAACGGTTCGCCATGGCCTTTTACATCCTGGGGGCGATCCACGCTAAGCGGGGAGAACACGAACCGGCCGCAACCGAGTTCCGCCGTTTTATCGAATTAGACCCCAGTTCAAAGACCAGCGCCACCGTCGCCAGGATTTTGGCCGACTGGGAAGAGCAGGGGCACGTCAAGAAAAAGCAGTAGAACAGGCTTCAGGGGATTTTGATTGAAACAGTTGTCCTGCACCCTGCAATTCCCTGGAGCCTAGCTGGTCATTCCCGCCATTTGTTTGAGGGCTGCCAGGGCGCGGTCGACGTGCGCGACGGTGTTGTAGATGTGCGGGCACAACCGCAATCCGCCGGCCGCTGCGCCGGCGATGCCGAATTCGTTGTAGAGACGGTCAAAGGCCTGCTGCCGACGTGACGCCGCAACCTCAATAACACAGACGCCCGCGCTCAGTTCTGATGACTCGGGCGTAACCACGCGCAAGCCTAACTCGCGCGCGCCCGCTTTGAGGCGCGCGGCCAACTCCAGGACGCGGCGCTCGACGCGTTCGGCGCCGACCTCCTGGTGAAAATCCGCCGTCAGCCCCACCGCCGCCAGGCAGGCGTCGTCACGCTGTCCGAGCGATTCGAATTTGCGGGCGCCGCGGACGTCGGTTTCTGCGTCATCACCCCAGCCCGGCGCGACGCAGTTGGGCCAAATCGAGGCGATCCGTTCCCGGCGGACGTACAACAGGCCCGCCTCCTTCGGTCCCACGAACCACTTATGAGCGCTGCCCGTGTAGGAATCGCAGCCAAGTTCAGCCAGGTTCACTCGCAATGCGCCCCAAGCTTGTGCCCCATCGACGTGGATGTAGATATCGCGGCGGCGCGCCTCCTCACAAAGGGCGCCAACGGGCAGGCGCATACCGCTCACGTTGGAGGCATGCGTAATGGCCAGCGCGCGCGTGCGCGGCGTGAAAGCCCGGCGAAACACTTCGAGAAGTTCCCCCCCGCCGGTCGGGTGCTCCGGCGTTGCGACCCGTTTGATTACGATGCCGAATCGGGCTGCGCGTACGTCCCAGGCGACATTGTTGGTCGGATGATTCTGGTCCCAGACGACAACTTCATCACCGGCCCGCAAGGGCAGCCCGTTGTTGATGATGTTGTTGCCCTCGGTCGTGTTGCGCACAAGCGCGATCTCGTCGGCGGAACAGCCGAGCTGGGCGGCGACCTTGCGGCGTGATTGCTCGAGCAAATCGGCGAATTTGGCGCGATTGTTAAACGAGCAGTCATTGTCGATGTCGCGTGTCAGCGCCGCGACCCGCTCGGCGATTGCGACTGGCGACGGGCAGAGGTTGGCCGCATTCATCGGCACCTTCTCTTCCGGAAAGGAGAACCGCCGGCGCACCGCCTCCCAGTAGGCTTCCCCATCGGCAGCGCCCATTGCGAGCGGCATGCGGCTCACCGATGCGGTTACCATCGCCGTTGTTGCAGCGACTCCCGCCAGAAAAGAACGTCGTGAAGTTCCTTGGATTGTCATAACACCCTCAAAAGCAGGCTTCAGGCTCCAGGCTTCAGGCTTCAGATGTGGGAACCGGAAATCCGCAATCCGAAAATCTGAAATCTGCAATTCCCTGAAGCATGGAGCCTGAAGCCTGACCCCTGACTATGAATTGAATCGGTTGGTCGTGCGCCAGACAAAATAGAACGGAATTCCAGTCAGTGCAATCAACAGGCCCGGCCAGGTGGTCGCCGTGCGGTACAGCAGGAGCACACTCAGGATTGCGCAGGCCGTCAGGATATAGAGGGCCGGGACAACCGGGTAGCCGAAGGCGCGATAAGGCCGCGGGGCGTCAGGGCGGGTGCGCCGCAAAATGAAAAGAGCGCCAATCGTCAAAACGTAGAAGATCAGCACCGCGAAGACGACGTACTCGAGCAAATTGTTGTACAGATTTCCGTAGACCTCAAAGCCGCTGGCGGGATCCGTCAGCGGGGCTCCCGAGCCGTCTCGCAGTCGCGTCCGTGGAAGAACCAGGATGGCGGCCCAGATTCCCTGCAGCACCAGGCCCGCGGCCGGGACATGTTTATCGTTCAGCTTTCCGGTCGCGGCAAAGAAGAGACGATCGCGCGCCATCGCGTAATAGACACGCGCGCCGGCCAATACCAGGCCGTTGTTGCATCCGAAGGTCGAAATCATGATGGCAATGGCCATGACGCTGGCCCCTACGCCGCCAAAAATTACATTGAGCGCCGCCGTACCAACGCGGTCATCAGGCGCCTGCTGGATGTCGGCGATCGGCAGCGTGACCAGGTAAGCGACGTTGGCCAAAACATACAGCGTAATCACGAGCCCCGTGCCCATTGCCAGCGCCAGCGGGATGTTGCGCTGCGGATTGCGGACTTCACCGGCCGTAAACGTGATGTTGTTCCACGCGTCGGCTGAAAACAGCGAGCCGACCTGGGCGACGCACAAAGCGATGAAAAGGCCGAACAGTCCGGCAGTTGCCGCTGTGGCCGGGACCGAAGACAAATCCGGATGAACCGGTGTGACGTTGCGCGGCGTCCAGGGCGCGCTGAAATTGTCGCCGACGGCGGCCGCATTCCAGCCGACAAACAGGCCGAGCAAAATCAGCGCCACCAGAGAAAGCGTCTTGGCCGAAGTGAACAGGTTTTGAATCCACTTTCCAAGTTTCAGGCCGCGCGTGTTGATGAAGGTCAAAACGGCGATCAGCAGGATCGCAATGACCTGCTGCCGGGACAAGCTGATGGCATATTTCGTCGACAGATTGACCGGCTCGATAATCCAGGCCGTAGGCGAAATGGCTGGTGTCAGAACGCCGAGGAAGCGGGCAAATGCGACGGCTACGGCGGCAATCGTGCCGGTCTGAATGACCCAGAACTGGGTCCAGCCGAAAAGAAAGCCCCACAGCGGAGAGTAGGCCTCGCGCAGGTAGACGTACTGGCCGCCTGCTTTCGGCATCATTCCGGCCAGTTCTCCATAGGAGAGCGCCGCCGAGACAGTCAGCAGCCCGGTGATGGTCCAGGCCACCAATAGCCATCCGGCTGAACCCACCAGCCGCGCGATGTCGGCCGAAACAATAAAAATGCCGGATCCGATCATCGACCCGGCAACGATCGTGGTCGAATCGAGCAGGCCGAGTCCGCGGACGAACCCGGTCGAGCTGTCTTGGGCGAGTTCGGTTTTATCGTCCAAAATGGACCCTCCGTGCCGTATGCCGTATGCCGTATGCCGCAGGCAGTATGCCGCACCGCTCCCTCAAGACGGTCGCGGCTTCAATGGTGCTCGCCCACACCCGGCATACGGCGGCATACGGCATACGGTTTATCTGCCAGTCAGTTTTCGATCCCGCCTCAGGTGGCTGTGTCGGATTCCATAACCAAAATAAATGAGAAAACCGAGTGCCAGCCAAAGGCCCAGCCGAGCCCAGTTCTCAGCCGGCAAGGAAAACATCAAAATCAGACAGGTCACAATTCCCAGAATCGGAATGACCGGACCTCCGGCCACGCGGAAGGGCCGTTCGGCATTCGGGTTTGTCTGGCGCATGATCAGGACGGCGGCGCACACGATCACAAACGCAAGCAGTGTCCCGATGTTGACCAATTGCGCCAAAACTCGCAGCGGCAAAAACGCCGCCAGTATCGCCACGAAAAATCCCGTCAGTATGGTCGACTTCCAGGGTGTTCGATAGCGCGGATGGACGGCCCCGAAAAAGCCCTCGGGAAGCAGACCATCGCGGGCCATGGCCAGAAAGACGCGGGGTTGGCTCAGCATCATCACCAGCAGTACAGAGGTGATGCCGGTCATCGCGCCGAAGGCAATGATGTGTTTGGCCCAGGGCAGACCAACTTGTTCAAACGCAACGGCCACTCCGGCATTGGGGTCGATCTTGTCGTAGGGCACCATGCCGGTCAGAATGGCGGCCACGGCGATGTAGAGGACCGTGCACAGAACAAGCGAGACGACGATGCCAATGGGAACATCGCGTTTGGGATCGCGCGCCTCTTCGGCGTGCGTCGAGACCGAGTCGAATCCAATGTAAGCGAAAAAGATGATGGCGGCCGCCGCCAGGGCCCCGACCGGCTCTCCTCCGGCGTCGGTCTGGCCGAACAGCGTGTGCCCGAAAAAGCTGATCCCGGTATAGCCATACGGCGCGAAGGGCGTCCAGTTGTCGGGATTGACGTAGAAGATTCCGACGGCAATCACGAAGAAAACAGCGGTCAGTTTGGTGATGACCATGGCCGCGTTCAACGACGCGCTTTCTTTGATGCCGATGACCAGAATGATCGTGACCAGGCCCGTAATTACAATGGCAGGCAGATCGAACCAGGCGTTGGTGGAAACGAGCTGTCCCAGTTGCGGATCGTAGTCGAATGGCGCAGTGGACAGAAAATGCGGAATCTTCACATTGGCGCCGAACAGGTCCAGCAACTCCTGGAAATGCGCCGACCAGCCGTGAGCGACCACGCCGGAAGCCACTGCGTATTCCAGGATCAAGTCCCAGCCGATGATCCAGGCGAATAGTTCTCCCAGAGTGGCGTAGGCATAGGTGTAGGCCGAGCCGGCCACAGGCACCATCGAGGCGAACTCGGCGTAGCATAACGCCGCAAAAATACAGGCCAGTCCGGCAGCGCAGAATGAAATCATCAGCGCCGGGCCGCTCTTATCGTGCGCCGCCTGGCCGGTCAAAACAAAAATGCCGGTTCCGATGATGGCGCCCACGCCAAGGCTGCTCAGTTGGACCGGACCGAGGACGCGGCGCAGCCGGTTTTCGCCTTTCATCTCCTCGAGAAGCAGCGCGAGCGGTTTGCGGGAGAACAGTTGATTTGGCATTCAGAACCTCCGTGTTCGGGCAATCCTACTTCAGATTTTGATTGTGAGGAGACCTTTTAATATTGGGGATTGGGGATTGGGGATTGGGGATTGAATTTCGGATTGTGGATTGCCGATTGCGGAGTTGATTGACGATTGAGGATTGGAGAATTGAGGATTGCATTTGCAGATTGGATGACTGCCGATTGGGTTAGAGCCAGGATCACACTGCTCTATCGACCGTTCTTCCTGCCAAACGAAATCCGCAATACAATCCACAATTCTCCAATCCTCAATCCCCAATCAACTCCGCAATCCCAAATCCACAATCCGAAATCTAATCCCCAATCCCCAATCCCCAATCCCCAATTTTCGAATGAGCCGCGATTTCGGATATTTCGGATTGTGGATTTTACGGGATCTCCGGAACCAGACTCCCTCGGCGTTCTTCGCGCAGTTTGAACAGCGCGCTGAAGGCCAAAAACAGCGCCAGCAGGATCAGAGCCGTCGCAGCCACAGCGTTGATCATGGCAATGTCCAGACCTTGCGCCGTGCGGAAATTTGCCAGGGCCAGTTTGGACAGGGCATACAGCGTCACCGATAGCACAAAGATCATCGGCAGCAGCGTAAATGCGATCCGGCGGCGCGCCTGATAGAGCCACATCGTCACCGACAGGAGCGTCAGCGCAGCCAGCAGTTGATTGGACGCGCCAAAGAGCGTCCAGAACTTCACGTACATTCCTTCTTCGGCAGTCGCCAGAATGTAGAACGGTGGAATGATCGTGATGATCGTCCCAGCCAGCGATCCCACGCGTCCCTTCCAGTTGAATAATTCCTGAACCAGAAATCGTCCCAGCCGCGTGCAGACGTCCAGGGTGTCAAACACGAAGGTGGAAAACGCCATCGCCCCGAACGTGATGGCAAAGGCCAGGTTATCGCGGCCGATCAGGATGGTCAGAAATTCGCCGATGCCGTTGCCGTAAATCGTGCCCGGTTTCATTCCGCGGACCATCTCGGGAGCGACTATCATAATCGTCACCATGGCGATCAGGGCGACAAAGCCCTCGGCCAGCATCGCTCCATAACCGACCGGTTGCAGGTGCGATTCGCGATCGACCTGCTTGGAGGTTGTCCCCGAGCAAACCAGGCCGTGGAATCCCGAGCAGGCGCCGCAGGCGATCGTCACAAACAGAAACGGGAAAAGCGTACCGGTCATTCCGCCGATGTCCCAGGACCGGAAGGCGGGCTGTTGGATTTGGTACCCGCCAAAAAGCATGCCGATGACTCCGATGCCCAAGGCCATGTACAAAACAAATCCGCCGAGATATCCGCGCGGCTGCAGCAGCGCCCAGACGGGCACGACGGACGCGACGCAGCAGTAGGCTAAAATGAGCATCGCCCAGGTTCTGGCATCGAACAGCAGCCACGTCGAAAGATGCGTGCCAAACCAGGCGAGCGCCAGCGTAGCCGGCACGAAGACGATCGTCACCAGCCAGAGCGGCGGATTGAACAGCCGCTGGACGATGCCCATCAGGACGGCCATCAACAGGTACATCACGCTGGCGGCGGCAACGGCGCCTCCCGGATTGAAGTTGACCTGGACGCCCTGCAGTTCTTCGGTCGCGCTGACAAAGCTGGACGACGTGATGTCGGTGAAAGCGATGATGACGTAGATCAAGGCGATCCAGATGAAGATCATCATGGCGCGGCCGGCCTGCTGTCCGAGGTGTTCGCGGGTGATCTCGGCAATCGATCGGGCGCCGTGACGGACCGACGCGGTCAGACTGGAGAAATCGTGCACGGCGCCGATGAGCACCACTCCCAGGCCGATCCACAACAGGCAGGGAACCCAGCCGAACGCCTGACAGGCCAGGATGGGTCCGGCAATCGGACCCGCCGCCGCAATCGCCGAAAAGTGCTGGGCGAAAAGGTAGAAGCGCGGTGTCGGCTCGTAATCGACGCCGTCGCGCAACTGGTGGGCCGGCGTCGTGTTGCGGTCGTCGACGCCGAACTGCCGCGCCACCCAGGTTCCATAGAGACGATAGGCCACGACCAGAGCAACGAGGAACACAACAGCCAGCAACGTCAGATTCAAGCGAACCTCCGTTCAAGTGACCAGTGACCAGTAGCAAGAATACAAGAAGAGGCCAAGCGATCAGTTGAAAGAATACAAGGAAACCTGCCATACCAGCAGCTCTTCCTTGTATGCTTGCCACTGATCATCGGCCACTCGATCGCACGACTGCCCACTGGCCACTGGCCACTGACCACTGCCCACTGACCACTGACCACTGCCGACTGTGTTACGATGCTCGCATGAATTCAATGCGGCGCCCAGTGGTCCTGTTTGCAACGATTTCGCTGACCCTGGCCCTGCTGTTTCCACAAGCGGCGCAGCGCGAGCGTTTCGCGCAGATGTTTGCCCGCGCGTACTTTCCCGGCCGCAGCGGACAGATCTTCATCGTGCCCCGCCGCAACGACATGATCGTGCGGCTGACCGAAGAGCTGCAATACATGCATGGCTCGCCCTGGGAGTACGACGTGCACATCCCGTTGTTGTTCTACGGCCCTGCGTTCATCCGCAAGGGCGTCGCAACGGCGCCGGCGCTACTGCAGGATGTGGCGCCGACGCTGGCGCGCCTGCTGGGCGTGCATCGCGATTCGGACGGTCGTGCTCTTGGACACATCCTGCGTCCACGCCGCGGCGTTCCCCGCGTCATTGCAATCGTCATGGTCGACGCCGGGCGATACGATTACTTTGATCGTTTTGCGCAGCAGTTGCCGGCCTTCAGCCGCCTGCGGCGGGACGGAATGTGGTTTACAGAATGCCGTCTGAACTACGCTCCGACGGTAACTGCCGTGGCCCATAGCGTCGTCGGCTCCGGCTATGACCCGTGGCGAACGGGCATTGTTGTCAACTCGGTCTACTCGAACTCTGCGGCCAGGTACGAGCCAATCTGGCCGAACCATTCGCCGGTGAATCTTCAGACGCTGGCGCTAGCCGATCAATGGAACCTGCAGACCGAAGGCAAGTCCATCATCGTCGCCCAGGGCGGTGCGTTCTATGCAGCCGGTAGTATGGTTGGTCACGGCGGTTGCCTGCACAACGCAAAGAAAGTAATCGCCTACGGATATGGAGACGCTTCCGGTGTGTGGGAGAGCCATCCGTCCTGTTATGTCATTCCCGATGCCGTGCAAACGATGAACGCCCGCGATTACTGGGAACGGACCGGAGGAAAGTGGATGGGCCACGACGTGGCCTCGCCGCGCAAGTTCCGGCCCTCCGCCCTTTTTGGCGAGTTTGAGTCCGACGCCCTGTTGAAGGTTCTCGAACAGGAATCGATCGGACAGGATGAAGTCACCGATTTGGTCCTCGTCAATTTCAAAGCGCTCGACTACGTCGGCCACAAGTTCGGGCCCGACGCTCCCGAGATAGCAGCGTCGATGCCCGTGCTCAATCAGTTTTTCGAACGACTGACCGCCGTTCTGGAGAAGAAGGCGGGCGCCGATGGATTTGTCCTGGCCGTGTCGGCCGACCACGGGATGCCACCGGCGCCCGAACCACTCGGCCATCTGCGTGTGCGCGAGGCCGATGTTCTGAAGGCCGTCCGCGATAAATTCGACACCAACAACAACGGCAAAGAATTGTTTCTGGCGTTTCAGGATTCAAACCTGCAGATCGTTGTTGACCGGGAGGAACTCGGGCGTCTGGGGCTGACGCTCAAAGAAATCGCGGCCTATCTGGAGACGCTCGATTTTGTGGGATACGCTTACACCGAAGAGGAAATACGCGAGGCTCTCGGACGTGTGATCGCAGGCAGGCCGTAAAACCTAGGCAGTAGGCAGCGACGGGCAGTAGGCAGCGACGGGCCGGCCACGGAGCGCCAACAGTGCCGCGACCGGAAGGCCGCGGGCCGGCAGAACGAAGGCGTCATCGAGAATCGTCGCGAAGTGCGAAGGTTTCACTCACTAGTAGTACAGTGTCACATTTCTAAATTTGAGGAGCTCTCATGAGCGATGTTGTTGAAATCATCTGTAACGACCGCGGCCCGCTGCGCATAACGGGTGGCAATTTCGTCATCAAAGACGCCCAGGGCAAAGCCTACGATCTGGCGGGCCGCACGACCGTTTCGCTGTGCCGCTGCGGTCAGTCCAGCAACAAACCGTTCTGCGACGGCGCGCACAACCGCTGCGGGTTCGATTCGGTCGTCGTCGCCTGCACGCTGCCGCCGCCTAAGCCGAAAGCCTGACATCCGAAGTGGGCCAAACGCTTCTGGGATTGCTGGTCGTCGCGGCGATTCTGGTCGCCAGCGCCGCGCTGACCCAGTTGTATGCCCGCGCGGCTTACTGGCGCTGCGCCGGGTGCGAGTCGCTCAATGCCAAGCGGAGATCTCACTGTAGGGTGTGTGGTCATGTCAGGGGTCAGGGGTCAGAGGTCAGGGGTCAGGGGACGCCGCCATGAAAATACGTACCTGGGAGCGCGGGCGTCCCGCCCGCAGAATACGGCGCCCGGTTAGATGCGCGCCAGACGCGCGCGCTCCCAGGCCCACGTTCAAAATTTTCATCCGGAGTGGTGAATCCCTGGATTCATGGAACACTCCCATGAAAATGTCTTCTACTCCAGGATCGGGCGCCTATGGCGGGCCCGCTCGCTTACGCTCGGGGCACCGCCGATGAGAGCGATTCGAGTCCATTCAACCGGCGGTCCCGAGGTTCTCCAACTGGAGACGCTCGCCACGCCGTCGCCAAAGCCCGGCGAGGCCCTGATCAAAGTCGAAGCGGCGGGCGTGAATTTCATCGACATTTATTATCGCAGCGGGCTGTATAAGACGGACTTGCCTTTTGTGCCGGGGATGGAGGGAGCGGGAACCGTTGAAGCCGTTGGCGCAGATGCCGGCGACGTGCATCCAGGACAGCGCGTTGCTTGGGCCATGTCGCTCGGTTCTTACGCCGAGTACGCTGTTGTTGCGGCTTGGAAACTTGTGCCCATTCTTGAGGAAATTTCCACCGAGATGGCTGCAGCGGCCATGCTGCAGGGCATGACGGCTCATTACCTGACGCGTTCGACCTATCCGCTCAAACGCGGCGATACGGCGCTTGTCCATGCGGCCGCCGGAGGGGTCGGATTGCTGCTGACGCAGATGGCGCACCGCTTGGGCGCGCGCGTCCTGGGCACCGTCTCAACTCCGGAAAAAGCCGACCATGCGAGGCGCGCTGGGGCCGACGAAGTCATCCTGTATAGTGAAGTGGATTTCCAAACTGAGGTAGCCCGGTTGACCGGCGGTCGTGGTGTGCAGGTCGTCTATGATTCGGTCGGCCAGGCGACCTTCCTGAAAAGCCTGGGTTCGCTGGCGCCACGCGGAATGCTCGTGCTGTTCGGTCAATCCAGCGGCCCAGTCGCCCCGTTTGATCCGGCTGTGCTCAATGCGAAGGGATCGCTGTTTCTGACTCGCCCGAGCCTGGGCCACTATGCGTCCTCGCGCGATGAAGTTGCGTGGCGGTCGGGAGAACTCTTCGAGCACATCGCGCGAGGCCATCTGAAGATCGATGTGGATCGAGTACTCCCGCTGGAGCAGGCCGCCGCCGCGCATCGGGCGCTGGAAGGCAGGCAGACAAGCGGCAAGGTCCTGCTTCGAAACACTTAGGCTCCAGGCTTCAGGCTTCAGGGAATTGCGGATTGCGAATTGCGGATTGGGAATCAGCTGTACAAATGAATCGCAAATTCCCTGAAGTCTGGAGCCTGGAGCCTGAAGCCTGGAGCCTGATTCTATGTACCCCGAACTAAAGCGGGATGTTCGTACTCTGACGTCTCTGCTCGGAAGGGTCATTCAGGAGCAGGCGGGTAAGGAGGTCTTCGACTCGGTCGAGGACCTGCGCAACCTTTCCAAGAAGATCCGTCAGAATCCGGACGCCTCCAGTATCAAAAAAAAGGACCGGCTGATCCACTCCTTGGATGCCGGCAGAGCAGAAGCGATCGTGCGTTCGTTTACGCTCTACTTTCACCTGGTCAATCTGGCCGAGGAAGCGCAGCGCATCCGCCGGCTGGAGGCCCACCGGGTATCGGTTGAGGGAGAAGGCCGCGGATCGCTGGCCGAAGCGTTCTCCAAGCTGAAAAGCGGAAAACGAAAGGGCAGTCTCCGGTCTTTGTTGTCGCGTATTCGCATCGAACCGGTTCTGACGGCTCACCCGACCGAAGCCAAGCGCCGCACCCAGACGGAGCACCTGCTGGCGCTGATGAAATACCAACCACTATGGGATGCCTCGGAACAGACGTCTCTGCGGCAGCGCGAGATCGAGAATTCGATTCTGGCGGTTCTCGAAACGATGTGGCTGACCGAACAGACGCGTCTGCTGCGCGCAACAGTGGAAGAAGAAATCGAACGAGTTATTTTTTATTTCGAGCGATCGATCATTCAAGTCGCTGCGAGTTTCTACCGAAAGGTGGCCGACACAAGCCAGGAATTTCGGGGCGCCCACCTTGTCCCGCCCATCCTCCGATTTGGATCTTGGGTCGGCGGCGATCGCGACGGGAACCCGGCTGTTACGCCGCAGCTCAGCCTCCATACCGTCGAGCGTTTTCGAGATGTGATCCTGGGCCACTACACTCGGACCCTCGATAGGCTTCGAGCCGAGTTGAGCCAGTCAGAGCGGCTGGCGCCGATCGCTGCGCAACTCGAAGCCGACTTGGAGGAAGAGATTCGCTACGGGACGTTCATCGATGAGCGGCTCCAACGGATCGACCCGCGGGAGTTCTACCGCCGTTATTTGCTCTACGTGCACAGCCGGCTGGAGAAGACGCGGGAGTACCAGCGCGACGGATTCAACCATGCCGGTGAGTTGCTGGAGAAACTCAAAGCAGTCCGTTCCAGCCTGCAGGGCTCGGGCGCAGAGCGCGCTGCGAACGGCCCACTGCTCGATCTGATCTACCAGGTGCAGACATTTGGGTTCCATTTGGCCACGCTGGATTTTCGCGACCACTCCGCCAAGTTGCGTACTGCCTCTTCAGAACTAATTCCGGCCGGCGCGCGGGCCCGGGAAACCGATCGCATAAGAGCGCTCAAACAGCGCGCGCTCGCCCTGAAAATTCCGGAAGGGCCTTCGGCCGCGCTGGCCGATCTCCTGGAACAGTTCCGCGCCATCCGCCGCATCCAGGACCGGCATGGCTCCGAATCCTGCAGCCGGTACATTGTCAGCATGACCAATCGGCCGTCAGATCTTTGGAATCTTGTGTGCCTGGCCTCATCGGCCGGGCTGGTCGAACGCGAGGCCGGCGTATGGAAGAGCCGTCTGGATTTTGTTCCGCTGTTTGAAACGATCCAGGATCTGCGAGGTTGCACCAGCCTGTTGGGCCAATGGTTTTCCGATCCCATTTACGCCGAGATTCTGCGCAGCCGTTCCAATACCCAGGAAATCATGCTGGGGTACTCGGATTCGAACAAGGACGGGGGATATCTGACTGCCAACTGGGAGCTGTTTTGCGCCGAAAACGCCATCCTCGATCTGGCGGCAAAAGCCGGGATCCGCGTGCGGTTCTTTCACGGCAAGGGAGGACCGATTGATCGCGGAGGCGGGCTCAGCTACGAAACGATACTGGCTCAACCGGCGGCCGCCTCGCAAGGAGAGCTGCGGATTACCGAACAGGGAGAGGTCATCTCGGCCAAATACGCCAGTCCTGTGATCGCGCTACGCAATCTCGAACAGCTCTGTTCGGCGACTTTGCTGGCCGTAGATGTCGCCGATAAGATGGACGTAAATCCGGCCTGGCATACCACGCTTGAGCGTCTCTCGGCCGACTCTTTGCAGCACTATCAGCAGCTCGTCTGGAGAACTCCGCGATTTCACCGGTTCTTTTTTCAAGCGACTCCGATCGACGTAGTCGAACACCTCCAGTTCGGCTCGCGTCCGTCCAAGCGGCCGTCGGGAAAGGGGCTCAAGGATCTGCGCGCCATCCCGTGGGTGCTCGCGTGGACGCAGTCGCGTTTCAATCTGAGCGCTTGGTACGGATTGGGCTACGCCATCGAGAAGACCGCGCGGCGGCCCGGTGGCCTCCAGAAGCTGCAAACGCTGTACCGGTCGTGGCCTTTTTTCTCGACCCTGATCGACAACGCCCAGGTGTCGCTGTCAAAGGCCGACCTGTATATTGCCGAACAGTATGCGGGCTTGGTCGAGCCGCGTTCGCTGGGCGTCCTCATTTTTTCACACATTGAGAAGGAGTTTCGGCGCAGCGTCGAAGGCGTGCTGGCCATCACCGGCCAGCGCGAGCTCCTGGAATCAAACGCCGTGCTGCGCGAATCGATCCGGCTGCGCAATCCGTACGTCGATCCGCTCAACTATCTTCAGGTGCGATTCCTGCGCGAATGGCGAGTGTCTCGCTCTGATCGGCTATTGGATCTACTACGGTTGACCGTCCAGGGAATCGCTTCGGGGATGAAAAGCACCGGGTGAGCGGATCATTCGAAACAACAGCCTGTCGAAGGACGAAGGACGAAGGACAAAGGACGAAGGACAAAGGACGAAGGACGAAGGACGAAGGACGAAGGACGAAGGACAAAGGACGAAACTGACTCGTAGTTCGTTTCGTCCTTCGTACTTCGTCCTTAATACTTACTTTGCGACCGCGAAGTTTCCTTCCAACACCTGCGTTCCCCACTGGATTGTGACGTTGGCCGCGTCGGGCTTGCCGTCCAGGTTGATCGCCAGGTGCTCGGCGGCCTGGCTTGCTACTGACTTTTTCAACGGAGCCTTGGCAACTACCCCTTTGGAGTCGTCGACAAGCTGCAGCCACCACTGGTTCTGATCGTCCAACAAAGCGCGCAGGACGTACTTGCCGGCTGCGACCTTGCCGTCGCCGAATTGCAGCGCTACAGGCGTTTCGAAGGTCGTGGCCTTGTCGGCGCCGAGCCTCCACGGATTGGCGCCGGGCTGTTTGATCAGCTCGTTGATGTCGCGCCCCTTCAACTCCGGTGCGACGAAATCGATTACGACTTTCCCGCCCGAAACCTTCAGTTCGGCTTTGCCCGGCTGATTGCCGTGGGCCAGGCCCAGGCTGACAAACAAAAGGCTCAGCCCGATTGCAAAAAACTTTCTAACCATTGATTGAGTCTCCTTAGACTTGAACTTGATCTGAAATCTTAACACGTCCGGCGGCCAACTTTCGCCTGTTTTTGAATCGGCGAATGGATACAATAGCGCCCAATGCAGGACGCCCTAAGGTACGGCCTCGCCTTCTTGATCGGGGCAATTCCTTTCTCTCAGTTGGCCATGCTCGGCACGGGCATTAATTTGCTCGAGTCCGGTTCGAGAAATCCCGGTTTCAATAACGTTCTGCGCGTCGGCGGGGGCAGGGGGCGTGCGGCCTTCGCGCTGATCGGGGATTTGTTCAAGGGTTTTGTCGCATTGTGGTTTCTAGCCTCGCCGGGCGATCCTGTGTGGATGCCGTGGGTGCTAGGATTGCTGGCTATGGTCGGGCACTGCTGGACACCCTTGCTCCGATTTCGGGGCGGCAAAGGGGTGGCGACGATGGCCGGCGTGATGTTGTTTCTGGACTGGAAACTGGCCCTTGTTGGACTGATTTTGTATCCGACGCTGCGCTGGCTGGGCCGGCGGCAGGGCTGGAAGCAGGAGGGCGCCATCTCGTCGTTGACCTGCACGCTGATGGTGACGGCAGCCATCTATGCACTGCGGGGCCCGCAGATAGGTCATCTATGCGCAATTCTGATGGCGATCATCGTTATACGGCACTGGAGCAATCTGCGGGAAATCTTCGAATAGTCGCCGAATAGTCGCCAGTCGCGAGTCGCGAGTCGCGACTGAGTTAAGCGATCGACGGTTCCAAAGTGGGAATCGGAGTGGCGGAAACCGCCAACCCCCAGTCACCAATCACCTGCAGGGCCGCCGGTACGACTTCGATCTCAATGGGAAGCTGGCCGACGGGTTCACCGTCGACTTCGATTAGCACGGTTTCGTCAGAGCGCGCGCTCAAAGTACGGGCGGTCAGCGAACGCACCTGCGGATGCTTGTAAATCCTCCCATTATACAGCAGCGGCAGGCGTGTCGCGATGTTGCCGAGTGAAATGTCGCCGATGACGGTCACGTTCAAAAGGCCGTCGAACAAATCGGCGCCCGGGCAAACCCACATTCCCCCGCCGTGATATGGACCGTTGCCGACGGCAACGTGCAGGACTTTGGCCGCAGGCAGTGCACAGCCGTCGACGATCATTTCGACATTCTGGTTATGATGGCCCAACAGCGTTACAGCCGTAGAAAGAACAAACGCAGTTTTGCCGCCCAGAGCTTTCGAAGAGCGGCTCGCGCGGCTGGCGACTGCGCCGCCCAGCCCAAAGCTGATGAGATTGCAGAAATAGCGTTGTCCACTGGTTCGGTCTTGCGTGGTGTAACGGATCCGCCCCAAGTCGATTCGAGCGCAGCGGTCGCGACGCAGTACCTCGATCGCGCCGTCGAGCGTGGCCGGGATTCCCAGGGCCCGGCGAAAATCGCTTCCGGTGCCGCGCGGCACAACACCGAGTGTGACCGAGGTTCGTCCGGACTCCAGCAGGCCGTTGACGATTTCGCTGACAGTTCCGTCGCCGCCGACGGCCAGCACACGCTCGAAGCCTTCCAGCACTGCGTCTTTGGCCAGCTGGATGGCGTGGCCGGGCGCCTCGGTTTGACGCGTCGTAAACGGGCCGACTACGTCAGTCAAGCGCCGCTCGATCTGCTGCCATTGCCGGCCGGTTCTGCCGCCGGCGGAGTGCGGATTGAGGATGACGACTGTACGGGACGGCGCCATATCAGGATCTTCGCAGATAGTCTACGGTATCGCGTAGAGTTTCCTCGGCCGGCCGGGTTCTCAGACCCAGTTCGGCGACGGCTCGATCATTGCGAAGATACCAAAAGTAGAACGCCATTTCGACCGAGACCGGGTCCAGGGGACACGTCCGTTTCGCCAACCGGTAGAAGCCGCCGAGAACGCGCGCGTAGACGGCGGCAAGTCCCTTCGTAATAGGAAATCGGAGTGGCCGCTTGCCTGCGACGCGGGCCGTCAATCTGAAAAACTCGCGAAACGTCATGTTGGTCCCGCCGATCAGGTAGCGCTGGCCGTTGCGCCCGTCAGTCATGGCGCGCGCCATGGCGGCAGCCGTGTCGCGCACGTCGACAAAGTTCAGTCCTCCGGCCGGATAATTCCGGATAAAGCCATCCAGAAACACAGCCACATCTCGGGTCGAAGACCGGCGATCGTCGCCGGGACCGAGCAGCAGGCTTGGATTGATGACAACCAGCGGGAGGCCCTGATGACGGTGATAACTCCAGGCCATTTTTTCCTGGAAGATCTTGCTCTGATAATAGGGCCAATCGCGCGTCACGTCGCTGGCGTAGGGCGAAGACTCGTCATGAACGGTGGGCTCGCGGCTGACCGCCAGTGTACCCGAGGAAGAAGCCAGAACCAGACGTGGGCTACCCTCGTGTACCGCCGCCTCACAGATATAGCGCGTGCCGCGCAAATGAACGTCGTACAACCGGGGCTCGTCGCGCTTGTCCCGTGACACCAGGCCGGCCAGGTGAAAAATTCCAGCGATGCCGGCGACAGCCCGTCCAACGACGTTGCGATCGAGGACGTCGCCGCGGTGAATCTCAATATCCGGATTGTTGTCCCAGCGGGAGGCGCCGCGACACAGCAGGCGCAAAGCAAATCCCTGCCGGCGAAGTTCTTCGACCAGGTGGGTTCCGAGGAACCCGGTGGCTCCGGTGACCAGGTGACGCCGGCTCAGTTGCATGCAGGTGGCGGTGCCGCGCGCGTAAGCAAGCGGGCACAGTGGCTACCAGTCACGGGGGCTGGGAATTCAAAGTGGCCGAACACACCGCTCCCTGACGGTCGCGGCACCGCCGTCGGCGGCACTGAACCCCGTCATTCCAGCCCCGCTTCTTTGGCCGCTTCGGTTTTCATGAACTGAGGACGAACCCACTTCTCGATTCCCTTGACGTGGACGTTGACCCAGTAGTCAGCCCAGTCAATTGTCTCGGGATCCCAGCGAAGCCGCCGGCGGTCGGCCTCCTCCAACCGGGCGTAAATCTCGCGGATGTTGCGTGTCTCGAAAATGAAACTGTTGTGAATCATGAAGGGAAGAAACTGGTCGAGCGTCTGCTCCTGAATGGCGACGTGCCGCATGGTCGTACGCAAACTCTTCTGGTAGGGCGCGACGGCGCGTTTGCCCAGCGTCTTTCCGGCAGCGTCCAACAAACGCCGGTACAGCAGCAGACCCTGGCGCAGGCGCGCGCGCCGCGAGCGCAGCTTCTCGACGGTCACTACCGAGGTCTCCACATAGGTTTTCCACAGATTGGCCAGTTTGTTGCCGGTCTTTTTGTGCTTGTGAATCCGGCGCGAGTACATGCCCAGAAACGCCACCAGCCGCGGTAACAGCACGGGATTGGTGTCGGCGGTGGCCAGCTGGTAGACGGGTTTGTGCTGGTCGTTGAGGATGGCGGCCGTTGCAATGAGGATTCCGGCGGCGATCAGATCGACTGGAATGATTTCCAGCGGACCGTCGGGCCGAACCGGCCAGCTCTTGACGCCGGCGCCTCCCATTAGAATCAGCGGCGCCGACGTGGTCAAGCCCTCGTTCCAGCCTGGAAACGGAAAACGGATGGCCGATTCAATGATGGCCGGCCGCACGATGGTGAACTTCAGCTCGGGTGTGCCGGCCAGCAACTGCTCGCCCATGCTTTTTGTGTAAGTGTACGTGTTGATCCAGCCCCACTGCTCGGCGCGGCGCTGGCCTTCGCGGGCCAGCTCGGTCTCCACCCAGCGGCGGCTGCCCGGACGCGAAGATGCTTCCTGCGCCTGACCGGAGGGGCTCCGATAACGGGCGGCTGCTTCCGGATCGCCGGCACACGCGCGCACGCTCTCGATGAGCCGCTCACACCAGGCGATCTCTTCGCGGACGTCAAAGGACTTGTCGCCGTCGTCACGGCGCTGCGGATAGTAGCCGGCGATCGGCGTGTTCTCGGCGATCAGTCCATCCTTCTTTCCGGCCACATAGCAGGTGGACACATGCAGCAGAGCGACGTGGAGCTGCTGAGCCAAAGCGATCAGGTGTTGCACACCGTAAACGTTGGAGGCCAGCGACTCATTCAACGGCGGAGCGAAATCCACCAGGCCGGCGGAATTGACGATCACATCGGTGCCCTGTCCGATCTCGGCCAGTTGCCGCGCGTTGATGCCGCACATCGGCTCGCTCAGGTCTCCTTCGATGATCGTGATCTTCTGGCGCAACGCTTCCAAGCCGAACTTTTCGACTACGGGTCGGACCGGGGGAGACGTCACGATCTCGGAGTAAAAGCGATCGTGCCCGGACAGGCTGCCCTTGGTTCTCACCAGGACGATCAGCCGGCGAAGATCGGGAAATCGGTCGAGCAGCATGGCCAGCAGAACCTTCCCCACGAACCCGGTCGCTCCGATCAACAGGATCGTGCGCTGGTGGAAGGTCTCGCTGGCCGAAATGTTATTCATGGAAGAAAACAGGCTCCAGGCTTCAGGCTCCAGGCTTCAGGGAATTGCGGATCGGTTCGTACGGGTCAATCCGCAATTCCCTGACCCCTGACCACTGACCCCTAACCCCTAGACCGTTTCAGGCGTCCCCATCACGTCGGTCATCAGGATCGGCGGGTAGTGAACCATCGTCACGCTGGGAGTGTGTCCGACATGGGAATGGGCCATTTCGAGAGCTTCCCGCATCGAGCCGGCCTGTTCCCAGCCCAGGATATCAGTGGTGCGCCGGTCTACTCCTCCGACGACAATGACCTTTCCGACGTGGGCGCGCCCGTTCTCCCCCCAGTACCACATGTAGAAAGGATGAACACCGTGGTAGGCGTTCCCGAAGCGGTACATCTTTTTGTAGCTCTCGTCGTGGGCGAATTCCTGTTCGTATTTCTGCTGCAGGACGACGGAGTCGCGCGTTTCGGGAAGGATGCGGTTGAAGAACTCGATGTAGGACGGATGAAAGACCGGATCGAATTCGTCGTAGACGGGATGGGTAATGATCATCACGCCGTTCTTCTTGACGATCGGCATGCCGCGGTAGAAGTTGAAAAAATAACCCAGCGCCATGACCTGAACCAGGAGCGGGTTCAGGATCGAATTGACGTTGTAGGGTGAGATGTAGGGAATGCCGAAGGTAACGACATCGGACTGGCCTTGGACCGGAATGCAGTACTGATCAAAGCAGCGCTGCAGGATCTTCCCGTGCACCGCCTCGGTTTCTCCGGCGTGCACAGCGGTGACACCGTAGTAGCCCGGCACTTTGGAGAAGATGTCGCGCTTGGTGCGCGAGGAGAGCCGCGCCAGCGATGACTTGGTCATGCGCATCATCGTGCGGTCGACGCTATTAAAGCCGTCTTCGTTGGTGTAGAAAAACCGCAGTCGCGGATCGAACATCTGGTTGTTAAGAGCGGTCTCGATGTGAAATACCTTCAGGTGCTGGTTGACGATGCGGCCGATGCGGTTGCAGGATTTCGCCATGCCGGAGCGCTCCGGATCCATATACGAGTCGGAAGCCAGAATTGTCTGCGGTGTATGGTGGGCCTGCAGTGTCGGGTAGTCACACAATCCTACTCCCACCGACTTGTGCCCGCCGTCCATCGGCACCAGGTTGATATTGACATAGATCAGCAGATCCGATTCCGCCGCGCGCCGGTTGATGCGCACGCGCTCACCGTGGTGCGTCTGACCCAGTTCAACCATGCCGCCGGGGGCCTCGCCGTCGTGGTTGTAATACCGCTCCGGATAATACCGGTGAAAAATGCGCGAACCGACGCAGCGTTTCATCTCGCCGGGTGTCAGGCGGCGGTGAAAGGAGTTGGCAATGATGATGTGAACGTCGTCGACACCATTTGATCCGAACAGGTCGAGCAGGATTTCCAAGATCGTCTGGCGTATGTCGGGGCGACGCATCATCGGCAGCGGCAGCGAAATGTCGTCGATGGCGATGGTGATTTTCATTCCGGGCGTCAGAAGCGCCGGAAGCGGGTCCATATTTTCGGGATGATAGATTGCCCTGCGGATGGCCGCTTCGCAGTCCCCAAGTCCCGGGATGGGCGGCTTGGCGTAGATGACCCGAGTGCCTGCAGGAAGTTTTTCCTCGCGAAGATCTTCGCCGCACCAGAAGATGCGCGGCGCCGACTTTTCGTCAAGCGTCACCACGCAGTTTGCGCAGTCATCAGCCGGATTGGAGGCGCCGTCGTATGGGCTCAAGCTTTTTTCACCTCGTCAGTGTTTCTCAGTTCAAGTCCAGAACCTGCCAACCCTCGCGCAGCGCCAGCCGGCGCAGCCGGTAGCAAGGATTGGTAGCCGTCGGCAAGCCGGACACCTTCAGCATGGGGACGTCCGACACGCTGTCAGAGAAGGCCCGCGACTGGTCCAGATCGATGTTCTCCCTGGCGGCGTACTCCCGGATCAGCCGCGCCTTCTCTCCTTCGGCAACCAGCGGAGGCACGATTTGCCCCGTGGCGATATGGTCGCGAAATTCCAGATGATTGCAAATGACGTCGTCGAACTGGAAGTGCTTTTGAATCGGTCGAACGGTGAAATCGAGCGCGCCGGTAATCAGAACATTGCGAAAGCCCTCTGCACGCGTGCTTCGCACCAGCTCTTCGGCGCGGGGATAGATCGAGGGCTTGAGTGTGACTTCGAAGAGGTCGTCGGACAGTCCGATCAGCCGGTCGCGATTCATCCCGCGGTAGAAATGGAAAAAGTACAGGTTAAAGGCACTGCGCGAGTAGAGGTCCATGAAGAAAAGCAGCGGGATGGCCAGCAACACTCGCGCAAAGAGCACCAGCGATTTTAGAATCGACCGGTCGTTGCGCGCGTAGTAGGCATAAGCGCTAACCAGATTGCACGAAAGTAACGTTCCGTCCAAGTCGTAAAACGCCGCTTTCTCTTTGGCCGGCTCGGACATCTAAAGCCCTATATAACACAAAGTCGCGAGTCGCGGGTCGCGAGTCGCGAGAGGGTCGCCAGGGGCCGTCCAAGTGGCAAGTGATCAGTGGCAAGAATACAAGGATGAGCTAGCAGCACGTGTGGACACAGGGCTCCAGCCCTGAGCGCTTTTCCGTCACTTATTTTCCATTCATAAGAAACGCGCACAGGCCTGGACGCCTGTGTCCACACCTGCCGCGGGCTCTTCCTTGTATTCTTGCCACCTAGAACCTGCCACTGGAACGTCTATAATGGCTGTCTTTCATCCATGGACGCAGATACAGTAATCATCGGGGCCGGGGTTATTGGCTTGGCGATCGCTTCGGAGCTTGCCAGCGGCGAAACGCTGATCCTCGAGCGCAACGACCGCTGGGGCGAAGAAACCAGCAGCCGCAACAGCGGTGTGCTGCACGCAGGGATCTACTACGAGCCGGGCTCGCTCAAGGCGCGCTTCTGTGTGGAAGGCAACTACCGGATATACGAACTCGCCCGCCAGCACGGAATCGACCACATCCGGACCGAAAAGCTGGTCGTCGCCAACGACGCGGACGACATCGCTGAACTGACGCGACTGCTGCAACAGGGCACCGACAACGGAGTCGAGCGCCTGCAGTTGATCGAAGAGCCAGAGATCTCGCGGCTCGAACCGGATGTGTCGGCGCGCTATGCGCTGCATGTTCCCTCGACGGGAGTCATCGACCAGATCCAGCTGATGCGATACTTCCTTTCGATCGCCCAGCGCCGGGGCGCGCAACTGGTTTGCCATACTCGCGTAGTTGATTTGAAACCGGCCGGCGAAGGATGGCAGGTCTCCTGTGAAAGCGCGGGCGAACCGTTTGCCGTCACGGCGCGGCTTGTCATCAATTGTTCGGGGCTTCATGCCGATGCGACCGCCCGTCTGGCCGGTATCGATACCGACGCAGCCGGCTACCGGCAGTACTATTCCAAGGGCGAGTACGCGTCGGTCTTGAATCACCCACCGCGCCGGGTCAACCGTCTGGTGTACCCTCTGCCCGATCGAGCGCGCAACAGCCTGGGGATCCACTACGGTTTTGATACGCGTGGCAGCATGTTTCTCGGCCCGAACGCCCATTACGTGGAGCAGATCGATTACTCGGTTGACGAAAGCCACATGATGGAGTTTGAAGAGGCTGGCTGGTACTTCCCCTGGATTCAGAAAGAAGACCTGGCGCCGCGCGATGCCGGGGTGCGTCCCAAACTTTCCGGTCCTGGCCAAAAGCCCCGGGACTTTGTCATTCGGCACGAAGCCGACCGCGGCCTGAGCGGGCTGATCAACCTGGTCGGGATCGACTCGCCCGGGCTGACCAGTTCACCGGCGATCGCAAAGTATGTGGCGGAGATGGCCCGTGAGATTCTGTAGCTTGGCGTCCACTGCCGCACCCGGAAGGGGCCGGAAGGGTGCGGCCCTGCGGCTCATGGGAAGATTGGGGATTGGGGATTGGAGATTGGGGATTGAATTTTGGACTGTGGATTGCCGATTGCGGAGTGGATTGACGATTGAGGATTGGAGAATTGAGGATTGCATTGCAGATTGGATGATTGACG
>JBPCNK010000324.1:0-15532 GCA_051001345.1 Acidobacteriota bacterium | reverse complement strand
CTAGTATATCGTTTCATTAAAACATTTACAGAATGTCTTTGAGGTGTTATCGTTGGGAGCGTGGCTGGAAAGTCCAAACTCCCGGCGCTGGTTTTGACCCCGGAGGAACGACAGCGCGTTGTAAGCCTGAGCGCTTCGCGTGCCGCACCGGTGCGCGAGGTTGAGCGGGCGCGGATTCTCTTGCAGTACCAAGCCGGGAACAGTCCTTCGGCCATCCAGAGAGCCTTGAAGATCAGTCGAGTGACGATTTACCATTGCTTGCATAAGGCCCTGGAAATGGGGGTGGAAGCCGGGCTCAAAGACGGCTTTCATCGGCCCAAGGAAGCGGTCATTGGCAGTGCCGACAAAGCTTGGGTGGTGCATCTGGCTTGCACCAAGCCCAAAGACCTCGGCTACGCCGCCGAATTGTGGACGCGCAAAGCCTTGGCGGCGCATGTGCGCCAGCAAGCGCAGGCCGCTGGCCACCCGAGCCTGGCCCGCGCCGCCAAGGCCACCATGCAAAGAATTCTGGACGAGCAGCACCTGCAACCCCATAAAGTGAAGTATTACCTGGAACGACGCGACCCGGAATTTGAGTTCAAGATGAAAGAGGTGCTGATGGTTTACCAGGAGGTGATGGTGCAAAACCACGCGGCGGCGGCGGCGCCCGGAGGTGCGCCCACCATTATCACGGTGTCCATTGATGAAAAGCCGGGGGTGCAGGCCATTGAGAATACGGCGCCGGATTTGCCGCCGGTAGCGGGAAAACATCCTGCGGTGGGCCGGGACCATGAATACAAACGGCACGGGACTCTTTCGATTCTGGCTTCGCTGGATTTGCATGACGGGCATGTGGTGGCGCGAGTCGAGGAGCGGCATCGCAGCCGGGAGTTCGTGGCGCTGCTCAAGGACTTGGATGCCTATTACCCGCCCGCGGTGACGATCCGGGTTATCCTGGACAATCACTCGGCTCACATCTCGAAGGAGACGCGCGCCTACTTGGCGAGCCGGCCCAACCGTTTCAAGTACGTTCACACGCCCAAGCACGGCTCCTGGCTGAATCTGGTGGAAACGCTCTTTGGCAAAATGGCGCGCACGTTTTTGCGGCAGATCCGAGTCAAGTCCAAAGCGGAACTCAAAGAGAGAATTCTGCTCGGGATCGCCGAGATCAATGCTGCTGCGGTAGTGCATCGTTGGAAAAAATTCGATCTTTTGCTCTCCTGATGTGTAAATGTTTTAATGAAACGATATACTAGTGGCCTGTAACATCTGAATTGGTACCAACAATCTTGATCCGCCTCCGCGGGCGGCTGTATAAAACTGGGGCCGATTGGTGATCGGCTTCACCACAGAGACACAGAGGACACAGAGGACCACAGAGAAAAACGGACTTTCGAGTCATATGAACTTCGATTGCAGCGACTGTCTCAGTAAGTTCGTTGAAATGCATGCTTAGAATTACAGACAGCTGGTCGTTGGTACGAAGTTTTTCTCTGTGTTTTCTCTGTGTCCTCTGTGTCTCTGTGGTGAAGCCGCTTTTCACTGCACCGCAGAGCGTCACTAGGATGAATGTTGTTGGTATAAATTCAGACGTTACAGTCCACTAGCCATTTGAAACGGAGTGATCATGCGACGGCGCGATTTCTGTGAGACCGTGCTAGGAGGAGCAATGATGACCGTGGTGGGCGGGGCGGCCCAGTCGTCGCAGCGCGGGACGACGATGGCCAAAAGGGAATTGCTCTATCGTTTGATGGGAGATTTGCCCCCTCGAAAACGACAGATCACTGCCGAGACGGTTTCGACGGAGACGCGCGCCGGCTACGTTCTCGAGGAGCTGCGGCTGGACTTGAATGGAATCGAAACGGTCCCGGCCTATTTCGTCCGCCCCAAGTCCGCGTCGGGCAAGATGCCGGCGATTCTCTACAACCATGCTCATGGAGGCGATTACAAACTGGGCAAGGACGAACTGTTGAGAGGCCGCTCGCTTCTCCATTCGCCGCCGTATGCCGAAGCGCTGACGTCGGCCGGATATTGCGCGCTCTGTATGGACACATGGGTCTTTGGCGAGCGGGCCACGCGGCCCGAAGCCGACGTCTTCAAAGAGATGCTGTGGAAGGGCCAGGTTCTATGGGGAATGATGGTCTACGACTCGCTGCGCGGGCTGGATTATCTGGCCGGGCGCCCGGAGGTCGACGCCGCGCGGCTGGGTACCGTAGGGCTATCGATGGGCAGCACGATGGCCTGGTGGGTAGCGGCTCTGGATCGGCGCGTCAAAGTATGTGTCGATATCTGTTGCCTGACCGACTTTCAGGCGTTGATTGAAACCGGCAACCTGAAGGGCCACGGGGTCTACTATTACGTGCCTGGGCTGCTCAAGCATTTCACCACCGCTGAAATCAACGCGCTGATTGCCCCGCGCGCGCACCTGGCGCTGGCCGGCAACCTGGATCCGCTGACGCCGCCCGCGGGGCTGGAACGAATCGACCGGGAGCTTCGCAAAGTGTACGGCGCGGCCGGGCGCTCCGAAGCCTGGAAGTTGCTGCGCTACGACGTAGGGCATCAGGAAACTCCCGAAATGCGCCGCGAGATTTTGGAGTTTCTTGGGCGATTTTTGTAAGGGCGGCCCAATTCACCCAGAGTGGGGACAGGATTACAGCCTGTCAGCGTCCAGACAGGACGGTTCTAGCCGCGATCATCCACGAACTGATCCAGGCGCGAAGCGCCGCCAGCCAATAGCCCCGGCCGTCAGGCTGCCGTCAGGCCAGGGAATCAGGCCTCCCAGCGAAGGAGCGCCGAAGGCGCGACACATCTCGATTGCCTTCTCGATTGCATGGTGTAAGTGCCGGCCCTTCGGGCCTCGCTCGCACCTCACGCCGGCAACCCCGCGCTTACGCTCGGGCTTAGTCTTTCGCCCCTGCGGGGCTTGTCGAAACGACGTACGGAAACCCAGGGCTTACGCCGGCTTACGCCCTGGGCTTTAATCCTCCGCCCCCGCGGGGCGACTTTCGTTTCGACTCCTGCGAAGGCCCAACGTCTCACCGCTCCGATGCGGAGGGCGAGTGACGTGCCCCCGAAGGGGGAAAATAATAGAGCCCAGGGCGTGAGCCCTGGGTTTAGGGTTCGTCGCCTCCATGAGTCCCAAAGGGGCGAAAGAAATGGGTGGTTTCGATTTTTTTACACGTTCTTACGCGCGGGGCTATTGGCTAACGGCGTTTCGCGCCTGTCCTGCATCGAATTTCGTGAATAACCCGGGCTAGGACTGGGCTAGGACATAACGACCACGGACACGAGCACGTGCACGAGCATGTCAACGAGCACGACCACGACCACGATCACGATCACGATCACGATCACGTCCTGACCCCTGACCCCTGAATCCTGAAGCCTGACCCCTGAATCCTGACCCCTACTTCGGCTCTTCCAGGAATTTGTAATGCCCCAGATCGCGCCCGGTGCGCAGTTTGGTGATGTATAGAATCTGGCCGGTGTGGTGGGAGAAGTGCTCGACGACGTGATAGATCGCCTGCAGCGGAGTGCGCTCGGTAAACTGGATAAAACGGGGCGCCAACAGCACACCCGGGTCGACACGCGCCAGTACCCGGTCGGCCTCCTCGAGTGTAGCGCGCAGCCGATCGAGCAGTTCGGCTTTGGCTAGAGTTCGGCGCTCGTCAAATTCCGTTTGCCGTTGACGCAAGTCGGGAGCGCCGCCGACGCCGGCGATGATCCATTGACGCACATTACCGGCCAGGTGCAGCACCAGATTGCCGACGCTGTTGTTGGTTTCGTGGGCGCGCCACCAGATATCTTCGTCAGTCAGCAATTCGACGCAGCGCTCGATCCGCGGCAGAAAATCGCGGAGCAAAAACTCACGCGACTGATCCAGAAAGGCCTGCTCGAAGTTCGTAGCCATGAGAGGGACTTATTAGGTTGTCAGTGCCGCGAACGAAAAGAGTGGTGACCATTGGGTTCTAGCGACGGTCGCAATATCACCACTCTCTGCGTTCGTGGCACTGCGATTTGATGGCACTGCTATTTGAGGCGCTGACATGAGTGGGATTTATCAGTAAATCCGGAGCCGCGCCAGAGGGGACCGTCGTTGCGCGACGGGAGGCGCGGCACCCGGAAAAGCAAGTCGAACTACGTAGTGATGTGACGTCGTCCTGCCACCATCCGATAGAGGAAGAGCAAAACGACAGCTCCGAGGAGCGACATCAAAAAACCGGCGCCAGTTTGCTCGGCTCCGTACAACCCAAGAGAGCGGCCGAGAAATCCGCCCAGAAGGGAACCCACCACACCGATGAGCATTGTCACGATGATCCCGCCGGGATCGCGACCGGGCATGACGAATTTGGCCACGGCTCCGACGATTAACCCGAAAACTATCCAACCGAGAATTCCCATCAGAACCTCCCGAAAACTGAGCCTCCGTAATTGGATGGCCTAGAGTTAGAGTAGCGTTCTTTGGGCTTCTGTCAAGGCAGTCGCGAGTTGCGAGTCGCGAGTCAGTCGCCGGTCGCCGGTCGCCAGTCGCCAGATTCGCGTTCTTACTTGTATTCTTGCAACTTGTCACTTGTACGGCGTGGTTTTCGTCCTCGTTGGTTTGCGGCGGCGATCAACGAACGGGCGGCCTTCCGGCGCGCGACTGGGCGCTGGAGCAGGAGTCCTGCCCAGATGAGAAGCGGGTGACTGCGGCGCTCTCGCGCGACGCGAGCTGAGGGCAGGAGGCGCCGGTGAAACTGGCAGGGCCATACTCATGACACGTTCAATGCTTTTGACATCGGCGCGCTGGTGCGGCATGACAAACGATATGGCATGACCGATCGCACCCGCCCGGCCTGTCCGCCCAATGCGGTGAACATAGTCTTCGGCATTCATCGGTAGATCGTAATTGACCACCAGCTCAATGCCGCTGACATCGATACCGCGGGCGGCAATATCGGTTGCCACCAGTACCCGATATCGGCCCAGCTTGAACCCCTGCAGGGCGTCTCGGCGCTGCGACAGCGAACGGTTGGAGTGGATCTCGGCGCCGGTGTGGCCCATCGTGCGAACGACGCGGGCGATTTTTTTCGCTTCGTACTTTGTCCTGGTAAAAACCAGGATACTGCCGTGATATTCGGAGAGTAAGTTTTCAAGCAGATGGATCTTGTCTTGTTTTTCAATAAAAAACAGCTCGTGACTGACATCCTTCGCCGCAGTGCCGGACGGAGCCACCTCGACGCGAACCGGCAGCTGCATGTATCGGGCGGCCAGCGAGACAATTTCCGACGGCATCGTAGCGGAAAACAGCATCGTCTGACGTTGTTTGGGCAGATGCTCCAGGATTCGTTTGATTTGCGGGGCAAAGCCCATATCCAGCATGCGGTCGGCCTCGTCCAGCACGAGGATTTGTACTGCATCCAGACGCAAGGTTCTCTGGTCAAGATGGTCGATCAACCGTCCGGGGGTGGCGATGACGACGACCGGGTTTCCGCGGATTTGCTTGTGCTGGCGCTGAATATCTTCGCCGCCGATGATGACCGCTGTTTTCAAACCCAGCGGACGGGTGATCATTTGCAGTGATTCCTCCACCTGCAACGCCAGCTCGCGCGTCGGAACTACGACCAGCCCTTTGCCCTTGCGTTGCATTAGCCGTTGCAGCATGGAAATGCCGAATGCCAGGGTCTTACCGGTACCAGTCTGGGCAATGCCGATAATGTCCTTCCCCTCGATGGCAACCGGAATGGACTGCTGCTGGATTGGCGTCGGCGTCGTGAAATTATTCTTGTTGAGAATGTCGATGAAGGTAGGGGCAATTCCCAGGCCTTGAAAACCGGTGTGGTGCAGAGACATCTATAACCTCAGGGGTCAGGGGTCAGGGTGCAGGTCAGGACGCAGCTACGTCTTTTTGTGTGAAATAACGTTCATCGCCAGCGCAATCATCGATCCGACGTCGGACAGATTGGCCGGCAGGACCAACGTGTTGCCCGCCTTGGCCAGATGGCCAAACTCACCGATATATTGCTCGGCGACGCGCAGCTGCACGGCTTCGAAACCGCCGGGCGCCTCGATGGCGGCGGCCACTTTCTCGATGCCTTCGGCCGTAGCGGTGGCGACCGACAGTATGGCGGCAGCTTCTCCTTCGGCTTCGTTGATCTGGCGCTGTTTGGTCGCTTCGGAGGCTTTGATGACCTGTTGTTTCTGGCCTTCTGCGCTGTTGATGGCGGCGTCACGTTCGCCTTCGGAGGTGAGGATGACCGCGCGCTTTTCACGCTCGGCGCGCATCTGTTTTTCCATGGCGGCCAGAATATCGCGCGGCGGTGTGATGTTCTTGATCTCGTAACGCAGCACCTTAATGCCCCATGGCTCGGAGGCCTTGTCCAATTCGCTGACAACCGAAGTGTTGATGTTGGTGCGTTCCTCGAAGGTCTTGTCCAGATCGATCTTGCCGATTTCGCTGCGCAGCGTCGTTTGCGCCAGTTGTGAAATGGCGAAAATGTAGTCGGTGATTCCGTAGGAAGCCCGTTCCGGGTTGAGGACCTTCAGATACAACACGCCGTCGACGGCCACCTGCACGTTGTCACGCGTGATGCAGACCTGCTCGGCGACATCCATGGCCATTTCTTTGATCGAGTGGCGGTAGCGGATCACATCAAAGAAGGGAACCAGGATGTGGAACCCGGCGCCCAGTGTCCCGGCATATTTTCCCAAACGCTCGACCACAAAAGCGCTCTGCTGTGGAACGACGATGGCCGTCTTGGCGACGATAAACAACAGCAGCAGTGCTAGGACTCCAACGACGACAAGAGTTTCCATGAGATGCTCCTTAATTATTCACAGACGGCAGTGCCGCGAACGAAGAGAGCGGTGATCACTTAGTTTTTGCCGCGTGTGTCAATATCACCACTCTCTTCGTTCGTGGCACTGACACTTCCGTGGCACTGCTACTCGGCGCTGACTTGAAGCATCAGGCCGTCGAGGCGCTCGACTCGGCAACGCTGGCGGCGAACCAACGGCTGGTCTCCGACGTTGCGCGCGTTCCATGTGGCCCCGCGCGTTTCGACCTTGCCGATGGCGCCAATTGCAAGGTCCTCAAGCGTCAGAGCTATCGTGCCGACCAGGCTGTCGGCGTCGTCGCGGCCAACCGGGGAGCGAACGGATTCGACCAGCCGGCGGCGGAACAGCAAAAGCGAAGCGACGGAAACCACCGAGAATAGCAGCCACTGCAGCCAGGCCGGGCCGCTCACGCCAAGACCTGCAAGAATTCCGACGACGATGGCTCCGACTCCAAAAAACAGAATGTAGAAGCCGCCCGGAGTCAGCAATTCAAGCGCAAGCAGCACAAATCCAAAGACAACCCAAGTCCACCACTGCATCCAGCTCTCCAATGTTCACCTCTGCCTGTTGCACCGTTTCCGCTTGTCAGGGACTTGCCGCGATGTTCTCCTGTTCAACGCTGGTTGTCAACCGGGTTCGGCAATACCCCGTCTCTGTTACGATTGGGAGAATCGGTTCGTTTCAAGTTCATAGACATGGATATCCTTTCTCATGCGGGTTGGGGCGTTGCGTCGTTGCGGTGGCGCCGCTCGCCTGCCTTGTGGACGGCAGCTGTGGCTGGAATGGCGCCTGATCTGCTCTTCTTTCTGCCCTGGCGGGTGGAAATGCTTCTTTGCAAACTGGATTGCGCTTGTCGCCGTTCGTGTCTGGCTGTGGAGAAAGTATCGCCGGCGTCATGAAACGAACTCTTGAAAAAGGGGAAGACATGGTTTGGGTTTTGAAAAAGACATTGGTTGCTGCCGTCGCATTGTGGCTGTTGGCGGGACTTACGGCAGGGTTCCAGACTGCAAGCCAGCCGGAGCGGCAAGGGCTGTCCTTCGATGTAACACTGGCGCCCGGTGTTGCGGCCGGTCCGGTTTCGGGTCGACTGTTGGTGCTGATGACAAGCGATCCCAATGCGCTCGATGTGATTCGCTTCGGATTCGCGGGACTATTCGGTCCGCCCGCCTATGTTGCCGCCGAGGAAGTCACGTTGCGGCCGGGCCAGGCGCTTCGCTTCGATCCTGATCGCAACGCATTTCCGGCGCCGCTCTCCGCAGCCCCGGCTGGCGACTACCAGGTCATGGCGCTGCTCGACGTCGACCATAGTTACGCCTACGCGCAGATGGGCCCGGGTGACGTGCACAGCGCGGTGGCCGCACTGCCCCGGGCCGGAGGCCTGCGCCGCATTTCTCTGGCTCTTTCGAAAATCGTGCAGGATGATCCTCCGGCAGAAAAGGAAACCATCCGGCTAGTCTCGCTGCAGAGTCCCGCCCTTTCGGAGTACTGGGGAAGACCGATTGCGATCCGTGCCGCCGTCCTGCTACCCGACAGCTACACCAAGTCGCCGCGCCGGACCTTTCCGGCTGTCTTTCACATTCACGGGTTTGGCGGGGACCATCGGGAGGCGTGGACCTATGGTGCGCGCATCGCGGACTGGATGCGCGACGGTACGATTCCGGAAATGGTCCATGTCTACTTAGACGCTTCCTGGCCGCTGGGGCATCACGAGTTCGCAGACTCGGTCAACAACGGGCCGTGGGGGCGCGCACTGGTGGACGAGTTTATTCCTCATCTGGAAAAGAAATTCCGGCTGGGTGGAAAGCCGGCAGACCGATTTCTGACCGGCCATTCTTCGGGGGGCTGGAGTTCCTTGTGGCTACAGGTCCGTCATCCGGATTTTTTTGGAGGAACCTGGTCGACGGCTCCTGATCCCGTAGACTTTCGCAGTTTCACCGGTGTCAATTTGCAGGCCGATCCGCCTGAAAACATGTATCGGCGTCCCGGCGGCCGCGCGCGAAACTTGATCCGGCTTGAAGGCAAGGATCGGATGACTATCGAGGAGTTTTCCAGGCTGGAGCGAGTGCTGGGAGAGTATGGCGGTCAGATGGACTCCTTTGACGCGGTTTTCAGCCCGCGCGGGACAGACGGGCGGCCACAACCGCTGTACCATCGCGAAACGGGAGAGATCAACCCGGCGGTTGCCGCAGCCTGGAAACGCTACGACATTCGCAGGATTCTAGAGGAAAACTGGAAGGACCTGGGCCCGCGGTTACGCTCGAAAATTCGCATCTTCGTTGGAGATGAGGATAATTTTCATCTGGAGGAGGCCGTGTTTCATCTGCGGGACTTTTTCAAGCGAGTCGGCAGCGACGCTCTGGTCGAAATCGTACCGGGCCGTGACCATTTCACACTGCTCGACGACGCGTTGCAAAAGCGCATCTTTCGTCAAATGAGAGGAACAGGCTCCAGGCTTCAGGCTCCAGGGGTGCGAATTCGAAAATTAATCGCAAACGACAATAGTTCTTATCGTCAAGTTAGTCCCGCAATCCCCTGAAGCCTGGAGCCTGAAGCCTGGAGCCTGGATGTACCAGCAGATGATCCTTCGATTGATCGAGAGTTGTGAGGCTGAGGCCGGCCAGGGCCGCACTCGCGAACAAATCCGCGAGCAATGGCTGCCCGAGAAGGTTCGCCACCTGGTCGTCAACATGGCTCCACGACAGTTTATCGAGTGGGTCCGTGACGATCCGGATTATCGGGATTATTTTTTTGAAGTTCAGGACAGCGGTGTCTGCGCCAAGCCGGCCGAGGCCGCGGCTCTGATTCTGGAAACGATTGTGCTCGACGCGATTGATTAGATAGTCGCCAGTCCCCAGTCGCCAGCAACTAATACTGGCGACTCACTGGCGACCGGCGACTGGCGACTAGAACTAGACCTCGGTCTTCTTGTGAACCATCATGCGCAGGGCGCCGTTGACGGCCAGGTGCAGGAGCAGATAGACCACCAGCGCGATGATGTAGGAAAGCATCAGCCGGAAAGGACCGCGCGACGGGTCGGCCATCAATCCCCGGAAAGGCGCCAGCAGAGGCGCCGAAACCGTGTCGATGAATTGCTTGAAGCCGCTGTTCTCTCGTGCGCCCAGCAACTCGAGAACAATCTCCAGGGTGATGATTCCGTAGGCGAGATAGAAGACATAGTCGACGACCTGGGAGATACGGGCAACGCCGCGGGCTCGTTCGATCTCAGCTTCCGTACCGACGACCTCGCGGATTGCCTTGTCTTTGAGATTGGTTGCGACCGCCTTGGCCTTGGCTTGGTCCGCTTCGGTCAACTGATTTGCATTCAGCGCGATTTCAGCGTTCACCTCGCTGCGGACTTCTTCCTTGACCGCCTCGTGCTGCGCAATCTTTCGGGAGTCGTCCAAAGCTACTTTGATATCATCTGCCATAGTCTTTTCAGCATAGCTTGGATTCCACTGAGGGCAAGGGAGGCGCCCGATGCACGTGCACGCACCGCCATTGACCTTGTGGCGTGCACTTCATATAATCCAGCCCAGTTCCGCATACTGTTTTGACGGCTCGGTTTTCTGGTCGGGAGGTTCCTATGAAGCGTGTCCAAGTTGCCGCCCTGGTCGTGTCCAGTTGTATCCTGCTAATTGGGTGCAAGGAGGAGCCTCCACCGCCCGCCGAAGCGCCACCGGAAGTGATCACTGCGGGAGAAATGGTCGAGGTCCCGGCTGGGGAATTCCTTATGGGCAGCAATGTGGACGGCACCGGGAAACCCACCAAGGAAGGCCTGTTTCTGCCGCAGCGCAAGGTCACCCTGCCGACGTTCTGGATTGACAAATGGGAAGTGACCAACGGTGACATATTGAAGTTTACAACCGAAGGGGACTACCAGGTCGAAGGGGACTGGCGCACATTCTACGCCCTTGGAAAAGAGGATTTGCCGGTTGCAAACATTACGTGGAACGATGCAAAGGCTTACTGCGAGTGGGCCAAGAAGCGTCTTCCAACGGAAGCCGAATGGGAAAAGGCCGGGCGGGGTACCGACGGTCGGGACTATCCCTGGGGCAACGAGTGGAATCCCAGCAAGACCAACACCAATGAATCGGGCAACGGAGGGCTTGTCGGTGTGGGTCGCTATCCTGCCGATTCCAGCCCATTTGGCGTTCGCGACATGCAGGGCAACGTCCAGGAATGGGTTTTCGATGAATTGAAGGCTTACCCGGGCGGACCGTCCGATGCGAGCTTTAAGCGCGGGTTCAAAGCTGCGCGCGGCGCCTCCTACGCGTATAAGGGCGCCGTCACCAAGGTCTGGAATCGGGGGGGCTATCTGGCCAAGGGCCAGTATGGGACGGGTTGTCGTTGTGCCAGCGACACCAAACCGTAGCCGGATTAAAGCCCTCGGCCTACGGCGCGATTTCCGGAGGCCGCTGGAAAAACAGAGCAAACGAATCCCAGGCGTGCCAGTGGTCCGGATGGCTGCGGATGTGGCTTTCGATGCAGTCGACCACTCGCTGCAGCGTTTCTCTGGCAGAAGCCTTCGGATCAGTGGGGATCTCTTCGACCGACACGGTCTGATGGATCCAGTCAGGGTCGCGTACGTTGCGCAGAAAAAACAGCCGGGCTCTTGACTGCTGCTGCAGCGCGGCAACGCCACTGCCGAACCAAGCCGGCGCTCCGAAGAATTTGACGGATTCGACGCGCCGCAGCGCGCTGGGCGGAACGTCGACGAGCATCAGCACCGGCTCGGCCCGGCCCAGCGCCTCTACTATGGCCGGCCGCGCCGTTCCTCCCGTATAGATGCACGGTTGGCCAGAACCTTCTTCCATCCACCGGATTCTCCGCTGAGAGAATTTCAGGTGAGCCGGGTGGAAAGCTCCGAAGGGGCGTCCGACAAAGTGATGCCTGATCCCGCTCCTTCCCAAAAAAACAATAAAGAGTCCGACGCTGTTGAAGTGCCCGGAAAAGATCAAAACCGGATCCCGCCGCTCGATTGCCTGGCGCAATCCATCGAATCCCTCGGATCGAACCAGCCGCTCGAGAAAGTCAACCGGGCGGTCGTACCAGAATGTCTCCATCTCGTCGCAAGATTTGATCTGGAAGTGCCGGCGGATGACGTCGCGGGCCTTTTCGGCGGTGAAGTCCGGAAAGGCGCGGCGAACCGATGCGATGGCGTGCCGGCGCGACTCCTCGCGACTCCAAAACACCCAACTGCCCCGCAGCCGCGCCAGCCTGTAGGCCAGCGGCGGGGGCAGCCGCGCGATGCCGGGCAGAAAACAGAAGTAATCAAAATACTTCAGGCAGGAATCGAGGAGCGTTCTCACTTGGATCAAGCGGGCGTAGATTGGGACGCTTTTCTTCGCGCAGGCATTGTGTAAGTATAGAGGCAATGCGGCGCTCAAAAAAGGATTTGCGGCAGGCTTTCAGCGGGGCGAGCGCTTCCAGTCTGCGGTCTTTTTCCGCGCCCTGACGATCCGTGCGATGAAGCTTAATCTGGGCTGCGGCGAAAAACACAAGCCGGGATTCATCAACGCCGATCGGATCGTGCCGGCCGACATCCTCCTGGACTTGGGAAAAAAACTGCCTTTCCGCGATCAGGTGTTTTCACGCATCGAGGCCGACAACGTCCTCGAGCACCTCGACAACAACCAATTCCTCACTGCGATGAATGAGATCCATCGTCTGTTGCAGTCTGATGGAGTCTTCTGGCTGCGCGTTCCCAACGCGGTGAGCTGGCCCGAAGGCGCCCTGGGGGACCCGACGCACAAACGTTTCTTTGTTCCCCGCTCGTTTCACTATCTGGACATTGCCCGCAAGGAGTGGCATCTGGAAGGGCGACGCTACGGATTCAAACCCTGGAAGCTGCTCGGGCTGCGCGACGACGGACAATTTTGCGAATCCGAGATGGCTCCTGCCTGCCCCGGCTCAGTCGAGGAAGAGAAAGCCGGCGATAGTCTCCTTGCGGCTACTGAAATCGAGCGACTTCCGGCGGCTGCCGGCTCCATCGAACACACTTCGTTTTCCGAGTGGATGTTGAGGGTCGAAGGTTGGCTGATGCTACCCGACGGCGATTTGGATACGACGGAGGTTTGGTGGAACGGGCGCAACCGGGGCGCCGCGCGCTGGATGCACCGCAGCGACGTAGCGGAAACCTATCCGCTGTTGGAGCACAGCGGCAACTCCGGCTTTCAATTCCACTGGGACGCGCTCCAATCCGAGGCGGCCGCCGGTCGGATCGACGTCATCGGCTACCGGCGCGAACAGGCGATAACGCGGCTGAGCACCTTCTATCGCGCGGGTCTGGACCAAACGATTCCGGCGCCTGTGCCAAAGGCCGGAGGCGAATCGGCCGAAGTATTTCGCAGCCGCGGGCTGAAAATGTTTACCGATCTGTTCGATGCGGTTCATCGCAGTGGCGGGTGGAGCGGCATTGGACGGCTGCTGGATTGGGGTTGCGGCTTTGGCCGCATTACGGCGCACCTTTTGCAGGATCCGGCGCTGCAGGGCAGCCGGCCCGAGATTTGCGGCTGCGACCGCGATGACGAGGCGATTGCGTGGTGCCGCCGGCATCTTCCGACGGCAACGTTCGAATCGATGGGCGCCGATCCGCCGACGCGCTATCCGGATCGTAGTTTTGATCTAGTGATCGGCTGCTCGACACTCCATGAGGTGAAAAGGACCGCGTGGCCTGCCTGGCTAGCCGAACTGCGACGAGTTGTCGCGCCGGGCGGCCTGGTTGTACTGTCGACTCACGGCGGGTTGGCGGCCTTCCAGCCTGTATCGGGTTGGTGGCGTTGGCTGCGCGGCCCGTCGGCCGCCGATCAAAGGGCGCGTCACGTGCGCGAGTTGTCCAAGGACTTTGAGATCGTCGAGTACCTCGAGCGGGGCCTAAACGGCCACGAAGATCTGGTCGTATTGCGTCGACCCAAGGACTGAACTACGAATTACGAGTTACGAGTTACGAATTACAAAGGACTAAGGACTGGGCCGGACTAGCCCGGATTATTCACAAGATGAAAAATCTAGTCACGAATTTCACGAATTTAACGAATTATCACGAACACTGATTCAGACGCGATCGATCCCGGTTCTGAGCCCAGCAGCTGAACTGCAAAACTTTTTTCGTATCATTCGTGTAATTCGTGACTAGGCTTTTCATTTTGTGAATAATCCGGCCTAGAGACTAAGGAAGGACTAAGGCGAATTAAAATAAATCTCAGCGCAGGTCGTACTTCGTCCTTCGTATTTTGTTGCTGTGCTTTTCAAAGTTAGTGTTCAGCGCGGGAAGTGCACCCGCACCCAAACCAAGGCAGCGGTCTTGTCGGGGAGCGCCCCTTCGAGTTGGGCATCCTCGACATGCTCGAGAATCGTGCGGAAGAGTGGACCGGCCGCGTAGCCCAATTCGATCAAGTCGTCGCCGCTGAGCAGGCGCGGCGGCGCCATCTGTTCGGTGGAGAGTTCGGCCAGACGCGCGCGGCAGAAGTCGTAGTTGGTCAGGTCGCCGTGGCTGGCCAGGCAGTCCAGACGATGCAGCTCCAGGTGTTCGGCGAAGTTCTCCTTGCGCAGAAAGCGCTTCAGCTTGCTCTCACGCATTTCAGTGACATGCATGAAGCGTAGATGATTGTCGACCAGGTCGACCACCTGTTCGATCTCGCCGCTGGCCAGGCGCAATCCTCGGCCGATGTCGGCCGCCATGCGCGCGCCGATCTCAACGTGGCCATCGAAGCGGATGCGTTCCTTGACGACGCGTGTCGGCGGCTTGCCCACGTCGTGCAGCAGAATGCCCCAGCCAAGTGTCGCCGACCGGCGCGGGGACAGCCGGAACATCAGGCAGGTATGCACGAACACATCTCCTTCGGGATGGAATTCCGGAGGCTGTGTCACGCCCACCATGCGGTCTACTTCGGGCAAAACCTGGGCCAGCAGGCCGGTTGACTGCATGATCTCGAGCGCGCGGGCTGGATGGGCGCCCACCAGCATTCGATTGAGTTCATCACGCACCCGTTCGCGGCTGACCTGATTGATGCCCGCTGCCAGGCGTTGAATGGCCGCAAGCGTTGAGGCCTCGATTTCAAATCCAAGATTACACGCAAAGCGGACGGCGCGCAGCAATCGAAGCTTGTCCTCCGCAAAACGCCGGTTGGCGTCGCCGATGGCGCGCAGGGTGCGCGAGCCCAGATCGGCGAGGCCGCCGACGTGATCGATGACCTGTCCGCTGCGAGGGTCGAGAAAGAGCCCATTGATCGTGAAGTCGCGGCGCGCGGCATCGTCCTGTTCGGATCCGAAGCGGACCTCCGAAGGACGGCGACCGTCCAGGTAAGCGCCGTCATTTCGGAATGTCGCCACCTCGTAGGAAGCACCCGGCGTCACGACGATCATCACGCCGAATTGGGCGCCGACAGACAGCGTGTGAGCAAACAACTCGGCAATCCGCTCGGGCGGCGCATCGGTGGCGATGTCGATGTCGGATATTGGACGTCCCAGGAGCAGGTCGCGAACCGATCCGCCCGCAAAATAGGTGCGATGTCCGGCAGCATCCAGGCGCGCGACAATCTCCAGTGCAGGCGTCCGCAGATTCTCGGGGATATTCTCAAGCGAGAGACTAGTGGGCTGTAACATCTGAATTGGTACCAACAACATTGATCCTAGTGACGCTCTGCGGTGCAGTGAAAAGCGGGTTCCCCCCAGAGGCACCGAGGACCCAAAGGAAAAACAAAGAAAAAACTCGTCCGAACAACCGGCTGTTTGTGCT
>JBPCNK010000323.1:0-4680 GCA_051001345.1 Acidobacteriota bacterium | reverse complement strand
CTCCGTTCGTGGCACTGACGTTCGCGGCACTGACGTTCGCGGCACCGACTTGTCAATGCTCTGTTGCGGCCGGATTTCGGGCGCCGAATACAGTCTCGAAGACGATGACAAAGACACTGCAGGTGATGGCGGCGTCGGCGAGATTGAAGGTCGGCCAGTGATAGGCCTCGCGCCAGTGCAGATCGACGAAATCGACGACCGTTCCTGCCGTCAGACGATCGATGAAATTGCCGACGATGCCGCCCAGCAGAATGGCCAGCGCAAAATGCTGCAGCCGGTTGTCGCGCGGCGTCCGGGACATCGAAAAGAGAACGACCAGAACTGCGACGCCGGCCAGCGCCATGAGGATTAGCGGCTTGAAGGCCGAATCGGAACGGTCGAACAGCCCGAAGGCGATGCCGCTGTTTTCGGCGTAGTTCAGATCGAGGAATCCCGGAATCAGTTCCATGTTCGTCAGCGGACGAAGCACAGCCACGGCCCAGCGCTTGGTCAGCACATCGAGAACGACCACGGTGGTCGTCAGCAGAAAACTCAGCTTGCGGCTCATCCCGCGTAACCCATTTCCTCAAGCGCCGCGACACATCGGTCGCAGGCTGTAGGATACCTCCCATCGCCGCCAACCGACTGCGAGTAGGTCCAGCAGCGTTCGCACTTCTGGCCCGCCGCCCGACCGACGGCGACGCGCACACCCGGCGCCTCGATCGCATCGGACGTCGGCGCCAGTTCGACTTGCGAAACGATAAAAATAAAACGCAGATCCGGCCGGAAATGTTCCAGATAATCGAGCGTCGTCGGCCCAGCTTCCAGTTGGACGGAGGCCTCCAGGGACTGACCGATTTCTTTTTTCTGGCGCGCCTCCTCGAGCGCCTTCGAAACGACCTCGCGGATTTCCAGCAGCAGCTTCCAGTTCGCGAGCAGATCGCCGTCGGCCCATGATTCCGCCTGGCCGCCAAACTCCATCAGATGAATCGACCGGCTGTCTGCATTGTTTCCGGTCAGCTCCAGCCATGCCTCCTCGGCGGTGAAGGGAAGCAGCGGCGCCAGCAGCCGGCACAGGCTGTCGGCAATCTGATAGAGAGCTGTCTGCGCCGATCGCCGCGCCAAAGAGGAAGCCGCAGCCGTGTAGAGCCGGTCCTTGAGAATATCCAGGTACAGCGAGGACATTTCGACAACGCAGAAATTGTGCAGCGCGTGATAGACACCGTGAAACTCGTAATCGACGTACGCTTTGCGCACGCGCGTTGAAACTTGCGCGGTGACGGCCAGCGCCCAGCGATCAATCTCCAGCATCTGGCCGCGCGGCACGCTGTCGGTCGCCGGATTGAAGTCGTAGAGATTGCCCAGCAGGTAGCGAAACGTATTTCGAATCTTGCGATAGGCCTCGCTCAGCCGCGCGAGGATTTCCTCGGACAGCCGCACGTCTTCGCGATAGTCAATCGAGCTGACCCAGAGGCGCAGGATTTCCGCGCCGCTTTTCTTAATGATCTCCTGCGGAGAAATGACATTGCCGAGCGACTTGGACATGGCGCGGCCTTCGGAATCCAGCGTCCACCCGTTGGTGATGACGGTCCGATACGGCGCGCCGCCGTGGCAGGCCACGCCCACGAGCAGCGAACTGTGGAACCAGCCGCGATACTGGTCGCCGCCTTCCAGGTAGACGTCGGCGGGCCAGGGCAAGTCTGCGCGCCGGCCGAGCACGGCTTCCTGGCTGGCGCCGGAATCAAACCAGACGTCGAGGATATTGAACTCCTTGGTAAACGCAGCGCCGCCGCACTTGGCGCAACGCGTACCCTGTGGTACGAGTTCTGCTGCTTCGCGCGTGAACCAGGCGTCGGCGCCCTCCTTCTCGAAGATAGCGGCAACGTGTTCGACCACGTTGCGGTCCAGCAGGATTTCATCGCAGGACGAGCAGTAGAAGACGATAATCGGGACGCCCCAGATGCGCTGCCGGGAGATGCACCAGTCGGGACGGGTGGCGATCATGTTGGAGATGCGCTCCTGGCCCCAGGCCGGCAGCCAGCAAACACCCGCGATGGCCTCCAGCGCCTTTTGCCGCAGCCCGGCGTGATCCATCGCAATAAACCATTGCGGCGTGGCGCGGAATATCACGGGGTTGTGGCAACGCCAGCAGTGCGGGTACGAGTGCGAGAATTTTTCAGTCGCGACCAGGGCCCCGCGCGCGCGCAAATGGTCGATGATCGCGGTGTTGGCGTCAAACACCTGCATTCCCGCGAAGTGTTCGACCTCCGGGACAAAGCGGCCTGCACCGTCCACGGGGTTGTAGATCTCCAGACCGTATTGTTGTCCGAGCATGTAGTCTTCGGCGCCGTGGCCCGGCGCGGTGTGAACAGCCCCGGTACCCTGATCGAGCGTGACGTGGTCGGCCAGCACCAGCAGGGACGGCCGGTCGATGAAGGGATGCCGCGCCGAAAGTTTCTCCAGTTGTTTCCCTTCGAACTCGGCCACAATGACCGGCTCGCTCCAGCCCGCTTTACGGGCGACGCTCTCCAGCAGGTCTCTGGCCAGAATGTAAACGTGACCCGCTACGCGGACGGCGACATAGACATACTCGGGATGAAACGCGATGGCAAGGTTGGCCGGCAGCGTCCAGGGTGTCGTCGTCCAGATGAGGATGGAACAGTCGGAGCCTTTCAGTTCAGCGGCGGCCCGTCCGGCGTCCGGAAAAGGAAAACGCACGATCACGGAGGGACTGGTGTGGTTGGAGTACTCGACTTCGGCCTCGGCGAGCGCCGTTCGGCACGAGATGCACCAGTGAACCGGCTTGAGGCCCTTGTAGACGCTCCCCCGGCCGACGAACTTGCCGAACGCGCGCGCGATGCTCGCTTCGTATTGGTAGCTCATCGTTAGGTACGGATCGTCCCACTCGCCGAAGATTCCGAGGCGTTTGAATTCATCGCGCTGGATGGCGACATACTTTTCGGCGTAGCTGCGGCATGCGCGTCGAATTTCCACCTGCGAAAGGCCGCGTTTTTTGGAGCCGAGATCCTTGTCGACTTTGATCTCAATGGGGAGTCCGTGACAGTCCCAACCTGGTACATAGGGCGCCCAGAAGCCCTCCATGCTGCGGGATTTGACGATCAGGTCCTTGAGAATCTTATTGAGGGCATGGCCGAGGTGGATGACGCCGTTGGCGTACGGGGGCCCATCATGCAGCACAAAAACGGGATGGCCGCGGCGCGCTTCGCGGAGTTTTCCGTAGAGATCCTCGCGCTCCCATTTTTCCAAAAACTTCGGCTCGTTGAGCGCCAGATTCGCCTTCATCGAAAACGAAGTGCGCGGCAGGTTGACGGTCTCTTTGAGCGGCTTTTCTGACAAAAGGGGCTCCGGGCAAAGGTTTGAATCTAACACGAAAGCAGGGGTCAAGCTTCAGGGATGCGAATTGGGGATTGGGGCAATCCACAATCCGAAATTTCGGCTCATTCGAAAATTGGGGATTGGGGATTGGGGATTGGGGATTGAATTTGCGATTGTGGATTGTGGATTGCGGAGTTGATTCGGGATTGTAGATTGGAGAATTGAGGATTGCATTTCAGATTGGGTGATTGCCGATTGGGGGTTAAGGCCAGGGTCACACTGCTTTCATCGGTGTCCTTCATCCAAACCAAATCCGCAATACAATCCGAAATCTCCCAATCCACAATCGCCAATCAACTCCGCAATCCGAAATCCGCAATCACAAATTCAATCCCCAATCCCCAGTCCCCAATCCCCAATTGTGGAATTCACTCACCCTCACGAATACGATCCTGGCAAGACCTCCTCAGACTTGAATCCGGAAGGCCTAACGCAGAGTGAACGTGATTTCGATTTCGCTTTGGATGTCGACGGGACGGCCGCCGAGTGTGCCGGGCCGAAAGCGCCATTTGGCTGAGATTTCCTGGATCGCCCTTTCATCCAGGCCGTGGCCCAGTCCGCGCAACACCCGGAAGCTGTCGATGGTTCCATCCTTGCGGATGACGGCCTGCAGCAGGACCACTCCCTCTACCTTGGCCCGAATAGCGTCGTCGGTATAGGAAGGCCGCGTTTGGACGAGTATTACCGGCGGCGTCACACCCGCGCCGACGTGATAAATATCGCCGCCGGTTCCACCCAGGCCGGGCCCTGTTCCGCCCGGTCCGCCGCCACTTCCGGCCGATTCGCCCTTAGGACCTTCGACGGCGGGGGCGGGCGTGATCTTTTCCTCGACCTCGCGAATTGGTTCGGGCTCGTCTGGCGTTGGGTCGGGAACCGGCACGATGGTAGGGGTCGGTTTGGACATCGCTGGCTCCAGTTTTGGGCTGTCTCCACCGGCCGGCGCGCCGGCCTGGGTGAGGTCCAGTGGCGTCAGCATCACGACATCTTCGTTGGGGATGAAAATCCGTTCGGCCGTGCGTGCCAGCGGAATCAGGAACAAAACGACGTGAAAAAGGAAGGCCGCGACAATCGCGATTTTGAGATGCCGGTCATGGACGCCGGGATCTTCGAGCAGGTTGTAGGGGTCGCGATAGCGCAGTTGCTCGGCAGCCGACACCCTCAATCCGAGCAACTCCAGGGTCTTCTCGCGCCAATTCCTTGATTCGTCAGCCATTCCAATTTCTTAGACGCTCCAGCGTCGATTCAGGCGCTAATAAATCATAGCTGCGCTGCTCAGAGCCACGAGCGTAAGAGAGTGGGCAATCG
>JBPCNK010000322.1:0-4427 GCA_051001345.1 Acidobacteriota bacterium | reverse complement strand
ATAAATGGATAACGTTAGTCACTATTATGGCGCTCCCAAAAGCCGGGCGTTGAAAACAAAGGGCTCTGTGGCCATCTGCCGCTAAAATCACCTCACTTGGTCAGAAGACCGCGGAAGTTGGGCTAGTATAATCCGCCTTAATCCATGGCGTTGGCTGTTGGTAAGCGACTTTGTTCTTATCAGATTGAGGCTCCCCTGGGCGCGGGCGGCATGGGCGAGGTGTATCGCGCGCGTGACACCAAGTTGGGCCGTGACGTTGCGATCAAGGTCTTGCCTGAGGCGTTCACCGTCAATCCCGAACGGTTGGCGCGCTTTGAGCGCGAAGCCCGGCTGCTAGCCTCATTGAATCATTCCAATATTGGCAGCATCTACGGACTGGAAGAGTCCGACGGCCAACTGTTCCTGGTTCTGGAATTGATTGATGGTCAAACGCTGGCCGACTGGATCGGCACAGCAGCCCCACGCCGCAAAGCCGCCAGCGCGGGCAGCGTGTGGTCCGAGTCTGAGGAAGTCCAGCAAGCGCTGACCATCTGCCGCCAGATTGCCGAAGCGCTTGAGGCTGCGCACGAACGGGGGGTCATTCATCGAGACCTGAAGCCTGCCAATGTCAAGATCACGCCTGACGGCAAAGTCAAGGTGCTCGACTTTGGTTTGGCCAAGACTTTTGTTTCGGAGGAAGCTTCGCCCGATTTGTCCGCGTCCCCGACGGTGGCGCTGCACAGCCTGGGCGAAGGGGTGATTCTGGGCACGGCCGCCTACATGAGCCCGGAGCAGGCGCGCGGCAAATCGCTCGATAAGCGAACCGATATTTGGGCCTTCGGCTGCGTACTGTATGAAACTCTTTCGGGCCGCAAGCCGTTTGCCGGAGAAACCATTTCCGATACGCTGGCGGCACTCCTTAGAGAGGATCCCGATTGGCGGGCGCTGCCTCCGGAAACGCCGGCGAAGATTCGCGACCTGCTGCGTCGATGCCTGCAAAAAGATCCACGACAGCGTCTTCATGATATCGCTGACGCTCGAATTGAGATTGACGAAGCGCTGGCAACGTTTTCCCTGCCGGCGCCCGAAGCTGCGCCGGCTCGCATGCCAGCCGCGCGGTCGAACCCGGCGATCCCTTGGCTGATTTGTCTGCTGTTGACCATCATCGCCGCTTGGGCCGTGTGGAATAACCTCCGGGAACCTCGACAGGCGGCTCGGCGGACTGCCTGGGTTACACTGACGCTGCCACCGAAAACAACCGTGGCCCTCGGTCGCGGTTCTGCCGTGGCCGTCTCGCCCGATGGCCTCCACGTTGTGTACTCGGCCAGTTCTGGCGGACGCACGCAGCTGTACTCGCGTTCTCTGGATCGGCTCGAGAGTACGCCCCTTGGTGGCACTGACGGAGCTTCCAATCCTTTTTTTTCACCGGATGGCCAATGGATTGGATTTTTTGCCGGCGGCAAACTCATGAAGGTTTCCATCCTCGGCGCTCGTCCCGTGACGATCTGCGACGCGCCCGTTCCCCGCGGTGAAGCCTGGGGTCCCGACAACATGATCGTGTTTTCGCCAACGGGCATCGCCGGGCTCTCGCGGGTTTCCAGCGATGGAGGTACACCTCAACCGCTTACTACGCTGAACGAAGGAGAATTGAGCCATCGTTGGCCCCAGTTCTTGCCCGGAGGAAAGGCGGTGCTCTTCACGATTTGGAATGATACCGGTTTCGACGGTGGAAGCATTGCCGTGCACATCCTGGAAACGGGCGAACGACGGTTGCTACTGCGAGGCGGCAGCTTTGCACGCTATGTTCCTACCATGAGCGAGCCCGAGGGGCTGGGGCATTTGGTTTATGCGCGAGCGGAAGGGTTGCTGGCAGCACCATTTGATCTTAAGCAACTCAAGCTGACCGGCCCGGCAGTGTCCGTCATCGAAGGCCTCATGACGAACTTGTCCGGAGGGGCGCATTTCAGCCTTTCCTCCGAGGGACTGCTCGGCTATCTTCCCGGTGTTATTGGGGAAGCCGACCGCACGGTCCTATGGGTCGACCGCAAAGGCGATGTCCAGACACTGGCACAGATCCGGGGCATGAGTCGCTTCTATCGCCTCTCGCCGGATGGCCGGCGATTGGCGAGAAATAACACCGAAGGGCCGCACCGAGATGTCTGGATCTATGAGATCGATCGTGGCATTTCCAACCGTCTGACCTTCGGGGGAGACAATATCGTTCCGTTATGGACGCCCGACGGCAAGCGGGTTACCTTCAGTTCCGGGCTTCCGACCAAAAACTTGTTCTGGAAATCGGCGGACGGCAGCGGCAGTGAGGAGCGGCTCACCACTAGCGTGAACACCCAGTATGCCGGTTCCTGGTCGCCGGACGGCAAAACGCTGGTTTACACCGAGAACGATCCGTCGACTGGATCGGACATCTGGATCCTACCGATTGAGGGAGAACGCAAGCCACGGCCTTTCCTCCGGACGCAATTCAGTGAGGGCAATGCAGCGCTTTCGCCGGACGGACGGTGGCTCGCGTATCAATCCAACGAGGCGGGGCGTTTTGATATTTACGTGCAACCATTTCCTGGGGGTGGGCGAAAAGTCCAGGTTTCCAGCGACGGCGGCACTGCGCCGCTGTGGCCACGCGGTGGCGGCGAGATTTTCTATCGGAGTGACGACAAGATGATGGCGGTTGCCGTCACCTTGCAACCTGACTTTCGGGCCGAAAAGCCCAGAGTGCTCTTCGAAGCGCGCCTCGACGGAGCACTCGATGTGTCTGCCGATGGCCGGCGGTTCGTGGCGCTAAAACCAATTGAACAAGAATCTGCGCCTACGCAGTTGAACCTGGTGATGAACTGGTTTGAGGAGTTGAAGCGTCGCGTGCCAGCCGGGAAGTAGCGCGCATGTGCCCATGTCCGAGCCACGAGCATAAGTGAGTGGGCAATCGCAGGCGGTCATGTCCAAAATGCCGCCATGGGTTGCCCACTCGCTTACGCTCGTGGCTCGGACATTACTCCTGGATCAAACGAATCGGCCCGAGCAACCCGGCAGGAACAGGCTGCACTTTGTCCATGTCTTGCGCTTCGAAGCGGACTCCGTAACGCAGGTTGAGAAGTCGATAATCAGGTAGAGCGCGTCCGGCCATCTGGTTGATCGCGAGATTGGCTACCACAATCCGGATCGTGTTTTTGCCGCGCCGCAGCAGAGCCGTCACGTCCAGTGAATAGGGCGGGCACCAGACCGATCCGGCGCGTTGATCATTTATGTAGACCACGGCCGCGTCCCGGACCGGGGCGTCAAGCCAGGCCCGCATTCCTGCCCTGGCAGGCCGCTCCGGTATCGGTTGCCCTGCTCCGAAATCCAGCCGCACGGCCAGTCCGTTTTCCAGCATGCTCTCCGGCACGATCACGTCCTTCTCGTAGGTAGCCGCGCCGGAGAAGTAACGTGTCTCCTCGTCCTCCGTCCAGGACCGCAAGTGGTCCATCAAGACCACTTTGCTATTGGGTCCGAAAACAACTTGCCAGCCGCTGCTCAAATCAATTGGAGAGGGAATTGTGGCCAAACTACGACTCGCGTGAGGCGAAAGAGTCCGCTTCGTGAATACCAGGACGCGGGATTGGTACGGCTCAAAGTCAAGCGCGAGCGTTCTGCCTTGGCCCGGCGCAGCCTCCACGCTTGCCGTTGAAATGCGCCCGGAGAACGGATCCCACTCTTCGGCTTGCAGGCTATCTACCCGAAATGTGGCTTTGACGCTCTGGCGTATGTTGGACGTATTGGCCAGGAAGTAAATCTCAGCGTCGGCAGTCGCTCGGTGAATGAATCCAATCTCGGGGACCGCCGGCGACAGCGCAACATCGGGCCGAAGTAGCGCTGCCAGCTTACTTCCGAGCTGACGGCTTTCATCCTCGACCCCGTGGCCGAATCATCCAGCGCCAGCGGGTAGACAGGTTGCACCTCAAAGCCGCCGATCCCGCCTTCCTTCATCAGGCGCATTTCACGCTCGAGTTTCGCCTTGGTCACCGCCGGGCCGAACCACCACCAGCGCATCATGATTCGGGATTCGTCCGGCGGGTGCTGGAATGCGCGTTGGAGATCATCCAGGCCGTCCGTCTGGGCCGATGTGACCCGTGCAAGGGACGCCACGACAACGGCGACGGCCAGCAGGATTGAAACTCTTCTTGAATACGGGATTCTCATAGAATGCCCAACGCGCTTTCGCTTACCGGCATTATTCACAAAAGGCATTCACCGCAGAGACGCAGAGGTGTCAGTGCCGCGAACGAAGAGAGCGGTGACCATCGAGTTCTTGCCACGTGTGTCAATATCACCACTCTCTTCGTTCGGTACGCCAGGAAAAGCCTGGCTGATCTAGTGTGGTGAAAGGACCACATCATGTAATTGCCTGTTCGACATGTAACCAAGGACAGCGTGAGCCGGAGCAATCCGGCGGGCGAACT
>JBPCNK010000321.1:0-9219 GCA_051001345.1 Acidobacteriota bacterium | reverse complement strand
GCTGATCGGGAAAGATGCCTTTCAGGAGGCCGATGTTGTCGGACTGACCCGCGCCTGCACGAAATACAATGTTCTGGTTCGTTCCGTTGACGAGCTGCCGCGGGCCATTCGCGAGGCCTTCCACATTGCCACCACAGGCCGGCCAGGTCCCGTGCTGGTGGACATTCCCAAAGACGTTCTGTTGGCTCAAGCGGAAATGGACACTACGGGCGAAATCCGACTGCCCGGCTACCATCCCATCTACGAAGGGAACCAGGACCAAATCCGCGCCGCTACCGACGCGCTGCTTGAGGCCGAACGGCCTCTGATTCTGGCCGGCGGCGGGATCAATCACGGCAACGCTTCGGCCGAACTGCGCACCTTCGCCGAAAAACTCCAGATCCCCGTCGATCTGACGCTGATGGGAATCGGCGGCTTCCCGCCCGACCACCCGCTGTGCCTGGGGATGCTCGGAATGCACGGCACTTGTCAGGCCAATCTGGCCATTCAGAAGTGTGATCTGCTGATCGGTCTCGGCCTTCGCTTCGACGATCGCGTTACCGGGAAACTGGAGCTCTTTGCCAAACAGGCTCGGGTGTTGCACGTGGACATCGATCCGACTTCGATTCAAAAAAACGTCGCCGCGCACTTTCCCGTGCTCGGCCACATCCGCTGGGCGCTGCAACAATTCAATCGCGAACTGGATGTGCGCAAAGCCAAAGCCCCGGCCACTCGTACCGCGTGGCTGCGCACGCTGCGGCACTGGGCCGATGAATATCCGCTGGCCTACGAACCAAGCGACCAGGTCATCAAGCCGCAATATGCGCTGCAGGAAATCGCGCGGCAGAAGCAGCCCGACGCCATCGTAACAACCGACGTCGGACAGCACCAGATGTGGGCGGCCCAGTATTTACCCTTCCGCCACCCGCGCTCCTGGATCACATCGGGCGGCCTCGGCACGATGGGTTTTGGATACCCGGCTGCACTCGGCGCACAAATGGCTTTTCCCGAGCGCCAAGTGCTGGCCGTCGTCGGAGATGGCGGCTTCCAGATGACGCTTCAGGAAATCGCAACCGCCGTCGAATACAAACTGCCGGTCAAGGTGTTGCTGATCAACAACCAGTTTCTCGGAATGGTCCGCCAGTGGCAGGAGCTTTTCTACGAAGAGCGCTATTCGGAAAGCGCGATGGTTTCGCCCAACTTTGCCCAGATCGCGCAGGCCTACGGCGCACTCGGGATGACGGTCTCTTCACCGGCCGAATTGCCGGCCCGTTTGTCCGAGGCCCTGGGCACACCTGGTCCGGTCGTGCTTGACATCCGGGTCGATCCGGGCGAGAACGTCTACCCGATGATCAAACCGGGCGCCGCCGTGGATGATATGGTGATCTCCCCGGTGTTGAAAAAAGCGCTGGTGTCGGTTTGAGGGCAGGGGTCAGGGGTCAGGGGTTAGGGGTCAGGGACGGTTTGCTATGAAAGTAAACTTTTCAATCGTGGCCGAAAACAGGCCGGATATTTTGGCCCGCATCACCACCTTGTTTGCGGGTAAGCGATACCCCATCGAAAAGTTGTTGATGCTGCCGCACAGCGACGCGGGCTTGGTCCAGATTCTAATTGCCAGCGACGACTCCCGGGCGCCCCTCGAGCATATGATCCAGCAGCTGGATCGCTTGATCGAAGTCCTCCATGCCGAGGTGACCGACCAGGATGCCTTCGAGTGGAGCAGGCTTCCAGACTCCGAGCCTCTGAAGGTCACCCGGGCTTCAGGATCGGGACTGCAGTAAGAATTCGTTGAGAACATTTTGCAAAACAAAACCATAATAAGATCACTTGAGAGGTGACAACTTCATGCCAGCAACTATCTATTACGACTCCGATGCAGATGCTTCCATCATCGCCGACCAGCGGGTCGCCATTATCGGCTACGGCAGCCAGGGACACGCGCACGCGTTGAATCTGCGCGATAGCGGCGTCTCGGTCGTAGTCGGACTCCATCCGGAAAGCGCCTCGCGCGCCAAGGCGGAAGCCGCCGGACTGATCGTCAAAAATGTCGATGATGCCGCCGCCTGGGCCGACATCGTGATGATCCTGACGCCGGACACCAGCCAGGGGAAGATCTTCCACGAGAGCATCGAGCCCCACCTGGTTGCAGGAAACATGTTGATGTTCGCCCACGGCTTCAACATCCACTTTGGAGAGATCAAGCCGCGGGCCAACGTCGATGTAACGATGGTGGCGCCCAAGAGCCCCGGCCACCGTGTTCGCGAGCTGTACCAGGAAGGACAGGGGACGCCCGCGCTGCTGGCCGTCCACCAGGACGCCACGGGCAAGGCCCGTGCCCGCGCTCTTTCCTATGCGCGTGCTCTCGGGTCGACGCGCGCCGGAGTTTTGGAGACCACCTTCAAGGAGGAAACAGAAAGCGATCTGTTCGGTGAGCAGGTAGCGCTCTGCGGTGGAATTTCCGAACTGATCAAGACCGCCTTCGATGTCCTGGTGTCAAAAGGCTACCAGCCTGAGATCGCCTACTTCGAGTGTCTGCACGAAATGAAGCTGATCGTCGATTTGATTTATCAGGGCGGGCTCAGCTATATGCGTTATTCGGTCAGCGACACCGCCGAGTATGGCGACTACACGCGCGGGCCGCGCGTCATCAACGCCGAGACACGGGCTGCCATGGAGAAGATCCTGGAAGAGATCCAAAACGGTAGCTTCGCCCGTGAATGGATCGCAGAGAATCGGACCGGGCAGAAGAAATTCCTGGGCCAGCGCGAGCGGGAACGATCGCTGGAAATCGAACGGGTGGGCGAGCGGCTCCGCCGCATGATGGCCTGGACCAAAAAATCGGAGGCCGTCGACGCAGTAGGCAGTAGGCAGTAGGCAGTAGGCCGTAATTGCGATGAGTGAGGGCAATGGCAGCGAACAGTAGCAGATCGCTTTGGATGAACGGCGCACTTCGCCCCTGGGAAGAAGCTCAGGTTCACGTCGGCGCGCACAGTCTGCATTACGGAACGGGGATCTTTGACGGGATCCGCTGTTATCACACCGACCGAGGGCCGGCGATTTTTCGCCTGAGCGATCACGTCGAACGCTTTTTTCAGGCGGCCGACAGCTACGGGATGCATATTCCATTTACGCCCGCCGAGATTGAACGGGCCGCCGTTTCCATCGTCGAAGCCAATTCGTACACGGATTGCTACATCCGCCCGATCGCCTTTTACGGCTCCGGCACGCTGTCGATCTCGGCGCGGGACTGTCCGGTGCACGTGGCTGTTTTGTGCTGGGTCTGGGATACCTACCTGGGACAGGAAGGATTGCGTAAGGGAGTGCGCGTGACGCTTTCCCACTGGCGCAAGCCGGGCCGGGACAGCCTGCATACGGCCGTTAAGGCCAGCGGCCACTATGCGACCGCAGCGCTGGCTGCGCGCGAAGGTTCCGACCGCGGTTACAGCGAAGTTCTGATGCTGGACGCCGCCGGACGCTTGGCGGGCGGATCGGGACAAAATCTGTTCCTGGTAATCGACGGCAAGCTTGTGACCAATGATGCGGAGAGCGCCGTGGTTCCGGGAATTACGCGGGACAGCGTTCTCGAGCTGGCCCGGTCGCTCGGCTTGGAAGTCCAGATCCGCGTGCTGACGCTGGAAGATCTCGCAACGGCCAGCGAAGCGTTCTTTACGGGGACAGCCTGTGAAGTGACGCCTATTCGCGAAGTTGACGGCAACCCGGTTGGAACCGGCGTGCCGGGTCCTGCCACGCAGCGCATCCAGCAGACCTACTTTGACGTCGTCCACGGCCGCCACCCGCAGTTCCAGCACTGGCTGCGGATTGTCCAGCCCCACGCGACCCACGCCTCGCTGAATTTTTTCTAGGGATTAGTCAAGAGTTAGTCCGGACTAAAAATCCTGAGCGCGGATTAAACGGATTAACACGGATTAGACACGGATTACGGCGTATTGAGCTTTCGCCACGGCGAAGTAATCCGCTTAATCCGTGTCAATCCGCGCTAGAGGATTTTTGAGTTCCACCGCGACTCTGTGCGAAGGAGGCGCTTGTACTCGAGCGAGCTCAATTCGAGAAAAAGCCACAGGCTGAAGGCCGGGCCACTTTCAAGGGGGAAGGGGTCGGTAGCTGGAATACAAGGAAGAGATTGCCGGTGTGTTTTTCTTGTGGCGTGGACCCGCTCGCGATGCTGGCGACACTGTTAATTTCGGCGCTTACAAATCCCGGTGGCTGACTAGACGTCGGCGATTTTTTCGTTGGACGCGTGGTGTGCCGCCACATCCTCCCAGCGCGTGTGCGGAGCGTTGTTGGCCACCAGGTATCCGTAGATCAACTGCGCGTACCCGCGCGGCCGCATTCCGTGGCGCGCGTAGAAGGGCTGCAAAAGACGCTGCAGCCGCGGCAGATTATAAAACGGCACGCCCGGGAAGTAGTGGTGTTCGAGGTGGTAGTTCGACCATAGGTAGGCAAAATCCCAAAACCAGTGACCGGCAACCAGCGTGCCCCACTGGGCCGGGTCGGACGGGTCGACGTCGTAATGCTGTCCCAGGCGGTTGATCGCAAAGGCGATGGGAAACACGAAGAAATACGGGATGATGTAAACGCGCGCAGCCGGATAAAAGCCGCCGACCCAGCACAGCGCGGCCAGAATCAGCAGGTGGGCCACAATCGTCGGCGTACGCTGCCATGCAATCTGGCGCTGCACCTCGGGTGGATACGTTGCGGTTTCCCGGCGAGCTGCGCGGAAATAAATCGGAAAGAGCGCCGGCGTGAAGTACAGCAGCTTGATCCACCGCTTGTTGACTTTGGGCGACAGGTGAAAGCGCTTGGGGTCTTCGGTGCTGGATCCCAGTTCGGCGTGGTGATCCAGATGCCAGGTCGTAAACTGCGTGGCCGACATTCCACTTGGGAAAGCATACAGCAGCCCAAGAAGTCTCTTCCATCCCGGGCGGCGTTTCTGAAAGACCAGGTCGTGCAACACTTCGTGCAGCAGGATGCTGAAATTGAAAATCGTCCACCCCTGGACCAGCGCCACTGGAATCCAGACCCAAGGCGTCCGAACGTTCCAAAGCACCCACGAGCAGACTCCCAAAAGCACAAACTGCCGCAGCATGACCAGAAAATGCAGGCCCGCGCGCCGTTGGTGCAACCGGCGCAACTCATCGACCGGAAGCATCTCCTTTAGTTCCTGCTTGAGGGCCTCTGTATGGTTGGCCCAATAGTGCGACTCAATGTTCATGCGGTTTCTATTATACTTCAGTGCGTCCCCCGACGGTGCGAAAACCTTGACATACTCGGGTTGTCCCGGCACACTTCCTGCGAACGATTGGCGCCGGGAGTGGCCCGTTGGAAGCGACCACAAAGGAGGGGGCGGCTCCGCTTTTGACACTAGTGGACTGTAACATCTGAATTGGTACCAATAATATTAACCCGCCTCCGCGGCGACTTGGGAAAACGGGGGCCGATTTTTGACCGGCTTCACCACAGACGCACAGAGGACCACAGAGGAACACAGAGAAAACCAGCTCTAATATGAACATCGATCGCAGCACCGCTGATTGTTTTCTCTGTGTCCTCTGTGTCTCTGTGGTGAAGCCGTTTTTCACTGCACCGCAGAGCGTCACTAGGATCAATATTGTTGGTATCAATTCAGATGAATAAGGAGTTGCTGTCCGGATGAAGCAACGCGAAATACCCGCGTCGTGGGTGGTTCTCATTTTACTCATGGCCGTGGTTGCGGTCGCGGCCCTGGTCTGGAACTATTTCGTTCTGCAGCGGCGCACGTTCGAACTCCACCAGCGGCACGTTGCGGTGGTCTCGGCGCTGCAACGAATCCTTGTCCTCGACGAGGCGGTGACTTCCTACGCCAAGTTAGGCGCTGTCAGCGGCGTTTCCCATTATGAGTCACGCTATGGGCAGCTGCGCAGCGAACTGGCTACGCTGCTCAACAGCGCAGTGGAACAATCTCCAGATCCGGATGTGGCTCGCAAGGTCCGCGAAGCGGGGGCGGCCAATCAGCGATTGCTGGAGGTTGAGAAACGCGCCTTCGCACGTCTCGGCCAGGGCGGCCCGACCGAGGCGATAGCGCTGCTCGAAAGCGACGAATATCTGACTCAGAAGAAGGTCTTTTCCGATGGAATGACGCAGGCGTCCACCTGGCTGGACGAATCCTACCGCGAGACCGAGCAGGAGCTGCGCCGGTCACGCATTCTTTCGGTGACAATAAGCGGCAGTGCTGTTCTGCTTATGATGCTGGCCTGTCTCTGGGCGATCATCTCGGCACACCATTCCCAATCGCAGTATCGACGGTCACGCGCAAAACAGGCTATTCAGGCCAATGTACTGAAAAATCTGCCCCAGAGGATTGTCGTCAAAGATCCCGAGGGACGCTTGCTGTGGTGCAACGCCGCCTTTCTGGCCTACGTCAAGAGGCCCGAGCGTCAGGTCATCGGCCGGACTGATTTCGATCTGTTCCCCGCCGAACTGGCGGAACGCTATCGCACTCACGACCGGAATGTAATGGCCTCGCACAAAACACAGGAAATCGTCGAAGACGAGGTCGACCCCGACGGCCAGATGCGGACCATAAAAATGGTCAAGGTCCGATTGGACGGAGCGGGCGACCAAGCCCTCGGAGTTCTGACCATTTTCTGGGATGTGACAGAGGAACTGCAAAGCAAAGAACTCGAGCAGCTCCAGGAACGGCTGCGCTACACGCTGACGTTGTCCGGATCGCTCCACCATGAGATCCGCAATCCGCTAACCGGCGTCATCGGCAACCTGCAACTGTGCCTGCTGACCGGCGGCCTGCCCAAACACGTCCGGGAGAATCTGCTGGAAGCCGAGGCCGCCGCCAACCGCATCCATGAAGTGCTGACCAAGCTCTCCTCGCTCAACAAGGACATCAAGATTCGCGAATTCGGCGAGAGCAAGGTGATCGACTTGGAAAAGTCGGTGTAACTACGAAGGACGAATTACGAAGGACTAAGGACGAAGGACGAAATGCGGCGGCGACGCCCGGCACCGCGGTGGATCCGGCAAAGTCACACCAGAGCCACAAACCAACTTTGTCCTCTTAGTCCTTAGTCCTTGGTCCTTGGTCCTTAGTCCTTAGTCCTTAGTAATTCGTAACTCGTAATTCGTAACTGTGTTCAACGCTTTTGCGATGCGGCGAACGCCTTCTTGCAGAATGGCCGGCTCGGCGCAACAGGACAGCCGGAGGAATCCTTCACAGGCCGGTCCAAAGGCCGAACCGGGAACCGTAATGACCCCGGCGGCCAGGCAGCGCTCGGCCACTTCGGCTGAACTTCCGAAACGGGAGACATCCAAAAGAAAATAGAAGCTCGCCACCGGCTCGACAAACGGAAGACCCAACTGCGTGTCCAGTTGCCGCATCATGGCGTCGCGACGGCGGCCCAGTTGCACGCGCAATTCTTCGCGCTGTTGGCGCCCCTGCTCGGAGAATGCCGCCAGCGCGGCCTTCTGCGACAGCGTCGAGGCGCACGTGGTCACGTAGGAGTGGATCAGGTTGACGCGCTCGAGTGCTTCGACCGGACCATACAACCACCCGAGGCGCCAGCCCGTCATGCTGTAGGCCTTGGAAAATCCCGACACGACCAGCGCATTCGGATCAAAGGTGTAATAGGAAGCGGACAGCTGCTCGAAATAGACGTGGCGGTAGATCTCGTCGGAGACAACCAGAATATCGCGGCCCCTAACCAGCCGGGCGACCGTCTCCAGATCGGCGGCCGTCAATACCTGGCCGGTCGGGTTGGAAGGGCTGTTGAGCAACACCATGCGCGTGCGGGGTGACAGCGCGCGTTCGAACGCCTCGCCGTCAAACTCAAAGCGCTCGCCGCGCAGCCGGTAGGTCACAGCCGTGCCCCCTGCGATTCGAACCAGCGTGGGATAGGCGAGGAATCCAGGATCGGGTATCAGGACTTCATCACCCGGATTGATGAAGGCCAGAACCGTCGCGAAGAGCGCCTCCTGTGATCCGGCCGTCACCAGGACCCGTTCGACATCCGATCCTTCGTAGAATTCCTCCAGAATTTTTCTGCGCAACGCGTCCAAACCGAAATTCGGCGTATAGGGCAGCTTTTCTTCCATCGCCACGCGTGCCGCCTCCTGCCGAATGACTTCCGGCGCGAAGAAGGCCGGCTCTCCCAAACCCAGATTGATGCAGTCCTTGCCCCGATCGAACATGTTTCGGATCGTCGAGGGCTTGATGTGGCGGATTCGGTCGGCAGGTTTGAACATGAGTCAGCTATCTTACATCCGGTTCCAGCAGCGTCGCGGCCGAGGTCTTATCGTCCCGATACTTAATAATGATGGGCGCGTAAATCGCTAGGCCGGCGGCAAACGTGCCCGGCCGCCCGAGCGGCCGCGATCCGGGAACCACGACGGCGTTGGGCGGAATTTCCAGGGGCCTGTCAGCTTGCCGCCGATAGATGGTTTCGCGCACCAGGTCGTAGACCGGCGTCGAGGCAGTCAGGATTGTCCCGGCGCCGAGCACGGCGCCCTGCCGCACTTGCGTCCCTTCGTATACGCCGCAGTTTCCACCGATCAGCACGTCGTCCTCGATGACGACAGGCAGCGCCCCCACCGGTTCGATGACGCCTCCGATCTGCGAGCCGGCGCTCACATGAACGCGCTTGCCGACCTGCGCGCAAGAGCCGACCAGCGCATGCGAGTCGATCATCGTGCCTTCGTCGACATAAGCGCCGACATTGATGTACATCGGCGGCATCATCGTGACGTTGGCGGCGATGAAGCATCCGCTCCGGACGGAGGAGCCACCCGGCACAATCCGGATATTGCGATCCACGCCGGCGATTTTCTTGAGCGGATACGTGTCCTTGTCAAAAAAAGGCCACTGCGAATCGATGGTGTAGTCGTGGACCTTGCCCAGTCGAAATCCGAGCAGAATTCCTTTCTTGACCCAGGTGTTGACGCGCCACTGGCCGTCGATGGGCTCGGCGGCGCGGACGCGCCCTTCGTTAAGCGCTTCCATCAGTTCTTCGAACAGGTCGCGTGCGTCCGTGCCGCGCGCGTCAGAGTCGTAGGCGTGTTCGATTTTTTTTGCCAGATCCATAGATAGTCGCGAGTCGAAAAAAGCGCACAGGGCTGGAGCCCTGTGCCCACACGTGCTGTCGCATCTTCCTTGTATTCACTCCTGCTGTCGCATCTTCCTTGTATTCTTGCTACTGGTCACTTGCCACTTGAACGCGCACAGGGCTAGAGCCC
>JBPCNK010000320.1:0-6970 GCA_051001345.1 Acidobacteriota bacterium | reverse complement strand
TGCTGGTGGCGATTGTCCGAAAAGAACTGAAAATCGAGCGACCGCTCAGCGAAATTCTGCAAATTATCAGCATTTCGCTTTTCGAGAGAACGCCCATTTGGCGGGCTCTTTCGCAAGGACTCCTCACGAATGGAAATTGTGCACCTCATAACCAATTGGAACTATTCGACCTTTAACCGGACAGTAGTGATCCTCAATCCCCAAATCGAAAATTCAATTCGCAATCCCCAATCCCCAATTTGTCCCAACATAAAGTGTTACAATATTGACAAGCGGGTGCAGACGGATGATCGCGCGGGGCCTTGGTTCCACGAGGAAAGTCCGAACACCAAAGGGCAGTGTGCTTCGTAACCCGAAGGAGGGGCAACCCTACGGAAAGTGCCACAGAAAATACACCGCCTGCTTTGGCAGGTAAGGGTGAAAAGGTGCGGTAAGAGCGCACCGCTCCGGTAGTGATATCGGAGGCACGGAAAACCCCACACGGTGCAAGACCAAATAGGAAAGCGTTCGGCCGCTTGCGGTCGAAGCCGGTGGCCCGCCGGCCGCTTTCGGGTAGGTCGCTTGAGGGGCCGGGTGACCGGTCTCCCAGATGAATGATCATCCCGCTGCTTGCAGCGGACAGAATTCGGCTTACAGTCCGCACCCGCCTTACACATGCCCGAGCTTCCAGAGGTCCAGACAGTCGTCGATGATCTGCAGCGTGTCCTGCCCGGGGCGCGCTTTTCCCGGGTAGAGGTTTTCCACGACAAGACGCTGGAGGGAACCACCGCTCGCCACTTTTCCCGCAAACTCAAGGGAAGACAAATCCGGCGAGTCTTTCGCCGCGCCAAGCACATTGTCCTGGACCTGGAAGGAGACTACTGGATAGCCATTCACCTGCGAATGACCGGACGGCTGACAGTGCACCGGCGAGTTCTCAGCCCGCCGCCCAAGCACTTGCGAGTGCTCTTTCATTTTGAAGACGACCGCACGCTGAGTTTTGTCGATACCCGCAAATTCGGACGCATCTACCTGTGCCGTTACCGCGATGTGGTGCGGCATCCGCGCCTGGGAAAGCTCGGGCAGGAACCGCTCGATCCGGATTTCAGCGCCGAGAAATTTCTGGCGTTGCTCAAGCCTTCGCGCGGCATGATCAAGCCTTACCTGCTCAATCAGTCACGGCTGGTCGGGATCGGAAACATCTATGCTGACGAAATCCTCTGGCAGGCCCGCATCCACCCCAAGACGCGCATTGAACGACTGCGCTCGCCCGAGCGCCTGCTGCTGTATGAAGCCATTCGCGCGGTTCTGGAAGAGGCCGTCGGCCTGCGTGGTTCCAGCATCCGGGATTACCGCGACGCCAGCGGCGAGAAAGGCGGTTATCAGGATCGCTTCCGTGTCTATGACCGCGCCGGAGAGCCCTGTCTGCGTTGTGAAACAGCTATCCGCAAAATGCGCGTAGGCCAGCGCGGCACGTATTACTGTCCGAAGGAGCAGCGGTTGCGTAAGTAAGCTGGCAGTGGCCAGTGGTCAGCAGGTAGCTGCAGTTTTTGCTGGCCACTGACCACTGGCCACTGGCCACTGACCTCAACCCACTTTCACCAGCCTGCCAAACACACGCCCAATTGCCACTTTCGCTTCAAACCGCACCGGAATCCGGCCCGAGTCAGTGGCGTACCAAACGGTAAAGGCGCCCTTGTCCTTGAACATCCCGCCCAGACCCGAGCGCGTCTCGATCTGGAACGTTTGGAACTTTCGCTCGGCGGCCGCGACGACTTCCATGCGGGGTACGGCGACGGAAAGCTCGCGGATGACCCCGTCGTCGTTGAGAATCAGCTTCTGCGTGGAGCCAGTTTTGAAGTCCAGCGTCCGTGCTACGTAAAACGACGAGACGATATCGATGGCGCAACGCGGCTGATTGGAGAATGTTTCGCGCCGGATCAGCTTGCGCGGCGCGACGCCACTGTCGTACTCGACAAACGCCGACGTGCCGCCGTCGGGATCGATGTCCAACTCGACATCGCGCTTGCGATCCCCTTCACGCGTCCTCTTGACCAGGCGCAGCGAACACAGAGTCTCGGCGTCGAAAATTGATTCGTAGAAGTTGCGCACTTCGATGCCAGCCATCTTGGGCAGCAAGCCCGTCGAGATGGCCTCCACCTGCACGCGGTACGCCTTGCGGCCGCGGAATTCCTCCAAAGCCGATACGCGCAGTGTCATGTCGCCGGCGTGAATGGACGGCAGCATGAACACCGGTTTCCAGCGGACGTCATACCGGAGCGTTTCACCCGTATGAAACCCGATCGGGAGCGGACCGCGATTGGACCTGGCGCCCGGCTGTGCGGCGGCCATCCAGCCTGCGAGCAACAGCGCGGCCCCTGAGACAGCCATTCTTCGAAACATCATGTTTGCAGCCATCGTTTCAAAACCAGCAACAGCATCGCCGCCAGGAAGCCGGCCGCGGCCTGATACTCGCGGTTGGCCCGGACCTGGCCCCAGCTAAAGGAAGCCTGCGCGGAAGCTGCGCCGGCCACCCGGCCGGTGTGCAGGCGCGGAACAAACAGCGGGACGCCGCGGCGATACTGCGTGTAGGCTTCCTGGAAGAGCGACGTCAATTCTTGTTCCTCCCGTTTCATCACGGGAAAATAGAGCAGCACGAAAACGATCACAAACGCCAGCAGCAACCACCAGTGCGCCGCGGCAATCAGCACGCCCAGTCCCATCAAAAACGAACCGAGGTAGAGCGGATTGCGTGTGAGCGCATACGGCCCGCTCACAGCCAGCTCGCGACTTTTGCGAATGCTGCCGGCCGCCCAGATCCGAATGACCATCCCCGCCGCGCCGACCGCCACGCCCGCCGCCAGACTGCCCTTTGTCGGGCGGCTCAGCACGACGACCAGCGTTGCGAAAAGAAAGCCGGCCGGAACACGGATCCGCTGCAACAGCGAAGCGGCCGGAGCGGCGCTCTCTCTGGTTGAGATGTCAGAATTCATGGTTTGTTTCATCCGGCCAGGCGCCGTCAGTTTTCTGCAACCGGAGCCATCGAAAGGCTCCACATCTCCTGGATGGCTTCCACCATTTGTTCCGGAGTGGTTTGCATGCAGCGCGGCGCACCGTGAATGAGTTCATAGGGGCATTTCTTCAAATAGCAGTTCGAACAGGGCAGATCAATTCGAAAGACGCGCTTGTGGATACAGTAGGGACCGTTGCGGGCCTCCATGGTCGGGCCGTACACGGCTACCACCGGTTTTCCGAGCGCGGCTGCCAGGTGTGTTGGTCCCGTGTCGCCGCCAACGAAGACCGAAGCGCGCGCAGTCAGAGCCGCCAGCTCGCCGAGTGATGTCACCATTCCTTTCCAGACTCCCGCCGCCATGGAGGAGCGAATCGCTTCGAGCAGCGGCTCGTCACCAGGTCCTCCCGTAAAAACAAAGGGTAGCCCCTCGCGATGCAGCAGGCCGGCCAGTTGCCCGTAATAGATCGCCGGCCAGGCCTTCGTCTCCCATCCGGCAGCAGGATTGATCAGAGCGAAGCGTTCCAGGCGGTTCAGCTGCAGCCACTGGAGGATGTGTTCGGACTCCTCTTCGCTCCAAAAACGTTTCGGAAACCGAACCGACAACGGGCCTTCCAACAGCGGCCGCACGACTTCGAGATTTTTTTCAATTACGTGCTCACTGTGCGGTTCGATCGCCTCGTTGTAAAACCACTGACTGGCGACCTCCCGCAGGTGGTCGGGATGAAAGCCGAGGCGCCGGCGTGCCTGGCTGGCGTAAGCCAGGACAGAGGACTTCAGCAAACCCTGAAAATCGATGGCCGCGTCATAGTGCGGTTGGCGCAGCGTTCGAAGCGTCGAAAGAATCTCGGAAGCCGTCCGCCGCGCCGGCCACTCGCGCCGCCAGCGCCGTGTGTCGACGACGATCAGATTGGAAATCTCGGTGACGTGGTGCAGGAGCTGACTGCCGGCCTGCTCGACAATCCAGTCGATGCGGGCCGCCGGATGATCGCGGCGCAAAGCGAGCATAGCCGGCAGCGTGTGAAGAACATCTCCCAGCGCGCCGAGGCGCACGATCAGGAAGCGCTTGGCGGTCATTGCCTGGCCAGGATCCTCCGGATCAGATCCGTCGTTGAGTGGTCTTTCGGATCGCCTACGATGGCCGTTTCAATTCCGAGCGACCGCGCGATCTCGCGTTCGGGCACCGTCTCGACAGTGTAGTCGGTTCCTTTGGCATGGATGTCGGGCCGCAGCTCGGCCAGCACCCGGCCGACGCCCTCTTCGGAGAAGAGCACGAGGTAGTCGATGCAGGACAGTTCGGACAGCACCTCGGCGCGCTCGTCTTCGGGCATCAAGGGCCGGCCCTTTCCTTTGTACTTTCGAACCGACTCGTCGTTGTTGATCGCCACGACCAGAACGTCGCCCGCGGCGCGTGCCGCCTGCAGGTACCGGGTATGGCCGACATGCAGCATGTCAAAGCAGCCATTGGCCAAAACCACGCGCTCCCGCCGCCCGCGATGCCCTTGCAGCAACGGTTCCAATTCCGCGAAAGTCTTGAGCTTGCCCCTGTATCGGTCCCTCAATCCGCAATCCCCAATCCTCAATCCGCAATAAATCCGAAATCCACAATCCGAAATCCACAATCAATCCCCAATCCCCAATCCCCAATCCCCAATTTGACCGGCGCAGCAACCTCACGAATCATCGTCAACTGCCTCCAAAAGCTCGCGCGGGTCCACCGTCGCCGTTCCGTGCTTCATCACGACCACTCCTCCGGCGTAGTTGGACAACATGGCCGCTTCGAAGAACGTCGCTCCGGATGTTAGCGCCAGAGCCATGGTCGCAATGACAGTGTCGCCCGCGCCCGTGACGTCGGCGACCTCGTCGGTTCCGTAAATCGGGATGTGTGTGACGCGCTCACCGGATTCGAACAGCGACATTCCGAAACGTCCGCGCGTAATGAGTAGTGCGTCCAACTGTTGTTCGGCCCGCAGCTTGTTGCCGACTGATTCCAGCAGGGTCTGGTTGGATCCAATGCGCATCCCGGTAGCTTCCTCGACCTCGGAAATGTTGGGCGTAACGGCGGTGACGTCGCTGATTTTCGCCAAGCGAAAACGGGAGTCGACCAGGATGGGAACGCCACGGCGGCGCGCCGCCTGGCGAAGCCGGGCGAGGTTGCTTAGTTGGACGGCGCCCAGACCGTAATCGGAAACAACGACTCCGTCGCAGAGTTCGACCCGTTCGGATAAGAGCTGCCAGAGTTGATCCTCAGCTCGGTCGGGAACCGGTAATGGCTCGATGTCAAGTCGCACAATCTGCTGGCGGGGTGAATGCAGCGAGCCGGCCAGGATACGTGTCTTGGTCACGGTTCGATAGCCGTCCAGTTCGAGCAGACCACTCGGGTCGATTTCCGGTGGGAGCTCCCGCCTAAGAGAAGCGGCGTGCTCATCCTTTCCGACGAAGCCCACGACCGAGACAATGGCGCCGAGGGCGGCCAGGTTGGCGGCCGCATTGCCGCCGCAACCGGCGTGATCGGCCGTCTCGCTGTATCGAAGAATCAAGACCGGCGCTTCACGCGAAATACGGGAAACTTCGCCGAAGACAAACCGGTCCAGCGCAAAGTCTCCATAGAGCAGAAGGCGCTTTCCCGCAAACTTCGCGATCAATTCGGAAAGGCGGTCGCTCATCATTCCCTCCGGGAAATCCACTCAACGGCATCGAGCAGCGTATCGGCGATGCGGTCGGCGTCGATTTGTTCAGTTCCGAGCCGCGCGATCTCACCGATACCAAAGCCGGTCCGCAACAAGATCGCCGTCGCGCCCGCTGCCCGCCCGACCTGGACGTCCAGAGCTTTGTCGCCGATCATGTAACTGGACCGAAGGTCGATGCCGTACCGGGCCGCCGCTTCGAGCAGGAGTCCCGGTTTGGGTTTGCGGCAATTGCAATCCAGTGCGAACTCGTTGACGCCTGCCGTCGGGTGGTGAGGACAATAGTAGATTGCATCCAAGTGCGCGCCCTCGGCGGCCAGCAGGGCCTGGAGTTTGTCGTGCATTGCGTGCACCGTGGATTCGGGATAAAAGCCCCGGGCAATTCCCGACTGGTTGGTGACGACGATGGCGAGCATTCCCCCCTGGTTGATCTGGCGCACGGCCTGGGCCGTCCAGGGATAGAGACGAAATTCCTCCGGATCCGTAATGTAGCCCGCTTCGACATTCAGTGTCCCATCCCGGTCCAGAAAAACCGCCCGCCGCATGCAAACGAGTTTATCTCATTCAAGTGGCAAGTGATTAGTGGCCAGTGGCCAGTGGCCAGTGCCACTCCTGCTGTGATGCGCCACCCGGTTGACTTGAAAAAGCCGACCACGTCCACGAGCACGAGCACGTGCACGAGCACGTGCACGAGCACGTTCGTCGCCGGGCACCAGTAACAATGTTGCTGAAGATTGCCCGCTCGCTTACGCTCGCGGCTTGGTGATTAACTAACTTAACTAACCCCTGACCCCCAGCTACTTAGCAGCTAGCGCCCACCAAGATTGTCAATAAGTTGCAGCCATTTCGCCGCCGAGGCAGCTAATGGCCTGCTTCGAAACTCTCGGTCCCTTGACAACAAGGCAAATCAACATAGAATTCGTCTTGTTCAGAGGGCGCTTTTTCAGCGCGGTTTTATGAAGCCTTTGCAGCATAAATCTACTCGTCAGCCGTTCCAACCCACCCCTTCCAAGGTTCACAAGCTTTTCCCTTCATCATCAGGGCCGAGTAGTTACAGGAGGTAATTCCCTATGAAACGGTCACTTGCTTCTTTTGCGTCACTCCTCCTTGTCGGGTTGCTTTTGCTTTGGCCTGTCCAACTCCATGCCGTGGATATTCTGCAGAACCTGGGTGGCCTATTGAACTTTACATAACGCAGTGACAGCAGCCCTGCACTGGAGGCGCTCGGAAAGGGCTTGCCGCCGGGACGGAGTGTCACTTGGTTATGTAGCACTCATTAAGTAGTGTTATGTAC
>JBPCNK010000319.1:0-4789 GCA_051001345.1 Acidobacteriota bacterium | reverse complement strand
GTCCCGACCCGCTCGCGTTCGGCTCGTTGCCGAATTCTCAGGAAAGCCACCGGGTAGAAGCCGGTGTGATGACAAGTGATCGGTGGTAGGGATGGGCCTTACTTGTATTCTTGCTACTGATCACTTGCCCCTTGTTTCAGCACACCCAAACTGGCCAGCGCGCTTTCCAGCAGGCGGACGTAAGATTCATCGACGGCCATGTGGCGGCGCAGATCCTCGTTTTCCTTCTCGATCGCCTCGCTCTTTTCCTGCAGCAGGAGTTGCTGGCGGTTCTTTTCCTGGAGCTGGCCCGCAAAGACCAGGATTTTCTCGTAGCGGCTCAGCAGATCGTCGTAGACCTCGCCGGACACCGATTCCTTTTCCCAGCGGATTACTCTTACAGAATCTTCGGGTTCCATAGGCCAATTGTAAACCAATTCGCAAGCCGCAATATGATCAGTGACAGATCCGCTCCAGACATTCCGCCCGGTTTTCTTCTTCGAGCTGAATTGTCGTGTGCGGGATGTTGAAGCGTGTTTTGGAAATCTCGCTGAGCTTCTCCAGAATTCCGGGTCGGGGCGCGGGGCCGCAGACTACGGCGTGACAACTCATGGCATGTACGCCCGATGTGAGCGTCCAGACATGCAGGTCGTGGATTGAATCGACACCGTCCACCTTGCCCAACTCCTCCTTCATAACCAGGACGTTAACGTGGGCTGGCGCTCCTTCCAGTAGAATTCCGACCGACTCGCGCACCAATCGCCAGGCGCTGAACAGGATCAGGAGCGAAACGGCCACACTGATGATCGGATCGGCGGCATACCAGCCCCACCCGAGAATCAGAATGCTTGCGGCAATGGCGCCCACCGATCCGAGGATGTCACCGACCACGTGGAGGAAGGCGCCGCGCACGTTGAGGCTCCCGTCGCGCGACCCGTGCAGAATCCCGGCGCAGACCAGGTTGGAAGCCAATCCTAGTACAGAAATCACCAGCATCCACCCGCCCAAAACAGGCGGCGGAACGGCCAGCCTCTGATACGCCTCAAAGCTGATGAATAGCGCTAGTACCACCAGTGTGACGCCGTTGATCAGCGCCGAAAGAATTTCAACGCGAAAGTATCCATAGGTGCGCTCCGGGGTGGCCGGGCGGCTGGAAAACCAGACGGCAAACAGACTCAGGCCTAGAGCCGCCGCATCGGTGAGCATATGGCCGGCATCGGCCACCAGGGCCAACGAGTTGGTGAGGTATCCCCCGACAAACTCAACGATCATCAGGAGCGCCGTCAGGGCAAAGGCCAGACGCAAGGCGCGCCGCCCGTGCTCGTGCCGGTCGTGCCGGTGCTCGTGACCGTGTTGGTGATCGTGAATGTGCATGGACTTCAGTGGTGCGGGCTGGCCCATCGTTGTTTAGTTGGACGGCTGCAGCCAGGAATGATACGCCACGACCACCGCGTCGCGGGCCGCAGTCATATCGCGGGCCCCGCGCTCGAAATAGCTGATCGCTCCCTGACCCAGTCCGTACGTCCGCGCCCAGGCCATTGCTACGTCCACCACCACGCGGCGCTCCAGAGAATCCGAAAGCCGACGCCCCAGATTCTGAATCAACAGCCCGCCCCCCAACGCCGGCGCCAGCTCGCGCAAACGCTCCCAAGTCAACGGGTATCCAAAAATCCGCGCGATTTTCAAAATCATGCTGCCCTGTGCCGCTGCCACCGACCAACTCTTCAGCGTCTCGCTGGGAAGCGCCCCAAGCGTTCCGGCCACCATGGCCGTGCGTGACACGATGGAGGAAGCAATCGTTCTGCGATGCTGCGGAAACATCTCGGCCAGCGCATGATAGGTGTCCGGGTTATTATCGAGAATGGCCGAGAGAATCGCCCGGCGCGAGCGTGGCTCGAGCGCCGAGATTCCTACGACGTCAAATCCAAGAACTTTGCGTGCTTTGGCGAGCGTTTGAGCCCGATCGGCCACCGCATCGATCTTGTTGAGAACCACCAGAACCGGCCGACCCAATTGACGCACCGATTCGACCATCCGGAGAGTCTGGGCAGTCAGGCCAAGCGTCGCGTCCAGAACCACCAAAATCAAGCTGGCTTCGGCGACGCTCTTCATCCAGAGCGCCTCGTTGCCGTAGCCGATGAACTCTTCAATTCCCGGCGTATCGAGAACCGTGAACACGTCGCCGGAATATTCGCCGGGGCTGCGTGTGGTTCGCGGCTGTGTGGAAACCGACGCGGCCGGGCGCCCAAGCAAAGCATTCACCACCGAAGACTTTCCGGTATTGGCGGGTCCAACCACGACGATCTGGCTCGGAGACGATCGCAGAAAAGGAAGCCATTCGGACCGGAGCAATTCCAGGATCTGCAGAAAGGTGCCTTGGTCGACGGGCACAAGCTCGATGACCCGGCGGAGGCGCAGTTTCTGATTGTCGGGCAGCAGCCGGGCCAGTGTCTCCAGGAAATCAATCAGAGGGCGATGGAGTTTGCCGGCCAGGCTTTCAAAAACTTGCATGCGGCTATGATAACACTAGTCGCCAGTCGGCAGTCAGTGCCAAAGGGGCAGCCAGCAACGGCGCCGCGAGCGACGCGAGCGGTGTCAGTGCCGCCGGCCACGACGCCTTAGAGCGGACCCAATGATCAAGTTTAGCGTCAGCGCGGATTAACACGGATTAAACGGATTAATAACGTTGCATTGGCGCGCCGCAGACTGAATGCATTAATCCGTTTAATCCACGTCAATCCGCGCTTGCATTTTCTGACCAAACTCCGGGCCTGCAAACGAAGGCTGCCAACATCTACGTGCATGAAACTGTGTAGATCAAGGCGTCGCTCGCGGCACTGTTAATTGTGGCGCTGACAACACTGCTGGGTCTGACTAGACTGGCGACCGGCGACTGACGACTCGCGACTTTCTTGTGGCGCCGACAAACACTGCTGGCTCTGACTGACTGGCGACTGGCGACCGGCGACTGGCTAAAGAAGAGTCACCGGATCTATATCAACTCGCAGGTGGCGGTGGGGAAATTGGGAATGATCCAACTGCTGCAGGGCTTCCTGCAAAAAGCTGTGCAGCAGCGCGCGGTCGCTAGACTTCACAATGATCTGGTAGCGATGACGGCCTTTGATTTTTTCAATGGCCGCACGAGCCGGGCCGATTACGCGCAACGCGGCAGGCGTGCCCAGCCGGTCGCGGCCCGCCGTCAGACTTCGGCCAACCTGCAAAGCTAGTTTCCTGGCGCGCGCCGGATCGGTGTGCTGAACAACCAGGTTCGCCAGGGAGCTAAACGGAGGATAGAAAAAGTTGCGCCTGAACTCGATCTCGTGGGCGTAGAACTCCGGATAATCGTGAACGCAGGCGTACCGCAGGCTGTAGTGATTCGGGTAGTAGGTCTGGATGACTACATCGCCCGGTAGTTCCCCCCGGCCGGCCCGGCCGGCCACCTGGGTCAGCAGTTGGAAGGTCCGCTCGGCGGCACGAAAGTCCGGCATACGCAAACCCAGATCGGCCGACAGCACTCCGACCAGCGTCACGTTGGGATAGTCGTGTCCCTTGGCGAGCATCTGCGTTCCAACCAGCAAGTCGATCTGGCCTGCGGCAAACTTGCCAAGAATTTTTTCAAAACTTCCCTTCCTGCGCGTCGTATCCCGGTCAAGGCGCGCCAGTTTAGCGTTAGGAAACAGCTTGCCGAGAATCTCCTCGATTTTTTCGGTCCCTTCGCCGAGGTAGTAGATGTATTCGCCCCGGCAATTCTCGCATTGGGCGGGCACGCTGCGCTGGTAGCCGCAATAGTGGCAGACGAGCCGGTTCAGGCCGCGATGATAGGTCAAGGTGATACTGCACTGGTGGCAGTGCACGGTGAGCCCGCAGCTTCGGCAAAGCAGAAAGGCGTAGTAGCCCCGGCGGTTGAGCAGCACAATCACCTGCTGGCGCCGCTGCAGGCGCACGGCAATTTGGTCTCGCAAAAACTCCGAAATGACAGCCGCTTTGCCGAACTTGTTGAACTCCTCGCGCATATCGATGATGTGAACGGTAGGAAGCGGCCGGTTCTGAACACGCTCGGGCAGTGAAACGTATTCGAACTTTTTCTTCTCCACGGCCTGAAAGTACGTCTCCAGCGCCGGCGTGGCCGAACTGAGGACCACGGCGGCGCCATCCAGATGGCCGCGGAAGATGGCCGTGTCGCGGCCGTTATACATCGGCGTCTCTTCCTGCTTGTAGGAGGTGTCGTGCTCCTCGTCGACGACGATCAGTCCCAGGTTTTCCAGCGGGGCAAAGACGGCGCTACGTGTTCCAATGACGACAGAAGCCTGACCCTTGCGGATCCGCCACCATTCATCATTGCGCTCTCCAAAGGAAAGGGCGCTGTGCAGAATAGCCACCCGCTGGCCGAAGCGCGCGCGAAACAGCTCCAGGGCGCGAGGCGTCAGCGCGATTTCCGGCAGTAGCACCAGCGCGGTTCGTCCCTGCTCGAGCGTCCGCGAAACAGCCTGCAGATAGATTTCAGTTTTTCCGCTCCCGGTCACGCCGTGCAGTACCAGCGTCCGATGCTGGCGCCGGTCCACCCAATTCATGACCTCTGCGAAAGCTGTCGCCTGCAACGGCGTCAATTCAAAGGGCGCCACCGGTCCCAGCATGCCCGCCAAAGCCTGCTCTGCGGGCTTGCGCATCGTGCGCTCGACTACCGGTTCGAGCAGTCCGCGCCGCAACAGCCCCGCGACTACTGCGCGCGAAATCCCCGAATCTTTCTGCAACGTGGTGACAAGGACTGGCCCGGCGCCGACCAGGGTCAGAAGCCGCCTTTGGGTGGCAG
>JBPCNK010000318.1:0-10151 GCA_051001345.1 Acidobacteriota bacterium | reverse complement strand
ATACTGAAAGGACTGCTCTGTGTACGAAGGAATAATCATCTTTCCTCAACTGCTCGATATGAAAACCGGCCGGCCTCTCAGCGAAATTCCGCAAATTCTCAGCATCTCGCTTTTCGAGAAAACGCCCATTTCGCGGGCTCTTCGCAAGATTCGCTCCTGATCGATGAAAACGCTACCCATAACCAACTGGAGTTATTCGACTTTTAACCGGACAGTAGTGATCCCCAATCCCCAATCCCCAATATCCCCAATCCCCAATTGTACAGGGCGAAGCTACTCTTACAATCCAGGATGGGGCGCCATAAAAACCAAACATGTCAATCGAAGTAAGGACCGGTTCTCAACACCATGCGGCTGCCCGGCCCAGGCGCAGACAACCTGTCCAGCCCTCAAAATCTGAACCTCTGAGCCCACGGTGAAACTTCCCTCACCGTCGATGACATAATAGATCTTGTCGTTGTCGGCGTGCGTATGGACTTTCTGTTGCTGGCCTGGTTCGAGGCAGTACAGATCGCAGAACATCCGGCGGCTTTCGAACAGATTGACTTTCTGCATTTTCTCGGGGCTGAAGCCAAGCAGCTCCGAGACCGTCTTGATGTCCATTACCTCTTGATCGAAGATACGAGCTGATCGAACTCCGCTTCGGCGGCTGCGACCGTCGCCGACGGGCCGGTCAGCTTGAAAAAGACGGCGCCCTCGGGCGCTTCGACAATGGCGCCCAGCAAACGATAGTTAGGCTTTGGCTCAGCCGACTGCACCATGCCTCCGGAGGCCAGATAGGTTCCGCCCAGCGCAATGCGCTCGACATTGAATCCGTTGACCTGTCGCGTGGAACGGGCCGGCGTCTCGGACGTTTCGAACTGGCCGATCCAGCGCTGGATGTTGGCCTCGACGCTGCCGCCCTGGCCGGCGCCGAAGAAGAATACAGCGCATTCTGCGTCAGCATCTGCCTGCACGCCAGGAATCTTGTACGTAGCTGCCCGCATCGGCCGCTCCGGCTGCGCATTCCAGCGCGCCGGAACCGGCCAGGTAACTCCAGCCGCCGATGCACTAGCGGGGGAAGTCTGAATTGGCGGCGCCTGTTGAGCCTCCTGCGCCTGGTCACTTCCGCACCCAATCAATCCTGCCACCACAAAAATCAAAGCAATCAATCTCTTCATCGGATAACCCCCAATCCCTTGCAGCCAGTGACGCTCGACGGTGAAGTGGAAAAGTTTGTCACGCAAGCGGCTAGTATAGCTGGTTGAGGCTGGTTGCAGGCAGTAGACAATTGGGGGATTGGGGATTGGGGATTGGAGATTGAAATTTTGGATTGCGGATTGGGGATTGCCGAATTGATTGTCGATTGCGGATTGGGAAATTGAGGATTGTATTGGAAATTTGGGGATTTGGGATTTTGTTGATTGATTGTGATTGATTCAGCGGCGACTCGCCGACATCATGGCCACCGAATCATTGTAAATCGACAATCTGCAATACAATCCTCAATTCCCCAATCCGCAATCCACAATCAACTCAGCAATCCCCAATCCCCAATCCGAAATTCAATCCCCAATCTCCAATCCCAAATTGTATTTACTGGGCAGGTACTGCGGCCAGCAACGTAACGTCATCCGTGAAAAAGAGCTCAAATCCGAAAAGAGGTTGGTCCGATTTGACGATGATGTATCCGGAGCCGGCCGACAGCGGGTTTGGAAAGAAGGCTCCGCCGGTTGATGGGTCGCCGCTGAGTAGCGCCGAAATTTTCTGTTTGCCGCCCAGCGACATCCGGCGTTCCGCGATGACCTTGCCGGCCTTGCTGAAAACGGTGATGGTGTATTGCGCCGGCAGTTCGGAAGGATTGACCAATGTCAGGCCGGTCAAAAAAGTTCGTCCGCCGCCGGCCGGGACATCATTGGCCAGGTGAGAAAACGTCAACGTGTTGCGGGCCGTACGCTCTCCCGCAGAGATGGCGGCGTCTTTGCCCAGAGAAAACTCGGTCAGCCCGGCAACGCCCTTCATGCCGCCGGTTTTGCGGGTGGCTTCGCTGATGGTCAGGTATCCCACCTCGGCAGGCGCTCCGCTCTTGACGTTCAGCAGGGAAGCGACCGACTCGACCAGTTGCTGTCCGGCGCCGATGGGGCGCAAGTAAGCTCCGATCAGGGTGCCGTCATTTCGCCAGGCTTTGATCTCGAGCGTGGCCTGAGCGACGCTGGACAGCGCCAGCTTCGTGTCGTACCCGCCGCCAACGACAAAGTGTGGAAACGTCAACGTATCGGCCGAAGCGTCCAGCGCCATGGCCGATTGTACCGTCAGCGACTTGGCGTTATAGCTGAATGCGGCGCACTGCAGTGCGACCGGCTCGGGCATCGTCGAGCGAATACGGATCCATCCGGAATGGCCGGCCGGAGCCGAAAGGAACAGCTGCCCGTGACCCAGAAGCGTGCGCGTCTCCTCTTTAATTATATTTCCGGCGGCGCCGTAGTAGGTCAGGAGAACCGGCGTGTAATAGTTCGAAGGATTGACGACCGAAAAGAAAAAACGCGAACCGTCGGCCTGCTGCACGTAGGGCAGAGCCAGGTCCGCCGAAGCCTCCGGGTTGGCTACGGCGCCATCCATCTTCTGAGAAAAAGCGCTGTCGGCGATCAGGTAAAAGCCTTTGGCCGGCGCTGCCGTGTTGGCCCTGACCCACCCGATCTCGGAGCCGTTGAGGCCGAAGATCTCGCGGTCCAGCGCCGCTTCCTGTTCAAGCGGATCGAGAGTCTGAACGGCGGGGTTGGACACGCCGCGTCCTGCGACAAGCCTTCCCATCTCGTACAGTGCGGTGTAGCCGACTTCGAGGTCTTTGGTTGCATCCGGGTTGACCACCGAAAAGGCCGTCAACAGGCGCTCTCCAGTTGAGGCGTCGTCATTGGAAACCAGCAGTGGGAAATTGAGAGAGTGCGAGCTGCTGCGCTCCAGGATGCGGGCACGGATCTCGCGGCTGCACACGACGCAGAAGCGCGGCGTGTTGTAGCGCATCATGCAGTTGTATTCGGGGCGGTATAGGCCGCGGAAATAAGTCCCGGCGCCTTCAAAGACACCTGCGCCAGCAAAATCGGACGGTGTCGGAGAGGGCGCCGAAGCATCCAGTTCGTGCGCCCACTTCACCTGTGCGGCCGATGAGACGGTGCTGATATTGGGTTCGGCCGGCTCGGCGGCCGGATAAACATGGCGGCCGTCGGCCAGAGTCGCGTCGCTGTATTCGTCGGCCAACAGTCCGACTGCGTGACCGAGTTCGTGAGTAGCGACCGTTGACAGCGTGTCGAAGTTGCCCCCGCGTAGCCGGGCGTTTCCGCCCAGATGAGCGTTTGCGCGTCCGAGGCCAACCGGAGAATTGGAAACGACCAGAACGTGATCATAGTCGGGAACCAGAGCGTGAACGATCTCGGCGACCTTCAGGTTGGATACAGAGACGAAGAACTCGCTGGCCTTGGGCCCGTAGCTTGTACCAAGCGCCGTGTCTCGCGTCAACCCGAACTCCGGGAACGTCCCTGCGGTTTGATTCGAGATGGTTCGAATGCGCCAGATGTTGACGCGTGAAAGCAACTCCGGCCACGGCGATGTTCCAACCAGTACCCGCACGTAGTCGATGACGTTGCGGTCAAACAACGCCTGCTCATCGCTGCTGCGGTAGCCGTCTCCGTTAAGATCGGTGAACGGTTCGCCGGGTTGATAGCCAGCCACGCCATCGCGATTCAGAAAGGCTTCTCCCTGGTCGTATCGCCCGTTGCGGTTTTCGTCCAGGTAGGTATCACCGTCCCAGCGCCCGTTTTGATTGACGTCGCTGAAAGGCTCATTCAGATCGGTGTAACCGTCGGCGACAAACACCAGGTTAAGCCGCGTGCGGTCGGCCGGGTCGCCGTGGACCAGTCCCAGTTGCGGCTTGCTGGGATCCACAATGCGAATGGGAGACAGTTCGGATAATGCGATCGTAGGTGTTGTGCCGAGATCTGCGATGTTGCGAGTCATCGACTGGTAGGATGTCGACGAGTTCGGGATCACGAAGACGAATCCGTCCCGCGGGGCGCTGCCTGCAAATAGACCGTCGGCGCCGCTGGTCAGCGTGTTGAAAACGTTGGAGGCAGCATCAAAGAGCACCAGACGCGCTCCAGCAATGGGCTGGCCGCTACGGCTTGTGACTTTGCCCTGCAAGTTGACCAACGGAGTCGAGCCAGCAGACAAGTCCAACTGAAGTGAAGGGCCGGAAGCGACGCGCTCGCTGGAAGCTGCCACGCCCGATCCCGCCTGGGGTCCGACGAAGAATCGGTAACGTCCCGGCGGAACGCGCAGACCGTAGCGCCCGGCATCGTCGCTGCGGGTGTATTCGATCGACTGATTGGTGACCGCATCAACAGCCGTAATGGCCAGGTCTGCGGCCGGTCCTCCCGCTGATTTCGTTACCGCGCCTTCCACTAGGACGCCCGGGTCCAGAGTCACGTCCTGCGACCAGGAGGACTTTCCTGCAAAATCGGCGTCGACAGTGCGGCGCGCCAAAGCGGGCGTCCTGCCCGAATGCAAGGGCGGAAAAATGTAGAGGCGAGCCCGCGTGGCGTTGATGTTCAGCCCGGCGCGGCCGTCTGGACCAGTCTCTGCGCCGCCCAGTGTTTTTCCCGAGGCCGGGTCGACGAAAACCACACCGGCTCGCTGGATCGGAAGCCCGGAGAGATCCATGACACGGATGGATGTACCGACTACCGCCGATTGTGAACCGGAGGTAACCATCGCGCGCCGAACGGAAATGCGGGCGTCTTCCAGTTGCGCGGCGCTGCGGAGTCGCTCTTGTTCGACCAAAAAACGATCGGGCAACTGAATCCCGGAGTCGATGCGCGCCGGCGCCTGCGTCGCCCAACGGCGGGCAAGGTCGGCTTGGGATAACACCCTCTGACGGACTTCCTGGTAGCGGCGGCGGGCGTCTTGAACGAGTTGTTCTGAAAGGGGAGCGTCTATTAAGAGTTTTCCAGATTCTTCGCGGATGCGCACGCGGCGAACCGACGGCGACCAGGGAAGGCGCAACGTGAATTCAAAATTCTCAGAGTCGATCTGATGCGATTGGCCGGCGGTGGGCGCTCCAAACATCCTGCGCGGGTCGGCCAGTTGTTGCGCTGAGGTAATCCTGCCGTCTGCTCCGACCAGCTCGACGAGCAGGCCCGACCCCGCAGTTGAACCAGCGCCGGATCGCACGGTTCCCGGTGCGATCATTCCTCCCAGCAGTACGACTTGGTCGCCCCGGTTGGCGAAGTGAAGCATAATAATTTCAGAGGTTTGCGGGGCAGACTGGGCGATCTTTTGGGCCGCCAGGACGAACAACAGGGAAAGGATCCCTATGCGTAGGGACCGAATCGTACAAAAACTCCCTGAAAACCACCCTAAAGCGCGCATCCTGCCATAGTTATGGCAATCTGCGTACCACTCAGGCTTCAGGGGTCAGGGGTCAGGATTCAGGGGGTCAGAACGCGCTGCAGAAGCAAATGACAAACTCGCGATTATTCGTGGTTATTCGTGGGAAAAAACACCGGCCTGTCGGCTGGTGCCACTGCCTTATGGTCCCTCACTGCGCAATTCCCTGACCCCTGAAGCCTGACGCCTGACCCCTGATCACCGCTACTTCTGAAACATGACGATGTCGCTTGTGGACTGAATGGTGCCCACAATGATGGCCGATCCATCCGGAGACCAGGTCAGGCCCCGCATCGAGGTAAAAGGGAACTTCACGAATTGAACCGAGACCGGTTGGCGGAGATCAACGATTGTAAGGGTCGACGAAAGGCGCGGAAGCAAGGCCCCTTTGCGGCCGTCCCGAGACCACACCCAGCCGTCACTGTCTCCAACGTTGTTCGCAAGGCCCAAGTCGACAGGCCGTCCATTGCGGTCAATAAACTTTGTCCGCCCAGGCCCGCCTGCAGCCTCCTGATACGCGATGATGTCACCGCGAGGAGACCAGCTCGGAGCATTCGCTGGCCCGGGTGTCTGCAGATTTCGAATTGCACCGTCGGTGACGCCGACGATAAACAGGCCGGATCGGTTTATTTCACTGGGCGCCGCAAACACGATCTCGCGGCCGTCGGGCGACCAACTCAGATTGTCCAGCACTGCGGCCTTCGCCAACAAGCTTGCCGTGCCCCCTTCGGGCGAAATCAACCAGATGCCACGCTGACCGCCGCGGCTGGAAACAAAAGCGATCCGGCTGCCGTCCGGTGAAAAGGCGGGCCGCTCGTCTAGATCGGTTCCGGTAGTCAATGGCCGCTGATTGGAGCCATCGACTTTACAGATCCACAGCTTGCGATGTCCCGAGCGAGAGGAGCTGAAAGCGAGTTGGTCACCGCGCGGCGAAAGAGATGGATCGAGGTCTCCCATGTACCCGCTGGTGATGGCGCGGGTTTCAGGCGGGTTGGCGCCCAGTCTGAACTGAATGAGAGACTGCCTGATTTCAGACAAAGTACAAACGAGGCTGCCATCGGGAGCGACTCGAGCCTCGCCATAATCTCCGACACCGGTTGTGATCCGTTCGGGCGTTCTGGCGCCTAGAGGTTGCCACCAAAGGTTCAACTCCTCACTGTCAGGGTTGGCGGAGTAAAGCAGGGCCGATGGGTTCTGCAGGGGAACGGGATACAGCGCGCGTCGTGAGGTGCGAACCACGGGCTCAGGCAAACCACCTTCGGCCCGAATCCGGAAAATCTCGGAAGGCTCAAGATTGTTTGCCGCAATTGTGTAGATGAAATAGATCCACTGTCCATCGTCTGACCAGATCGGCCAGTGAGCGTGCATCCCGCCTTGAGGCTTCAGCAGCTCCCGTTCGTTGGCGCCGTCAGCCTCGGCCACATATAGCGTGTCGCCGGTCGTTCCCCCCACTGCGAGATAGACAACACGCTCTCCGTCAGGAGACCAACGCAGTCCGAGGCGGCCCGCTATCATCCTGCGTGGAACGCCTCCAAGAGGGGCAGGAATTGTCCAGACACTCCGCAGACTTTCAGGCTCGTCGGCGCGATAAGCGCCGAATGCAATTGTGGAACCGTCTGGCGATATTTCCAATCCGCAGACGTGCTGCCGCCTAAAGAGCTGGAGGTTGCTGTTGGCCGTCAAGTTGACGGCGTCGCCTCCCGCCACAAACTTGACCCAGAGGTCCAACTTGCCGGACTTCTCTGAAAGATAGGCGATCCATTTGCCATCGGGAGAAATCGCGGGTGAAAACTCGCGCTCCGGTGTCGCGACCAGCCGGACCACGCGCGCGAATTTGGGTGCGTCCGAGCCTCCGGATGTGGCCGGACGCAGGAACCAGCCGAGAGCAAAAGCTCCAAGAACGAAAAGGGCCACTGCTGCAATTTTGCCGAGAGGTGTGTGGGCTGTTGGCGCGGCTGACAATTTCGAACTGGAACTCGAAGAACTGTCTTCGAGCGCGAAGACCAGATCGCGAGCCGACTGTAGGCGCTCTTCCGGGTTTTTTTCGAGACAGCGGCGAACGATTCGGTCCAGCGCAGGCGAAACCGGTTGCCGCGCGTCTGAGAATTCCGCGGGGTCCTGGTTAAGAATTGCCGTCATCGTTTCGACAGTCGAAGCGCCCTGGAACGCCCGCTGACCCGACAGCATCTCGTAGAGGATTGCACCCAAAGCGAACAGATCCGAGCGCTGATCGGCGCGCTGGCCGCGCACCTGTTCCGGGGACATGTATCCGGCCGTTCCCAACACCATGCCGAGTTCGGTCTCGGGCGGTCGCGTGGGGGCGACAGTCGCGGCATCCGGCTGCGACTCCTGTTGCGTGAGTTTGGCCAGGCCGAAGTCGAGAATCTTGACTTGTCCGTCGCGGGTCAAAAACAGGTTGGCCGGTTTCAGATCGCGATGGACGATGCCGCGCTCGTGGGCGGCAGCCAGACCGCGGGCAATCTGGATGCCGTAATCGGTTGCTTTGCGTGGAGCCACCGGACCGCGCGCGAGGCGCTCGGCCAGAGTCTCGCCATCGAGAAGCTCCGAGACGACATAGGGCGCCTCCGAGGTCGCGCCGAGATCGTACACGGAAAGGATGTTGGGATGGTTGAGCATTCCGGCCGCGCGCGCTTCCTGGTCGAAGCGCCGCATGCGGTCCGGGTCGGATGCGAATCGGGACGGGAGAACTTTGAGGGCGACTTCGCGCCCGAGGCGCGTGTCGTGTGCGCGATAGACCTCTCCCATGCCACCGGCGCCGAGCAACGCCGTGATCTCGTAGGGTCCGAAGCGTGTTCCTGGTTGAATGGTCATGCGGGTTAGAATTTTGGTCCTCATTGTATTCCATTTGGTTTACAACACAGCGACTTCTGTCGGAGAATGGTCGCTTTGCCTGTTGCAGGCCTGGATTCGTATGCCGTATGCCGTATGCCGCAGGCCGACGACGGAGCGCCAACAGAGCCGCGGGCCGGCAGGCAGAAAGCTTTATCGAGAACCTTTGCTGAAATAACAAGATTTCACCCGTCAGTAATAAAAAACGAATGTCGAAATCATCGCAGAGCACTTTTTGGAAGGACTTGGGCGAAGCCGTGCGCGGCTCCCAGCAAGATTTCACGGACGGCAGTATCAGCCGTGCCGTGGCTATGCTGGCCGTCCCGATGGTCCTCGAGATGGCGCTCGAATCGGTCTTTGGCATCCTCGACATGTTGTGGGTGGGCCGGCTCGGCGCCGACGCTGTCGCCACGGTGGGACTGACTGAGGCGATGCTGACGATCCTGTTTGCTATCGCCATGGGACTCAGCATGGGAACGACGGCAACGGTCGCCAGACGCATCGGAGAGAAGAATCCGGAAGGGGCTGCAGTGGCCGCCGTACAGGGTATCGCCGCTGGAATCGGAATTTCGGTCCTGTTCGGCGTGATCGGTTTTCTGTACGCGCCCAAGCTGCTCGGCTTGATGGGTGCCACACCCGGAATGATTGCGGTCGGTTCGGGTTACAGCACGCTGATGCTGGGTGGAAGCATTACGATCTTTCTGATTTTTCTGATCAACGGAGTCTTTCGCGGCGCCGGCGACGCGGCCGTTGCGATGCGCTCGCTTTGGATCGCAAACGCCGTAAACATCGCGCTGGATCCGTGTCTGATCTTCGGTCTGGGACCCTTCCCCGAAATGGGAGTCACGGGAGCCGCCGTCGGCAATGTCGTCGGCCGTGGCGTGGGCGTCTGTTACCAGTTCTGGATGTTGTGGCGCCAGCGCGGCCGCATCGTCATTCATGCAAAACACCTGCGCCTGGACTTCGATGTCATGGTGCGCCTGTTGCGCGTGTCCGTGGGAGGGACGATTCAGTTCCTGATTGCAACGGCCAGTTGGCTCGGCATGGTCCGGATCATTGCCGTGTTCGGCGGGGCTGCCCTGGCCGGATACACCATCGCGATACGGATCATCATCTTCGCGATCCTGCCGTCCTGGGGAATGAGCAATGCAGCGGCCACCCTGGTGGGTCAAAATTTGGGCGCAGGCAAGCCCGAACGGGCCGAGAAGTCCGTCTGGGTCGCCGCCTTGTGCAACATGGTGTTTCTTGGGTTGGTCTCCGTCGTTTTTATCGTATTTGCCCGGCCGCTCATCGGCCTTTTCACTAACGATGCCGCTGTGGTGTCGTTTGGCGTCGCATCGTTGCGGTATATCAGTTACGGCTACGTTTTCTACGCATACGGGATGGTCATGGTGCAGGCCTTCAACGGAGCCGGCGACACGTTTACGCCGACTGTCATCAATTTTGGCTGCTACTGGCTCTTCCAGATTCCGCTGGCCTACTGGCTGGCGCTGAAAATGGGACTGGGCGCCGACGGCGTGTTTGTCGCCATCCCGATCGCCGAGTCCGCGTTGGCCGTCGTCGCGATCCTGGCCTTCCGGCGCGGAACCTGGAAAACGCAGACAATCTAAGAACAGGGGTCAGGCTTCAGGCGTCAGGCTTCAGGGTCGAATTACGAATTACGAGTTACGAATACGTCCTTTGAACCTCCTCCTTCGCCTTTCATAACTCGTCTCTCATAACTCGTAATTCATGACGAACGTCGTTCCAATACTATTTGTCGGCGAAATCGTACTTGCGCCTTAGCGCGGATTAAGCGGATTAACACGGATTACACGGATTAAGTGCAATGCGCCTAATCCGTTTAATCCGTGTCAATCCGCGCTACATCTTGTGGGCCATTT
>JBPCNK010000317.1:0-13598 GCA_051001345.1 Acidobacteriota bacterium | reverse complement strand
ATCAACGGTGCCGCGAGCGACGCGAGCGGGTCAGTGCCACCGACGACGACTGCGAGCGATTTGAGATTGCTGTTACTTACTCGAACTATTTGACAAAATGAGCGCATCGAACCCGCTCGCGTCGCTCTCGGCACCGTTAATTGTGGCGCCGACAACAGTCCGGAGTCTTACTAGCCGTCGACGATTCTTCAAAGTCAGAATCTGCAACCCTCTGAAGCCTGAAGCCTGGAGCCTGAAGCCTGAAGCGCAGCTTGACGAACGGCTCACGGCGCGCAATGATGGGCCTGATAAACGTGGAGGTACTATGAAATTTTTCATCGACACGGGAAGCCTCAAAGAGATCAAGGAAGCAGCTTCGTGGGGAATCCTGGATGGCGTAACGACCAATCCTTCGCTGGTAGCCAAAGAGGGAATGGACTTCAAGGAGCTGATCCTGGAAGTTCTCAAGATCGTCGATGGCCCGGTCAACATGGAGGTCGTCGGGCTGCAGGCAGATGAGATGTGCAGAGAAGGGCGCGAGTTCGCCAAGATCCACGACAACATCGTCGTCAAGATCCCGATGATCCCCGAAGGAATGAAGGCGACCAAACGGCTGACAGCCGAGGGCATACGGATCAATGTCACGCTTTGCTTTTCGTCCCCGCAGGCGTTGATTGCCGCCAAAGCCGGCGCGGCCTACATCAGCCCGTTTGTCGGGCGGCTGGACGATATTTCACACGATGGAATGGGGCTGATCGGCGAAATCGTCGAGATATACGACAACTACGACTACGCCACCGAAGTCCTGGTGGCGTCGGTCCGCAACCCCCTCCACATCATTGAAGCCGCAAGAATGGGCGCTGACATCTGTACGATGCCGTTTAAGGTCATGGAGAGCCTGATGAAGCACCCGTTGACCGACATCGGTCTCAAGAAGTTTCTGTCCGACTGGGAATCGATGAAGACGCCTGTGAAAGCCTAGGGGATAGGGGCTAGGGGTTAGGAAATCTGAACGAGCGGAATGGATAAATTCCAGGAGCTTGCCGAGCGCAACCGGCGCGCCATCGAGGCGGGCGGGGCTGAGCGTGTCAGCCGCCACAAAGCGGGCGGGCGCCCGACGGCGCGAGAACGGGTTGAATTTCTCCTCGACGATGGAACCTTCCAGGAACTTGATCGGCTCGTCGTCCACCGCTGTTCCGATTTCGGTATGGACAGCCAGAAGATCCCGGGCGACGGCGTCATTACCGGTTACGGAAAAATTGACGGCCGTACAGCGTTTGTCTTTGCACAGGACTTCACAGTGTTTGGCGGAAGCCTGAGCGAAGTTTACGCCGAAAAGATCTGCAAAATCCTTGACCTGGCTATGAAAATGGGCGCGCCGGTCATTGGACTCAACGATTCGGGCGGCGCGCGCATCCAGGAAGGCGTTGTCAGCCTGGCCGGCTATGCCGACATTTTTTTGCGCAACACGCTGGCCTCTGGAGTCATCCCGCAGATTTCAGCGATCATGGGTCCGTGCGCCGGCGGCGCCGTCTATTCGCCGGCCATCACCGATTTCGTCGTCATGGTCGAAGGCTCAAGCTACATGTTCATCACGGGTCCGGAAGTCATCAAGGCGGTAACACACGAGACGGTGACGAAAGACCAGCTGGGTGGCGCTGAAACTCACAATACGGTGTCGGGTGTGGCCCATTTTGCGACCGCCAACGACCGCCAGTGCCTCGCGCTGATCCGCGAGTTGCTGGCCTTCCTGCCTTCCAATAATCAGGAAGAGCCACCGGCACGCGCCACCACCGATCCGTCCGATCGACTGTCGCCCCAGCTGGACGGTCTGATCCCAGCCGATCCGAATCTGCCCTACGACATCAAGGCCGTCATTGCCGCCGTCGTCGACGACGGTTATTTTTTCGAAGTGCACGAACAGTTCGCGCGCAACATCGTAGTCGGATTTGGGCGGCTGGCCGGCCAGTCTGTTGGAATCATCGCAAACCAGCCGGCGGTTCTGGCGGGCACCCTGGACATCAACGCGTCGATCAAAGCGGCACGCTTTATCCGCCTCTGTGACGCGTTCAACATTGCACTGATTACTTTTGAGGACGTTCCGGGATTTCTGCCGGGAGTCCAGCAGGAGCATGGCGGCATCATCCGTCATGGCGCCAAGCTTCTGTACGCCTTTGCTGAGGCCACGGTGCCCAAAGTCACGGTGATCACGCGGAAGTCTTACGGGGGAGCTTACTGCGTCATGGCGTCCAAGCATCTGCGCACCGACATCAACTATGCCTATCCCACCGCCGAGATCGCCGTCATGGGACCCGAAGGCGCCGTCAATATACTGTATGGAAAACAAATCGCTCAGGCGCCCGATTCCGACGAGCTGCGAGCGCGCAAGTTGGCCGAGTTCCGCGAGAAGTTCGCCAATCCGTACGTGGCCGCCGAACGCGGTTTCGTCGACGAAATCATCGAACCGCGTTTTACGCGTCCCAAGCTGATCGCCGCGCTCGCCATGGCGCGCAACAAGCGCGATACCAATCCGCCGCGCAAGCACGGGAATATTCCACTGTAGCAGGCGTCAGGGGTCAGGCTCCAGGGGTCAGGGGTCAGGGAATTGCGGATTTCGGATTGCGGATTCATTGACGATTGCGGATTGCGCTTCCATTTCGAATATGCGATTCCCTGACCCCTGACCCCTGAAGCCTGACCCCTGGTGAGCTTTATGATTCATTTTTGGCCTTAGTTGTATTAGCCTGTTAGGTACTCTATCGCACTTAGAAACTGAGAGTCGACCATGAAGGTAATAGACCTTTTGCCGCTTGGGGTCGCCTGTGTTGCCCTGGCTCTTTCTGCCCGAGCGCAGGACACTGCCAGCAAGAAACCTGCGAATGAGCCGGTCAGCTACTTTAAGCAGATCCAGCCTATCCTGCAGCGCCAGTGCCAGGGCTGCCATCAACCGGCGAGCAAGCAGGGCGAGTTACTCCTGACCAGCTTTGAAGGCTTCAAAGCGGGCGGCGGCAATGGGCCGTCGTTTGTGCCGGGCCAGCCGGAGGTGAGTCTGGTCGTTGCTCGCCTCAAAGGCGAGAAACAACCGCGCATGCCCTTTGGAAGCGACCCGCTGCCGCCCGAGCAGATCGATTTATTTACGCGCTGGATTGCCGAAGGCGGCAGAGACGATACGCCCAGCGCGGCCCGCGAAACGGTTGTGGCAGGAAGGGCCGCCGCCTATCACGTCGCCCCAGTCACTACAGCGCTGGCTTACTCTCCCGATGGATCGACGCTGGCCGTCTCCGGATATCGGGAGATCCTGCTGCACCAGGCCGACGGCTCCGGGCTAATCGATCGCCTGCTCGGAATTTCCGACCGCATCCAGTCCCTTGTCTATTCTCCCGATGGGGCGACGCTTGCGGCCGTCGGCGGCAGCGCCGCGCGCTTCGGCGAAGTCCAGTTGTGGGACGTCGCAACCCGCAAGTTGAGACGCTCGGTGATGAGCACCAACGACACTCTATTTGGCGCGGCGTTTTCGCCTGACGGCAGGCGTTTGGCTTTTGGGAGTACTGACAAGACGATTCGACTCATCAGCACCGAGACCGGCCAGGAGCTTCTAAAGATGACCCACCATGACCACTGGGTGCTCGGCACGACGTTTTCGCTCGATGGCAAACGCCTCGTCTCGGTGGGCCGCGACCGCGCTGCCAAGCTGACCGAGCTCGGCTCGGGAGCCTTTATTGAAAACCTGAACCTGTTGCGAGGCGAACTGACCTGCCTGGCTCGCTATCCCAGGCGCGACGCGGTTTTGATCGGCGGCGAAGACAGAGTACCTTATCTTTACAGCCTGCAGCGTCCCCGTCAGATGCGCATCGCAGACGATTCGACGCTGATTCGAGCTTTTGAAAAACAGCCCGACACCATCCTGGCCGTGGCGTTCAGTCCTGACGGCCGCAGAATCGCCGTCGGCGGCGCAGCCAGCCAGGTCCACGTCTATGATACGGAAACAGGCACGCGGCTGGCCGCATTGACGGGACATCAAGGCGGAATCTATACGATTGCTTTTCACCCGAGTGGCGAACGAGTGGCTACGGGCGGGTTTGACGGCCGCGTGCGGATCTACGAAGTGGAATCAGGCAAGCTCTTCAAAGAATTTGTGCCGGTCCCGTTGGAGGCTCAATGAAGCGTAAGGAACTATTACGGCAGAGAAAGCCGAGCGCGCAGAGTTGGTCTGGCTCCGGCCAAACTCAGCCGTCTCTGCGTCCTCAGCGGTTAATCGCTCTTTGTGCCTTTGTGTCTTTGTGGTTCGTTTCTTTACAGGCAGCCGCACCGCTACTGAAGGCGCTTGAGCCGCGCGGGGCGCAGCTGGGGAAGGTCATTACGCTCAGGCTGGTCGGCGAAGGCCTTAGCCCGGGCGCTGCCGTCGTCACGACGCTTCCGGGCTCTCTGTCCAGATTATCGACCTCGCAGGAGTCGACCCTGACAGACAACGAGCTCCTCTTTCTGGTTGAGCTCAAGGGCGACGCTCCCGTGGGTCTTTATCCCGTCCGGGTGCAGACCGACGAGGGGCTCTCCAACGTTCTGCTTTTTAGCGTGGGCGCTCTGCTGGAGGTGAGCGAGGCCGAATCGGAACTAAAGGAGCCGGCCGAAAAAGACCGAAATGACACGATCGCCAGCGCCCAGAAAATCGAGCCGCCCACGACGATCAACGGCACTCTGAGGGGACCCGATCAGGACTTCTACCGCCTGACGGCGCGAGCCGGACAGCGATTGGTGTTCGAAGTGGAGGCCCGACGAGCGGGCTCGGCGATCGATCCCGTTGTCCGGGTGCTGGATTCTTTCGGCCGCGAAATGGTTGTCAATAACGATGCGGTAGGGCTGGGAGTGGACGCTCGCGTCGAGGTCCTGTTCCCAACTGCGGGCGAGTACTTCGCGCTAGTCTACGATGCCAAGTTCAGCGACCAGGAACAGGACTTCTACCGTCTCAAGATCGGAAGATTCGACTACGCTGACAGTCTCTTCCCGCTTGGCTGGCAGCGCGGCGGCAACGTCGAGGTGTCGCTGCTTGGCGGCAACCTGCCGGCGCCGGTCAAGGTAAAGCCGAATCTGTCGGTACCGGCTCCGGCGCGTTTTGTACCGGTTGGGGTTGGCGGTCGTCAGTCGCCTCAGGCCAGTCTTCCATTCTTATTTCGGATCAGCGATTCTCCCGAAGTTTTGGAACCCGCCGAGTCTCCTGCAGCGACCGCGCGCCAATCCTCGCCGTACGATCTCTCACCCGCCACCGTCGTCAACGGACGAATCAGCCGCCCGGGTGAAGTCGATAAGTACCGGCTGCGCCTGACGCCCGGTCAGCACTGGGTATTCGAGGTTGAAGCGGCTGCTCTTGGAACTTCTCAACTGGACGGGCTGCTGACCGTCTACGATGCGGCGACCAACAAGCGACTGGGAGGGGCCGACGATGGCAACGGCGTCGATCCGTTCCTGGCTTGGGATGTCCCCGACAATGTCAACGAGGTATTGCTGACACTGGAAGATTTGTTGGGTCGCGGCGGCCCGCACTACGGCTACCGGCTTGTGGCCAACGCTCAGCCGCCGGATTTTGTCGTCGATCTGCTTTCGCCCTTTGTCAACATACCATCCGGCGGCAGCGCTGTCGTCGAAGTCAGAGTCACGCGGCGCGGCTATCTCGGACCGATCCGGCTGACTATTCCCGATTTGCCCGAGGATATCGTCACCTCAGGTGGGACCATTCCAGTTGAGCTGAACCCGCCGGGAGAGCGATTCTCCGTCGTCGGCCTTCTGATGCTGACGGCCAAGCCGGACAGCAAGCCTCGTACACTGCGGCTCGCCGTTTGGGGTCAAGGAGTCTGCCTGGACGGCACACCCGTTCTCAGACAAGCGCGGTCGACGGGCATGGTCACAGTTGTGCGCGGCACAGGGCAGAAGCCTTTTGTGGCCCGCTGGCTGGATCTGGATCTGCCGGCTGCCGTTGCCAAGCCGGCGCCGTACCGGATCGAGATTCCAAAACTCCATGTGCGCTTGCCTCAAGGAATGCAGCACGAGATCGAGTATCGCCTGGTGAAACCGAGCCAGGCGATGTCGCAGGTCCGCGTTGACCAGCGCTCGACCTCCGGAGTGCGTGATATTCGTATATTCCGAAAGCAGGAAGGGAGCGAGTACGCATCTGAAGGCGCGTTCAATATTATGACCACGCTGGACAGCCCGGCCGTCAGCTTCGATGTTGTCTTGGAGGCGAGACTGATTGCAGGAGGGAGAAACGAAAGAGTCGCGGCCAGCCAGGCTGTGACGATTGAAATCGTTCAGGGCTACTCGGTCCAGTTCGCCTCCAGTCGAGTGGAGGTCAGCCGAGGAGGAAAACTCGGTCTTACGGGCAGAGTTGACCGTGAGCCCGGATTTAAGGGTACTATTAAAATTAGAGCCGAGGATTTGCCCGAGCATGTCAGTTGTGGCGAGCTAGTTCTTGGCGACAGTCAAACGAGTTTCGAGATGGAGTTTAAGTGCGCGCCCGACGCGAAAGTGGGAGAATTTGGAATCCGCTTTACTTCTTCGGCAACGGTGCCAGACCGCCAGGACAAGCAGGAATACCTCATTCCAGAGCAAAAGGCGCGGCTGGTGGTGAATTAGTTCCAGGTCCCAGGTTTAAGGTTTGATGTTCAAGAACTTGAAACCTGGAACTTGAAACCTAAAACTCGAGACAAGGCGTATATGTACAAGAATTTGAAGCCATTCGTTTTGATCTTCGTTGTAATGCTGTCGCTAACTGGGGCAGTTCAGGCCGCCGAGAAGGTGACGTTTTTGCGCGACGTCATGCCGATTCTAAACAAAGTGGGCTGCACCGCGGGGACGTGTCATGGGGCGGCCAAAGGCAAGAATGGCTTTAAGCTCTCGCTGCGCGGTTATGATGCGGAGTTCGATTATCAGATGCTGGTTCACGATGCGTTCGGCCGGCGCGTCAACCGCGTCGATCCGGCGCGCAGTTTGATGCTACTCAAGCCCACCCAGCAGGTCGCCCACGGCGGCGGGGTGCGCTTCGATCTGGATTCCCGTTACTACAACACGATTCGGCAGTGGATCGCGAGCGGAACAACCTATGGAGATGCCGAAGCCTCGCATGTTGAAAAATTGGAGCTGCAGCCGCCCGAGATCCTGGTCCCCAAGCCCGGACCTTCGCAGCAAGTTCAGGTCATCGCTCATTACCGCGACGGCGCCAGCCGCGATGTCACGCGTGAAGCCATCTACGCCAGCAATACGCCGACCGTTGCCGAGGTCGACCAGGACGGCAAGGTAACGACCGTCCGCAAGGGCGAAGCCGCGATCCTGGTGAGGTACGAGGGGAAATTTGTCACCCTGAATGTGACCGCGCTGGCCGGCCGTCCCGGTTTCCAGTGGGTCCAGTTGCCCGAAAACAACTACATCGATCGCCACGTTGACGCCAAGCTGAAGAAGCTGGAGATTCTTGGCTCCGAGTTGAGCAGCGACGCGGAGTTCATTCGCCGCATCTCGCTCGATTTGATTGGACTTCCTCCGACCTCCGAGGAGGTCAAGTCCTTCCTGGCTGATCGAAATCCCGGCCGAATCAAACGCAGCCGGCTCGTCGACCGACTGATGGAGCGGCCCGAGTTTGTCGATCACTGGACGGTCAAACGGGGCGACCTGTTCCAGAACCACCGCCGCTTTGTGGGCGAGAAGGGGGCTTGGGCTTATCTTGATTGGATCCGCCGGTCGATTGCCGAAAACAAGCCTTACGACGAGCTCGTCCGGGAAATGCTGACGTCGAGGGGGAGCACCTTTGAGAATCCCGCGGCCAATTTCTTCCGTATCGCGCGCGAGCCGCGCGTCGCCATGGAGACGACGACACAGTTGTTTCTCGGTGTGCGTATGGTCTGCGCGCAGTGCCACGACCATCCGTTCGAGCAATGGACACGCAACCAATACTTCCAGATGGCCGCGTTCTTTGCCGGCGTCGGGGTTAAGGAGGGGCTGGACAGCCAGGAGGAAATCGTCTACGAAAAACGCGAGGAGGCTGAAGTCAAGCATCCCAAAGACGGCCGTGTCGTGCCGCCGAAATTTTTGTTCGGGGATTCCGATGCAGCCGCCTCGACGGGCGATCGGCGCCAGGATCTGGCGCGCTGGCTGACTTCCAAGAATAATCCCTACTTTGCCCGAGCCGTGGCCAATCGCGTCTGGAGCTATTTCTTCGGGCGGGGAATCATCGATCCGGTTGACGACATCCGCGCGACCAATCCACCCAGCAACGAGCCGCTGCTGGCGGCGCTCACCAAGGATTTGACTGACCACAATTTCGACTTGAAATACCTGATGCGCACGATCGTCAATTCGCGTACTTACCAGCTGAGCTACCGGACCAATGCCTGGAACGAGGACGATGAAGTCAATTTCTCGCATGCGCGGCCGCGGCGTCTTCCAGCAGAGACGCTGTACGATTCGATCAGTGTCGCGGCCGGATCAGCGCTGCGATTCAAGGACATGCCCCGGGGCTTGCGGGCGGCGCAGTTGCCCGATCCGGCCGTGGCGATGGGGGGATTCCTCGATTTGTTCGGGCGGCCCCAGCGTGAATCGGCTTGCGAGTGCGAGCGCCGCAGCGATGTCAGCCTGGCGCAGACTCTCAACTTGATCAATGGCTCGACGCTGGCTCACGCCATCGCCAACCCGGAAGGCCGGGTTGCCAGGCTGATTGCCGCCAAGGTCCCCGATCGCGAGCTGGTTGAAGAACTTTACCTGGCGGCGCTCAGCCGCCGGCCCGACACAAAGGAACTGGAAACGGCGGCGGCGTATGTTTCCGCCAGCCCCAATCGGGCCGAAAGAGCGCAGGATCTTTTGTGGGCGTTGATTAACAGTAATGCTTTTTTGTTTAACCGCTGACGGAGACGACCATGCTAAGTATTCCGGGAGCCAATGTAAGGTGCTGCGACGGTCCGACGCGACGCGAGTTTTTGCGCGTGGGAGGAGCGGGGCTGTTTGGGCTGAGCCTGCCGCAGTTTCTTTCCTGGAAGGCGCTGGCGTCGCCGTCGACTGACTTCGGCCGGCCTTTCGGCAACGCCAAGTCTGTCATCCTGTTGTTTCTGCAGGGCGGGCCGAGCCATCTCGATATCTGGGACCCCAAGCCGGACGCCCCATCGAACATTCGCGGCGAATTCAAGGCGATCCAGACGAAAGTCTCGGGTATTCAGCTCAGTGAAACGATGCCGAAGCTGGCCGAGCAGATCGACAAGGTCACGTTGATCCGCTCGATGAGCTACACTCCCGTCGGACTGTTCAACCATACAGCCGCCATCTATCAGATGATGACCGGCTACCCGCCCGACAAGGTGTCGCCGTCGGGTCAACTCGAGCCTCCTTCGCCTCGCGACTTTCCGCACATGGGATGCCAGATTGCCCGATTGAAAGCGCTTGACGAGCCGATGCTTCCGTTTGTCGAAATGCCACGTCCCTTGCAGGAGAGTAATGTCATCGGCAAGGGAGGAGCCGCCGGTTTTCTGGGCAAAGCGTATGATCCTTATCGGTTATACCAAGATCCGAATAAAGCAATTACGACCGAAGATCTGACTCTGCGATCCGACGTGCCGCCAGACCGTTTGAAGGATCGCTTTCACCTGCTCAAGGACATCAACAAGTCGATGCCCGCCCTGGAGAAGGCGGTTAGTTCATACGCTCTCAACGAATATTATGAGGCGGCTTATGACCTGGTCCTTTCCGGCAAGGCACGCGCCGCCTTTGACCTGGAGCAAGAACCTGCCGCTGTGCGCGAGCGCTACGGCAGAACCACTTTTGGACAGGGAGCGCTGCTGGCGCGCCGGCTGGTAGAAGCCGGAACCCGCTTTGTCCAGCTCAACTGGCCCGCCGTGGCCAATGGCAATCCGGAAATCGATGCCTGGGACACGCACGCAGCCAACTTTGGCCCGCTCAAGAGGCTGCACTGCCCCATTCTGGACCAAGCGCTTTCGGCGCTGATCGAAGACCTGGACCAGCGCGGGTTGTTGGCCGAAACGTTGCTGGTGACCATCGGTGAATTCGGTCGTTCTCCCCGGCTGGGCGTCAGTACTTCGGGAAATACTAATGCTCCCGACGGGCGCGACCATTGGCCCTACTGCTATACGGGACTCGTCGCCGGAGCAGGCGTCAAGCGCGGCGCACTTTACGGCAAGTCCGATGAAACCGGCTCATCGCCGCTGGAGGATCCGGTCCATCCGACGGACCTGATCGCGACTGTCTACTACGCGCTCGGAATCGATCCGGCCATGGAAGTTTTAAACGACTTGAACCAGCCCCGCCCCTTGGTGCAAGGCACGCCGTTGTTGCGTCTATTCTAGGCGGCTGTCGGCGTATCGGCGTGTCGGCGGCACCGGTCGGTGAAGAGGGCCGACACCCAAGTAATCGACCCAATCGAGAAGCAGGGGTCAGGCTTCAGGGGTCAGGGGTCAGGGAATTGCGGATTTCGGATTGCGGATTGCGGATTCATTGACGATTGCGGATTGCGCTTCAATTTCGACGATGCGATCCCCTGACCCCTCAAGCCTGACCCCTGCCTCTCTGCGGTGAAAGCCATTTGTTTATGAAAACCATTCGCCGGGTTTTGATTGCCAACCGCGGTGAAATCGCCGTGCGGATCATTCGGGCATGCCGGGAACTCGGACTAGAAACTGTGGCCGTCTACTCGGACGCCGACCGGCAGTCTCTGCACGCGCAGATGGCCGACTGGGCCTCCTGCATCGGCGGCGCCGCGGCCGCCGACAGTTACCTCCGGATCGAAAAGATCCTGGGGGCGGCGCGCGCGCTGCAGGCCGACGCAATTCATCCCGGCTATGGTTTTCTGGCCGAGAACCCAGCCTTTGCCCGGGCCTGCCAGGAAGCCGGAATTGTTTTCATCGGGCCAACGGCGGCGGCCATGGAGACTCTGGGAGATAAAGTCTCGGCACGCCGAACCGCCCGGGCTGCGGGCGTTCCGGTCGTGCCTGGAACAATTGACCCGGTCGAGGGCTTCGAGGAAGCCCAACGCCTCGCCGTTGGGTTCGGATATCCGGTCATGCTCAAGGCCGCGGCCGGGGGTGGAGGCAAAGGACTGCGCCGGGTCGACCGCGCGGAGGATTTCGAGAGCGCCTGGCGGCAGGCAGCAGGCGAAGCCGCTTCTTCCTTCGGCGATGCGACGCTTTTTCTGGAAAAATACATCGTCAAACCGCGTCACATCGAGATCCAGGTTTTGGCCGACCATCATGGCAACGCCGTTCACCTCGGCGAGCGGGAATGCTCAATCCAGCGGCGCAATCAGAAGGTCATCGAGGAAGCGCCTTCTCCGTTCGTCGATGAGGGCCTGCGACAGCGCATGGGTAAGGCGGCTCTCGCCGTGGTCGACAAGGCCGGATACACCAACGCCGGAACGCTGGAGTTTCTGGTGGATCGCGATCGCAACTTTTTCTTTCTGGAGATGAACACACGGCTGCAAGTCGAGCATCCGGTCACCGAATGCGTCACCGGTCTCGATCTGGTCAAGCTGCAGATCTGCGTCGCCGGCGGAGAACCTCTGCCGCTGCGCCAGTCCGACATTGAAATGCGCGGGCACGCCATCGAGTGCCGGATCTATGCCGAGGATCCCGACGAGGATTTTCGCCCGTCTCCAGGGCGTATCTTGTGGCTGCGCGAACCGGGCGGGCCAGGCATTCGCATCGATAGCGGGATCGCAAACGGAGGAGAAGTCTCAATCCATTACGATCCGCTCATCGCTAAGCTGATCGCCTTCGGCGCCACACGGGCCGAAGCCATTCAAAGACTGCAGCGGGCGCTCGACGAATATCGTATTGCGGGCGTAAAGACAACACTTCCGTTCTTCGGCCGGGTAGTGCGCGAACGCCGGTTCCTGCAGGGAGATCTCGATACGGGCTATGTCGAGGACACCGGAACAGCCAGGCCTATTGCGGTCAACGAGCAACTGGCGCCGCTGGCCGCAGTGCTGGCAGCGCTGGCCCACTCTGGACCGGCCGGCTCCGCGGCATCGCGTGGATCGGCAGCGGCGCGTTGGAGAGGGACGGCACGCTGGAGACCGCTGTGAGAAGAATTGTCCGAACCCATTCCAGCGGCCTGGCAGCCGGCGTCACCGAAGATTTTTTCGAGGTTACTGTCGACCGCGGTGCGGACACTGTTTCGGCCACAGTCTTTTCGCCGCACCGCAAGGAGCCGATCCGCATCCAATTCGAGGTGCTCTCACAAACGGGACCGCACTGGGTCGTGTCCTTCGACGGACGCATCGTGGAAGCGCTGGTGACATCGAACAGCCCGGAGACGACCGTCCAGATTGGGACCGATCAGTATGCGCTGACCGTACACGATCCTCGCGACCGGAGGCTCCATGAGGAGGCCGCTGCCGCAGTGGGCGGCAGCGCGCGCGTCACAGCGCAGATGCACGGCCGAATCGTGCGTGTTCTGGTCGGTGTAGGCGACCGCGTTGAGGCGCACCAGGCACTGGTGGTCATCGAGGCCATGAAGATGCAAAATGAGATTCGCGCGCCGCGCGCTGGGCGCATTGCCCGCGTCGAAATTGGCGAGTCCGGAGCCGTTTCCGCCGGACAGTTGTTGTTTCTAATTGAAGATTGGTCGGAACCAAGCTGAAGCGCCGGTATCTAATCTTTTATGGGGATTTTGCGCGCAACGCTCCTTATCGTTTCGCTGGCACTGCTGCTGCTTTGCTTCCTCGGCCGCCTGAGAAAGGATCTGCCGCATTTGATCTACACGTTCTATCTGCTGCGATCTTGTTTCATGTTGTTGCCGCTATCGCTGTACTTCCTCGTTTTGTTTCTCTACCACATCTCGCCGACATTCGACCAGGAACTGACGACCGTCGAGGCTGATTACCTGATTGCTGCCTTGAAGTACTTCGGAGGCGCCCTGCTGGTTCTGATTTGCGGCGTTTTCCTGTTCCTTTCCGCCTTCAGCTTTCTGAGCCAGCGGATCCGCCGCGGTTTGAGACCCGGTCTGGCAGGCTATGCGCGCCTGCGCCTGGAGTCGGCGTTGCTGCAATCGCGAATGGGTATCTTTTTGAATATCGGGTTGCTGCTTACTCTGCCGGTTCCGTTGCTTCTGGTACAGATGGATCGGTTTTTGCACCCGCGCTGGAGTGTTAATTTGCCGGCGCTATTTCACCTGTTGACGCTGCTGATCCTGGTCACGTCGGTGTGGGGACTGCACAATTGCCGTCATCTGTTGAGCCGAGAGAAGAGTTTGTACGACGGGTTCCCGGAGTGAGTGGTCAGTAGGCAGTAGGCAGTGGGTGAATCTGAGCGCGTGGGCCTGGGAGCGCGGGTCTCGAGCGCATCTAGCGGTGCCCCGAGCGTAAGAACGTGTGAAAAAATCGAAGCCACCCCATTTCTTTCGCCCCTCTGGGGCTCATGAGGCGACGAACCTCAAACCCAGGGCTCAACGCCCTAGGCTCTATTATTTGCCCCCTTCGGGGGCACGTCATTTGCCCTCCGCATCGGAGAGATGAGAACCGTTGGGCCGTCGCAGGAGTCGAAACGAAAGTCGCCCCGCAGGGGCGAAGGATTAAAGCCCAGGGCGTAGCCCTGGGTTTCCGTTCGTCGTTTCGACAAGCCCCGCAGGGGCGAAAGATT
>JBPCNK010000316.1:0-10438 GCA_051001345.1 Acidobacteriota bacterium | reverse complement strand
GTAGCCGTCCGAAGGCGGATACATCGCAGGCCTTTGAACGTGGGGGCAATAATAGGGACTGCCCGCCGTGACACAGACCCAGTGAATCCCGAGCTTTTCGAGCAGTTGTAGGAACTCGTGGCCGTCTTCCAAAGCCGGATCGAGCCCGCAGCCTGACAGGAGCCCGAAGGCCGAGCGATAGTTCGACGCGTCGACTTCGGGCACGCCAACGCCTGCGGCATCCTTCTTATAAGGGACCGCGTCGAAAATCGACACGCGAACGGCCAACGCCAGTTGCGGAAACTGTGCTCGAATCCCGGCTGCAATGCTGCGGAGAAAACGGGTTCGGTTTTCGAAACTGCCCCCGTACCGCCCGGGCCGTTCCACGGCGCTGAGCAGTTCGTGGCCGAGGTAGCCGTGGCAGTGTTTGATATCCACAAACTGAAATCCGGCTGAGTACGCCAGACCGGCTGCCGCGACGAAATCATCGACCAGTCGATCCAGATCGTCGTCGCTTAAGCAGCGCAGCGCGGCAAAGCGACGATCCAGAACCGGGTGCTGATAAGCCACCAAAGGCTCAGACTTGAAGCTCTCATTGGGCCGGGCATAGCGGCCCGAATGGGTCAGCTGCAACCCCACGAGAAGATCATCAGAGTTTCCGAAGCGTTCGGTGTGGGCGCCGACCAGCGTCTTGCGGAGCGCGGCCAGATCGGCAACGGTCGAGCTGTTGATCAAAAGTTGATTTGGGTTGGCGCGGCCGTCGTGCCTGACCGCGACGGCTTCCCCGCCCCAGATCAGTTTGGCGCCGCTGATGCCGAAGTTCTTCCAGCGACGAATCGTCAGATCGCTGGGGCGCCCGTCGAGTGTCCCATCCCAGCCTTCCATGGGAAGAATGCAGAAGCGGTTGCCGACACGAAAAACGTCGACATCAATGGTGCGCGCCAGCGGCGAAGCCAAACCGGAGTGCACCTGGGCATCAAATGGCAGATCGACGCCTAACTCGGCCAGGTAGCCTTGAAAGGCTTCGGGGGTTTTCAGTGCTGCGATTTTTTTATAGGAGGTTGTCATTTGCGGTGCCGGCAAGCTCTCTAACTGCGCTTCACCGCAGAGACGCAGAGGACGCAGAGGTTGCGCAGAGGAGTCTCAGATATAGCTCCAAAACGCCAAAGAATACCGATCACGTCCACGAGCACGATCAACGAGCACGTGCTCGTGGACGTGGCCGTGGTCGGCTCGTGAGCTCGCACTTAAATTCATCTACGCTCGCGCAGAGCTAGTCGCGCCCAGCGCCACCACCGCGTCGAGACGCGCGGCTATATCGCGCAGAAGCTCTACATCCGAATCGGGACGCCGCGCCGAGCGCGGGTGCGTCTTGGAGTTGGGGATCAACCCGCGCAGGTGCAAGAACTGGGCAGCAGTGTGTTTGTAGGCGGGAACCGGCGGCCGGAACGCCAGGAATCCCAGGTACTGCAGCAGATCGTTGAGCCCCAGCGCTGCGGCGTCTCCTTGGCGCCAGAGCCGATCGCGCAGCGCGAACGCTTCGACGTGGAAGGCCGACAACCCCAACAAATAGTCGCTTCCGTAAAACACCATGTCGATGGCCAGGTCGTTGCCGGTGTAAATCTTGAAATCAGGACGCACGCGATCGCGCAGCGCCAGCCGCTCCAACTCGGTGACGCGATCCAGGGAGGAGTGTTTGATGCCGCCGATGGCGGGAATGTCCAGGATCCCGCGGACAATTTCGAGCGGATAGATCCGGCCAAAGGGCGCAAACATTCCCCCCAGTTCGAAGGCCAAAAGCGCGCGGCTGCTTTCGGCGACGCGGCGATAGACGGAAACAACGTCGGCATCGGACAATCGATTGAGGGCGCTGGATTGAAACAGGATCGGAGTGCCGCCATGGCGTTCGATGCTTTCGATCTCACGCCGGTACAACGCTACGGGGTCGCCCGGTTCGCCTTCGATGAAGGCACCCGCAACAAAACGACGGCCGGCCGAGACTTCGCGTGCACAGCTCAGCACGTCGCCGCGTTGCGCCGGGTCAAGCAGGTTGACATACCCTGTGTCCATGTTGACAGCCGGCGTAATGCCCGCCGCATACGTGCGCTCGATCAATTTGGCAAACGCAGCGAGATCGGGCCGGTCGTCCTGGCCAAACGGCAGAAGGATCGCCGAAATCCCCTCAATAACGCGGCCCGGCCGAATTCGCCCAACCGCTTCGTCAAGCCCGATGCAGGTTCTTAGCTGGTCCATATATTTGGGGTTCAAATAGGAAGTCTGGCGACTGGCGACTGGTTACAAATAGGGTCCGACTTTCCAGATAACCAACTCCCGGTGACCCAGTATTTCGGCTTTGGTCTGCTCGCCGGATGCAACCGCCAGGATCTTGCTGAAAATGCGATCGCCTACCTGTTCGATGGTTTCCTCGTTGGTCAGGATCGTTCCGGCGTTGATGTCCATGTTGTCGTTCATCTGCTCGAAGATGTACGGGTTGGTGGCGATCTTAATGACCGGTACAATTGGATTTCCGATGCCGGTTCCGCGTCCGGTCGTAAAACAAAATACGTTGGCCCCTCCACCGACCACGCCGGTTACCGAAACAGGATCGTAGCCGGGTGTGTTCATCAACAGCAGTCCGGGCTTGCGGATGCGCTCGGCGTACTGCAGGACGTCCTCGACGCGCGTCGTGCCACCCTTGACGATGGCCCCCAGCGATTTTTCAGCGATGTTGGTCAATCCGCCCTTCTTGTTTCCGGGACTCGGATTGCGATCGGCCACCACGCCCCAGCGCCCCAGGTAATCCTCGTACCACTGGATCATCGCCACGATTTTGTCGGCAACCTCGGGCGACGCGGCACGGCGCACCAGCAGGTGCTCGGCGCCGAACATTTCGGTGGTCTCCGGCAGGACGGTTGTTCCTCCGCAACGCACCACCAGATCCGAAGCGTGACCCAGCGCGGGGTTGGCGGTGATTCCAGAGAAAGCATCCGATCCGCCGCAGTTCAAACCGAGGAGAATACGGCGCGCGCTCTGCTCGGAACGGCGGCACGACCTGGCGTGTTCGATCAACTCGCGCACCTTGCGCACGCCGGCTTCGACCGTTTTGACCGTGCCGCCCGACTTTTGAACCTCCAGGGCCGCGGTGATCCGCTCCGATCCGGCCACTTCCGGGCGCGCGATCTGGAGCATCTCGCCCATGTTGTTGATCTCGCAACCAAGGCCCACCGTCAGCACGCCGGACACGTTCGGATGCATCATCATTCCAACCAGCGTCCGCCGCAGCGTCGCCAGATCTTCGCCGCCGTCCATCCCGCACCCTTCCGTGTGCGGCAACGCCACGACACCATGGAAGTCGCCCTCGGGTGGTTCGTCCTCAAAGACGTCTGCGATTTGTTTGGAAACGTGGGCCGAACAGTTGACCGAGGCGATCACGACAACATAGTTGCGCGTCCCGACCGTGCCGTCTGCGCGCCGGTATCCTTGGAATTTTGGAATTTGGTCCTCAGGGAAATACTCGGTCGGCCGAGAGTCGACGCAATACTCGTAGTCGGTTTGGCGCGAGTCCGATTCGACGTTGTGCGTGTGGATCCACTCGCCGCGATGGATCGGAATGGACGCGTGGCCGATCCGCTCCCCGTAGCGGATGATCGTTCCACCCTGGGGAATGTCGACCAGGGCGACTTTGTGGCCCGCCTGGATTGTTTCCTGGACCCGGATCTCCGCATCGCCGAGAGCGAGGGTTTCTCCGGGGCGCAGCAGATCGCGGGCCACGGCGACGTTATCGCGGGGGTTGATCTGGATGGCTCGTCCGGACAGTTCGTCTTTCATACTAGGTCGCCTTTACCCTTGCGCGTCGACTTCCAGCCGGCCTTGACGCAGCATCGTCTCAAACAGATCACGAGTCTCACGCAGGCCGTTTTGGAGCGTGGTGCGCTGAAGTCCTGAAAGATCGCGCTGGATCTGCTGGTCGTCCATCTCGGGCGGAAACGGCAGCGCACCGCCAGTTGACGTGATCATACCACGCGCAGCCGGCACCAGCCGTTCGATCGTGTCGATGATCTCAGGCACAGGGACAACGTCGCCGCGCAGATTGTAAATGCGGGCTCCCTGCAGGTCCGAGGCCGCGGCGCGGACAAACGCGTCGGCGACATCGGCGACATATTGAAGATCGATCCGGCCGCCGAAGCGAATCTCGAAGGCTCTTCCCAGTACGGCCGCCTTCAGCGCCCTGGTCGGATCCGAGGTCAGTCCCTGGTCGCGCCCCACGCCGTAGACGGCCCAGGGCCGCAGGCCGATGCTGGAAATTCCTTCGTCGTCGAAAAACACACGGGCATTGGCTTCGTTGGCCTGCTTGTAAACGCCGTAATGGGTTCGGGGATGCAGCGCAACGCCCTCTCCGACCGGGCCGGATTCGTAGAGCTCTTCGGGCCCAAACACAGCGACCGAACTGGCAAAAGCGATCTGACGCACCTGCGACCGCAAGCGCCGCGCCGCTTCAAACACGTTGAGCGTACCGACGACATTGACCAGGGCGCCGCCCACCGGGTCTTTGCGGCAACCCGGAACCATAATGCCGGCCAGATGAATGATTCGCGTTACCCCGCGCGAATGCACCAGCGCGCAAAATTCTTCCAGATCGCGGATGTCTCCGGCCACGATCTCCGGCAGGTCACCGGGCGGGAGCAGGACAGACAATCGGCGCGGCTGAGGATCGGCGTCAAAGACAAGGCAGCGCTCGCCCGCTTCGACCAGCTGTTTTGTCACCCAGGAGCCGATGCAGCCCTGGGCGCCGGTGACGAGGAAGAGGTCGCTCATGTTAGTAGGCAGCAGGCAGTAGGCAGCGGGCAGCGGGCAGTAGGCAGCCGGCAGTAGGCATTTGAGGCAGGCTCTCTTTCACCGACCAATTCCCAAGACCGCATAGCGCAATCCCTTTCTATTCCGTCCCGCTCCGCAATTGGCTGCCTACTGATCGCTGCCTACTGATCGCTGCCTACTGCCTACTAGATCGCCGTTACAGGCAACACCGGCCGCACCCGCGGCAGTCTATCAAACCCATACACCCGCCTGGCATTTCCGCCGAGCATCGCAGCGCGTTCCTTTTCTGACAAAAACCCGCATCCGCGCAACACGGGGTCAAGCGACTGCTGATAAGTAAAGTCGGTCATCGTACGCGGATAGTCCGATCCCCAGAGCAGCTTGTCGATGCCCACTTCCTGGCGCGCCTGGCCGATCGCCCGCTGCGCGGCGGCAAACGGCGGCCCTTCCTCGCGAAATAACCAGACCAAGCCTCCCGATTCTACATACACGCTGGGGTAAAGGCACAATCGCAGTTGCTCGAGCCATCCGGGCCTGTTGACCATCGCAAAATGTCCGAGCACGATCACCAACTCCGGACAGGCGGCGATGACGTGCTTCAGTTCGGAGTTTTGCCGCGACCCATCGGCCAGATCGACCGCCAGGATCATGCCTTGTTGCTGCATAAACTCCCACACTTTCATCAGCGCCCGATCGTCTAGCCGCACGCGCGGTTTGAAACCGGGCAGATGAGCCGCCGGGATCTTGATCCCGCGGAACCCCGCCCGCCGAGCCGCACGCGCCTGGCGCAGACACACGGCCGGATTTCGAAAATCCAGCAAGGCGTGAACAAAGAATCGGTCCGGATAACGGCGCGCAACCGAAGCCAGGTAACGGTTCTGGTTGCCATCCAGAAACTCCTGCACCACGACGGCTCCGGCCACGCCGGACGAATCGAGAACCGCCAGCAATCGCTCGACGGTATTTCGGCAGTCGGTCAAATACGGCGGCATTCCCAGTACTTCGCGCCGCCCGATTCGAATCCGGCCATTGGTGAGGGGGCGCACTCGTCCGGCTGGAATCTCGCCGTCGATGCGATTCCATAAGTGCAGGTGGGCATCGATGATAACGGGCCAGTTTTCCGAAGGGGAAATCGGGCGATTGACTTTTGCGCTCATGCAGCGGCGGCGGCGAGCATCAGTTCAAGGCCAGCACGTCGGGCAAAGAGTGCGTCACGCCGCCGGCCCGAACCTCGATGGCGGGCCAACCCGGCGTATGGGTGACAAGCTCGATCCGATCATCAAATGCGACGACGGTCTCTTCCATTTTTGTGCCGGTGATCGTCGGGTTCCAGGCAAAGGCCTGACTGGCGTGCACCACTTCCTGGCTTGCGGGATGGGCCACCCACTCGCGGGTGCGGTAGCCGATAGCGCCACCTTGGTGGTGCTTGAGCTCTTCGCCGGGATACCCGGCGCGGGCATACGAGTCGCGGCAGACTTCGTACAGTTCCCTTCCCGTCGCGCCCGGACGGGTGCTCGCCCACACATCGGCGTTGACGGCGGCTGTCAATCGCGTGCGGGTTGACAGCATGTCTGGAACGGGCCCGAAGTGGACGATGCGCGACAGCGAAACAATCAGCCCGCCGCGGCGCACGCAGCTGGCAACTAGAACAGCACGCCGCGCTACCTGCTGCTTGGGGACCGGATGGCGATAGGAAGCGATGCGGTCGTCGGCGGCCACCAGCAAAACAACCGGCCACAAATCGCGCTCGAGCATCGCGTCAGTCACCTGCCGCACGACTTCATTTTCGCGAACGCCCGGCTTCAGATTGCGGCAGACTTGTCCGAGCACTTCGCCGGCGTCGCTGCCGACGTGTTTGAGTCGCGCGACTTCTTCCGGAGTCAGCCCGTAGCGCAGCCGCGTCAATCCGGCTTCGGCCGGCCGGGTTTCGCCTAGTCCAAGATCGGAGGCCAGTGCGGGGCCGCACAACCCGCGCGCCTTGCCCACGGCCAGCAGTGCATCTGCGCGTTCTTCGGCCCAGGGGAATTCGATCGCTTCGAAGCGTTTGCCGGCCAACTCCTCGGTCTGCAGGCGGGCCATCTCAATATGATTGGCCAGCACCCAGCGCCGCCCATCCCGGCCGATCAATAGCGTGCCTGCCCCCGGATCGCGGCTCTGATCGATACCATTTCTTCCGCCGGCGGTCGCCCAAGCGAAGTTGTGCTGCGCTCCGATCAAGACGCCGTCGAGTTTCTCGGCGGTCAGCCAGCGGCTGATCCGGTCGACTTTTTCGTCAATTTCGCGCATCAATCTAAATTGCTTTCACCGCAGAGACGGCGGAGTGGCCAGTTGCCAGAGGCCAGTGGCCAGTTGAAATTTCAATGCCCCGCTCGCTGCCCACTGACCACTGGCCACTGCAACATCAGTGTCGTTTTTCCAACTCTTTCAAAACCTTCTTCGCATCGGAATCCGACAGCGGCCGAATCCGGACATTGCGAAATGACAACGAACCGTGATCACCCTGCAGGCGCAAGGGGCCCGGCGCGTCGTCCCGCTGGCTGGAGCCACCGGTCCCTTTGGGTCCAACATCGATGTTGTTCTGAATGAGTTTGCCGTTGTGCTCGACGGTCAGCCGCTGTCCGACAAACGTGATATCGAAACTCTGCCACTCGCCCACCGGCCCGCAACTGTTTTCCACCGGCGGAGTTCGCCGGTATAGCGCGCCACACCCACTTTCGGAAATCGGCTTGCCGAAACTGTCGAAGATCTGAACCTCGTACCGGTCGCGCAGGTATACGCCGGCGTTGGTCTCGGGCACGAGCTTGAATTCGACGTGCAACTGGAAATCGTAGAACTCCTGACCGGTAACCAGGTCGGTACTCGGCTTGGTGTTCCCGTAGACGCCGTCGGGCAGAACTTTCCAGCCGTTAGGGCCGTCGGCCTTTCGCAGGCGCCAACCGGACAGATCCTTTCCGTTGAACAGCTCGATCCAACCTTTTTTGTTTTTTTGCGCCAGCGCCGGCACCAGGGCCAGGCAGAACAACACGGCGATAATCACAACTCGACGTCGCATATTCCCTCCGGAGTTTCATATGCGGCCACTTTTATCACAATCTTCTTTATAATGGCGGGCCATGTCGACCGGGCTGCGATCAACGGCGGACGGCTATAGCGGTGCCGCGCGCGTCAGCGAGCGGCACCTCAGCAGAGATGCTAATTGCGCCGACCACGCCGAGGCATGGGCGTGACTCTTCGGCGCGACGGCATCTTCGCGGCGCTCTGGACCCCGACTGACGCCGATGGCCGGCTACTCGAATCAGAATTAGCCGCGCTCGTCGAGTTTCTGCGCAACCGGCGCATTCACGGAGTCTTCGCCCTGGGCAGCACCGGTCAGTTTTTGTACCTGGAGCCGGAGGCTCGCAAGCGACTGGTCGATTGCGTCGTCCAGCAAGCCGGACCCCTTCCCGTCGTCGCCAACATCAGCGACATTCGTCCGGCGGTAGTCGCCGATCTGGGCCGCTCGGCGCGCGCCAGCGGTTGCGCCGCAGTGGCGATCATGCCTCCGTATTTTTACGAGCCGCCGCAGGTCGATCTGGTTGAGTTTTTTGTCCAAAGCGGAGAGGCTGCCGGCTTGCCCGTGCTGCTGTATAACTTTCCCGAGCGAACAGGCGCCCGCATCGAGCTGGAGACGATCGCCCAGGTGGCCGATCGGATTCCGCTGGCAGGCATCAAGCACAGCGGCGCCGACGCCGCGTACCTGCCTGCTTTGATCGGCCTGGGGCGTGAGAAAAACTTCGTGGTTTTCTCGGGCGCCGACACGCAGATTGCCGAAGGGATGGCGCTCGGCACGGCCGGCTGCGTGGGCGGCCTGGCCAACATCGTGCCCGATCTGATGGTGCAGATCTTCGACGCGGCTCGCGCGGGTTTCCCTGAGCGCGCTACGCGCGCCGCCGACCGGGTGCGCCAGTTGGGCGAAATGATCGATCGTCTCCACTTTCCTTTGAACGTAGCGGCGGGCATGGAGGCGCGCAACCTGCCGGTCGGCCAACCCAAGGCAATCTGCTCTGCCGCCACGCTGGAGGCCTATCGGCGGCTGGTCGCAGACGTTCGCAACTTACTTCGTCAATGGAATCTGGTCGAATGAACCCGCCGGGCCCACGCTACAAATGGTGGGTCGTATTCATGCTGTGGTTTGTCTGCTTTTTCAACTATGCCGACCGGCAGGCGATTTTTTCCGTCTTCCCCGTACTCGAAAAAGAATTCGGCTTTTCCAAACAACAACTCGGTCTGATCGGATCGGCGTTTATGTGGGTGTACGCAGGCGCCGCGCCGCTGGCCGGCTTCCTTGGCGATCGCCTGCGGCGCAAGGATCTGATCCTGGGCGGATTCTTTTTCTGGAGTGTCGTCACAGTCACCACCGGCTGGGCGCAAAAATTCTGGCACCTGGTGACCATCCGGGCCGTCGAAGGCTTCGGCGAAGCTTTCTACTTCCCGGCTTCGATGTCGCTGGTCAGCGACTACCACGACGCCCGCACGCGTTCACGGGCCATGTCCCTGCATCAGTCCAGTGTCTACATTGGAACGTTTGCGGGCGGCGCGCTGGGCGGGTTATTTGCCGAGTACTGGGGCTGGCGCTACGGCTTCTATTTCTTCGGAGTCTCGGGGATGATACTGGCGCTGGTTCTGATGCGTTTTCTGCACGAGCCGCGCCGCGGCCAGGCCGAGATGGAAAGCGGCGCAGGCGCCCGCACGGCGAAACAAATCGACTCCAGCGCTCCGTCAGTCCGCGAAGCCCTGGCGGAAATTTTCCGCACTCCGACGGCCGTCATTTTGATGATCGTGTTCGTCGGCGCCAACTTTGTAGCGATGATGTTTCTGAGCTGGATGCCGACGTTTCTGGGAGAGAAATTCGGAATGCGTCTGGCCATGGCCGGACTGGCCGGAACGGTCTTCATCCAGTTGGCCAGCGCGCTGGGAGCCCCGACGGGCGGAGTGTTGGCCGATCGCCTGGCGCGCCGTCACCCGGGCGGACGGATGATGGTACAGGCTATGGGCCTCGCGGCCGGATCCTTTTTTGTGTTCTTGACGGGAACGACGCGCGATGTGGGCGCCCTGGTTGTGGCCATGACGATCTTCGGCTTCTGCAAGGGCTTCTACGACGCCAACATTTTTGCGTCGCTCTACGACGTTGTCCATCCGCGCGCCCGCGCCACGGCCGCCGGCGTCATGAACGCCGTGGGCTGGATCGGAGGCGCGCTGGCGCCATTGACGGTTGGCTGGCTGGCCACGCGCGGAGGCCAGGCCGCCGAAGTCGCCAACATGAGCGCGGCCATCGCGTCAGGCGGCGCGATCTATCTGGCCGGAGCCGGCCTGCTGACTCTGGCCATCTTCACCCGCGCGCGACGCGACGTCGGCAGTTGGCAAAGGCTTTAGCCTGACCTGAATCTCCCCGCGCCTGGGAACCGGGCGACCATCAACGGTGCCGCGAGCGCCGCGAGCGGGTCCGCTCCGGTCATTTTGATCTAGACGTTTCACGAACACAGATGTTGTCAGCCCCCGTTGACAGGCCCGGAGAGTTTGGTCAGAAAATGCAAGCGCGGATTGACACGGATTAAACGAATTAACCTCCATGGTCTGGGGCGCGCCAATCCAACGGCTTTTAATC
>JBPCNK010000315.1:0-27621 GCA_051001345.1 Acidobacteriota bacterium | reverse complement strand
GCTGCAGTCGTTTTCTCTGCGCCAGCAACGCAACTTCCCAAACGCTTATCGAAGAGATGAGGATTGCCTTGTCAAGGCGAGCTCGGTCGATTGCTTTTCTGGCCGAGGCGGAGAGATCCGAAGAGGCGCTGAGCCACCAAATCCAAACGTGGGTATCCAGTACAATCATTTCAAGGATTCCCAGTCTTCCAAAGCCACGGGTTCAGTCGGCCTGTCATATCGGAGCACCGAGGAGCGCAGCTCCTTCAAGGTTTCGTCTGGATCTGGCGAATAGGGAACGATCTTGACCACCGGCCGGCCCCGATCTGTGATGATCAACTCCGTGCCGGTTTTCTCCACTTGACGAAAATAGTCCAATGCGTTCGGCTTAAATTTGGATTTCGAGATTCGGTTCATGACTAGGGTCATAATACCCTAGTCATTTGGCTGAGTCAACGCGGCTGTTGACGTAAACCGTGGTCGTTGACGTAATCGTGCTCGTGGACGTGCTCGGCTTTTCCGTGTCCGTGCAGCGCGCGTCAGACTCCAGGCTCCAGGCAAGCCACCGTCGCGGCCGGTGGCACGGACCCGCTCGCGGTCGCTCGCGGCACTGTTAATTGTGGCCCGATCGGCACGCCCGGAGGCATTGATCAGACTCCGCCCGATACATTTTCAAAGCTACGTCACTACCGCGCGTAAAGGCTGACGAATGCTTCAGGCCAGAAATGCGCACAGGGTTAGCACTTCCTTGTATTCTTGCTACTGACCTCTTGCCACTTGAACGTGCACGTGGCCGTGATCGGCTTTTCCGTGTTGTGCCGGGCGGTAACGATTGACGAATGCTTCAGGCCAGGAGTGAAGATTGACGAATGATTCCGATCGGGAAGTCCTGAAGAAAAGCCCACAGGGCAGCCATCTGCTGCTGATTGCCGTGCTTCTCCTGTCCGCCATCTGTTTTTTCTACGGCCTCGGGCGCCTTCCCTTCGTCGGCGCCGATGAACCTCGCTACAGCCGCGTCGCCGAGGAAATGGTCGCTTCGGGAGACTATGTCATTCCGCATCTTCAAGGCCGGCCATGGATGGAGAAACCTCCGCTGGCGTTCTGGGCGATGGCTGCTTCCTTCCATCTGTTCGGTACGGGCGAATGGCAGGCGCGGCTGCCGTCGGCCGTTCTGGCGCTCAGTTGCGTGCTGGCCGTCTACTGGACCGGGAAAAAACTTGAAGGCGAAGCGTCGGGGCTGGCGGCAGCCGTCATGCTGGCGACGATGAGCGGCTTTTTTGTTTTCGCGCGCGCCGCGACAACCGACATGCCCCTGGCTGCGGCGCTGACGTGGGGTTTTTGTTGCTGGTTGCTGGCGTGTGAGTCTGAGACGGCGACGGTTCGCGCCAGGACGCTGCTGACTTTGTTTGCGGCCTTCTGTTTTGGCTCGGCGGTTTTAGCAAAGGGTCTGGTCGGCGCTCTCTTTCCTCTGGCGATTCTGACGACGGCCGCTCTGGTAACGCGCCGCTTTCAGATCAGACCCATCCAACTGGCTGGAGCGCTCGTCGTTTTTGCCGCCACGGCGTTGCCCTGGCATTGGCTGGCCTACCGCCGGCGCGGCTTCGATTTCATTGCCACGTATCTGATCAATCATCATTTTGCCCGGTACGTGACCGAGCTTCACCATCACGTCCGTCCATTCTATTTTTTTCTGCTGGTGGTGATCGCGCTGGTTGCACCCTGGACCGGCCTGTTGATCGCCCTGTTCGGGCGCAAACAGCAGCGCCTCGACTACCGGCCCGCTTTGTTGTGGACTTGGTTTCTGTTTCCGATTTTCTTCTTCAGCCTTTCGACAGCCAAACTGGCCGGCTACATCCTGCCGGTCCTGCCCCCGCTGGCTCTGCTTCTGGGAAGCGCTTTGGCGCACAGGGTTGTGTGCCCACCCGATCACGCGGAGGGCAGGTCCATCAGAGCGGCGCTTTTGGTCAACGCCTTACTGGTGGCTTTGCTGGCTGGAGGGCTCGGCTGGGCCGCCTGGCACTATTATCGGTCGCTGGCTGCAGCGCTGCCAGCCGCCTTGTCGCTGCTGGCAGGCGCCGTGGTTCTGGTTTTCTATGGACGGTCCGGGCGACTGCTGCAGGCGGTTTTGTCGCTGGCCTTTTTTACGGCTCTGGCCGTAGCTGCTTTGGTCCAGTGGTTCGTCCCGGTTTTGGCGATTCACCACAGCGCCAAATCGCAAGTCCTTCGAGCCATGCCGTTGCTCGCGGAGGGGCAGGTTCTGCTGCTGTATCGTTACTTCCACCACACCGCCCCGTACTACTCTGATTTCCGCATCGCCGAGGAAAAATTGGACACGCTGCCGCAATTGGCCGCTTACCTGAAGGCGCATCCGGCGCAGCGCTGGCTAGTTTTGACAACGCCCGCGGGATCCAATGAACTGGCACAGATGCACGGCTACACGGTCGGACTGATCCGCGCCGAAGGGAATCTGGTATTATTGGCAATTGCCAGCCGCTGACGCCGTCATGGCCGTCGCGCCAAAACGCCATTTACTTGATAAGTATTTGAAAGACGGTGGCAAAAGGCTAAAAGCCGAAGACTGAAGGCTGAGTGTGATAAGGCGACCCTTCAAGTCACAAGTGCTGCAAGAGTACAGGTTGGCCCCAGAACTTAGGAGTACTTTGTGGGTCTGATTCGACTGCGCACTATTCTGATTCTTGTGGCGACAACGCTCGTGCTGGCCTTTGTCGCCTACTCTCAAACTCTCCTGCAGGTTGGATACGTCGTGGTTTCTCCTGGTCCGGCCAGCGCCGCTCCCGTCGGAACGGCGCTCTTTTCGTTCACAAACCCGCAGGGCGTTTTGCTGTGGGAAGCGGGAGTCGCCGCAGCCGAGCCCATCCGCTCGGGACGGATTTTCGCGGAACGCAGCGCAACGACTCGGACCGCGATCGCATTGGTGAATGCTTCTGGCGCAGTTGCAACAGCGACACTGATTTTGCGCGACGCCGCAGGAGCCGAAGTGGCGTGCCGCCCGCGGTCTTTCGCAGCGGGCGAGCACCGGGCGCAGTTCCTGGAGGAGATATTCGATCCGCTGCCCGATTCGTTCAGCTCCGGCAGTTTGACGTTTGAGAGCGATCGGAGACTGGCCGCCATCACGCTGCGCGAGAATAAGAACACGCAGGGCGAAGCGCTCTATGCAACTTTGCCAGTTGTGGACCTTGCCGCTGCGGCCTCCACGGCATCGCTGGTTTTCCCGCACATTGCAATCGGGGGCGGCTTTTCCACCCAGGTGGTTCTGGTCAACGCGAGCAATCAGCGTGTGGCCGGCAAGATCCGACTGACGCGTTCCGATGGCACGCCACTGCTCCTCGGCTTCGGCTCGGAACTGCCGTACGACATTCCGCCAAACGGAACTTTTCGAGCCGAACTGACCAGCGCCGGCGATGTACAGGTCGGCTACGCGGCCGTCGTGCTCGAGCAGGGCGCGGCAATGCCTTCGGGCAGCGCCATTTTCCAAATCAAGAAAGGCAACGACGTTGTCAGCGAGGCGGGTGTCGCCGCCATTGCCGCAACACGACTGGCGCGCATTTTTGTCGACAACGCCGGCACCCGTACGGCCGTAGCGATCGCCAGCGCCGGAAATCCCGCCACAGTCGTCACGGTCACGCTGATCGACCGCAACGGCAATGCGATTGCCACCACCACGACGCTGGACCTGCCAGCGGAAGGGCACCGCGCTCGCTTCGTCCATGAGTTGTTTCCCGGCCTGCCCGAGGGGTTTTCGGGGTTGATGGAGATCAGCTCGCCGGTGCCCATCGTGCCGGTCACTCTGAAGCTGACGACCAACCAGCGCGGCGACACGATCCTGACAACGCTTCCGATCGCCGATCTTGTCAGCCCGGCGACAGCTGCGTCGTTTCTGTTTCCGCACATCGCGTTTGGGCAGGGATACTCAACGCGCCTGATTTTCATTTCAACCACCAAAACTGCTGGGCTTGCCGGGACGATGAACTTCTTCCAATCCGACGGCGCCGCTCTGCAGGTTCCTCTCGGCGGTCAGAACGACAACCAGTTCAGCTACAACATCGGCGCCGGCGCGACCCGACAATTTCGACCCGGAAGCAGCGCCACCGCACAGCAAATCATCTTGGATCTCGCCGATCCGAACGCCAGCGAGATTGCGATCAATGAAGGAAACTCGCTGCAGTTGCTGCCCACAGTGATTGATAGCGACGGCAATTATCGCGACGACTTCGGCTTCAACTACCAGATCCTCAGCCCTGAGGCGGCAGCAATCGACGCGAACGGAAGGTTGCGGGGCTTCAGTGCCGGCTTTACCACCTTGAGAATATCAGCCGGCACTACTGCGGTCACTTCCGCGACCGTCAATGTCGTCAAAATAAGCGCCGGCGTGACGGGAGGCTTTCAGATCACCGGCATCGCGCAGGATCTGGCCCGGCGCGTGTACCTGGCCAATACCCGAGATCACACGATCCTACTCGCCCGCGAAATCTCCGCGACACCCGAACGTTATGCGGGCGTCAGTCAGAACCGCGGTCTTGTCAACGACCAGAGGTTGAAGGCGCGTTTCGATAATCCGGCTTTTATGGCCTTCAACCAGGCCGAAGGCATCCTGTATGTAAGCGACGGAGGCAACAATGTCATTCGCCGCGTGCACCCAGGACCAACTGGACGAGTCGATACGCTGTCGATTGCCGGCTCTCTGAACAATCCGCAGGGCCTTGCGCTCGACAACCGAGGTTTTCTGTGGGTGGCCGATTCCGGAAGCCACACCATTCGACGGGTCGATCTGCTCACCGGGGCGGCGCAGATCGTAGCTGGCGTACCGGGCAGCTCCGGGCTGGCCGATGGAGTGGCTAGCCAGGCTCGTTTCCATACACCCTCCGGAATCTGCCTTGAAGTCGAACCGCTGCCACGCCAACTGGAGCGTGAAAGGACCGGCGCGCCGCCCCCGGCGGTGAGCGTGCTGGTGGCTGACACGCGTAACAATCGGGTACGGCGTGTGGACGAAATGGGGCGAGTTGAAACGGTTGGTGTCCCGGCGGGTGCGGCGACAAACGGCTTCTACAGCCGCCAGGTGACAAGCCCGGCCGTCTTGAATTCCCCCGCGAGCGTGGCGATCGACTCCGTCGGCAATATCTTTGTCACTGAACCTGGCTCGAGCGCAGTCAAAGTCATACTCGCCGGCACTGGCCGCGTGGTCCCAGCGGCTCAGGCCAACACCTTCAGGGATCCGCGTGGCATCGTGGTTACACAGAACGGAAGAGTTCTGGTCGGGGCCAGCGACTTTTCGGTGCAGGAGATTCGTTACGGCGAACCATCGATAGCTGGGGTCAGCCCAGGCCGGATCTCCGCGCGCGGGGCAGCCAATATAACCATCAAAGGTCGGAATTTCTCCAGCGACACAATCGTCATCGTCGCCGGATTCAAGGTCCCCAACCTGCAAATCGTGGACACACAGACGCTAACTTTTGTAGCGCCCGTGTTGGGCAGCGGGCGCTCTATCCTATCCGTGCAAAACCGCGGCGGGTTGGCGCAGACCGAGCTGCTAATCGAACCGATCCCGCTCTCCGAGCTGCTGACCGGCGATATCACGACATTTGCCGGTGGAACGACTTATGCGGGCGAAGGAGCTGCTGCGACGGCGGGCAGCCTCTCTTCCCCCCGCGCTGTTACACTCGACAGCGCGGGCAATCTTTACATCGCCGATACCGACCGCCACCGTATCCGAAGGGTCGATGCGCTGACCGGCATCATGACCACCGTCGCGGGCACAGGAGTGCAAAGTCTTGAAGATTTCGAAGGACCTGCCACGCAGGCTGAGCTGAGTTATCCTCAAGGGATCGCCATCGACGCGCAAGGAAATCTGCTCATCGCCGATACGGGGAGCAATCGGATCCGCCGCGTCGATGCCAAAACTGGAATCATTTCTACGGTTGCCGGGCGCCACTCTAGTATGTTTGGCAGTGGGTTTGACGGAGACGGAAGAGCGGCAACATCGGCCCTGCTGAACGGGCCGAAGGGAATCACAGTGGACGCACAGGGCAACCTCTACATCGCCGACACCGGTAATAATCGAATTCGCCGCGTAGACAGCAGCGGCTTTATTACGACGATCGCCGGCAATGGCCAGGGGGGATACTCAGGAGATGGCGTACCGGCGACAGCCACAGCGCTGAATCTTCCAAAACGAGTCACCCTGGATTCCTCCGGCAACATCTACATCGCTGACACAGACAACCATCGCGTCCGAAAAATCAACGCCGCAAACCAAACGATCTCGACGATCGCCGGCAACGGCCAGGAAGGGTTGGCGGGTGACAACATACTTGCAACCAACTCCTCGCTTCGTTTCCCTCACGAACTGGCATTTGACAGCGCCGGAAATATTTTCATCGCGGAGTCTGGGCACCACCGAATTCGAAAGATCGACACCAGCGGAGTCATCACAACGCTGGCCGGCACAGGCGAGAGGGGTTCCAGCGGAGATGGCGGTCCGGCCTCTGCGGCGACCTTCGAGTTTCCCCAAGGAATCGTGCTGGACGCCGCGGGCCAGATCTTCTTCATCGCCGATACCGACAACCATCGCATCCGCCGAATTGATTCGGGCGGCATCATCGGCAGTTTTGCCGGCGGCGCTTCACAGAACGCTTTTCTCGGGGACGACGGTCCCGCCTGGAGAGCCGCCCTGTCAAAGCCCTACGCGATTGCTGTCGACAGCGCCAATCGACTCTTTATTGCGGACAGCGAGAATAGCCGCGTCCGGAGAGTCGACCCGGCCAGCGGCCTGATCACAACCGTCGCCGGAACAGAGCGGTATGCTAGTTACAACGGCGACAATAAGCCGGCGATTCAGGCCTCCCTGAAGTCCCCAAAAGGCGTCACTATCGACCCCAGCGGCAATATCTATATCGCTGACACTGGGAACCATCGCGTTCGCAAGGTCGATGCCTTTGGCACAATCACGACCATAGCCGGAAATGGTGACAAAGGATTTTCACCGGACAATGTCCTGGCGACGCAGGCGATGGTTGACCAACCTTGGGGAGTCGCCGTTGATGCTGGAGGAAATCTCTATATCGCTGAGTTTGGCACCCACAGAATCCGCCGCGTAGACCGCGGCAGCGGCTTTATTACGACGATCGCCGGCAATGGCCAGGGGGGATACTCAGGAGATGGAGTACCGGCGACAGCCACATCGCTATTTAGCCCAAGCGCTGTCGCAGTCGATCGTTCCGGGAACGTCTTCATCGCTGATTCGGACAACCACCGTATCCGTAAGGTGGACACCAACGGCATCATCACGACTGTAGCCGGCAACGGTTCTTTTGATTACTACGGTGAAGGAGGAGCCGCCACCGCGGCTGCTATTGCAAGGCCTCTCATGGTTATCGTCGACGAGGCGGGCAACCTCTTCATCTCGGGGATTTTATACAGGGTGGTTCGCGTCGACGCAGTGACAAAAATCTTGAAGAGAGTAGCGGGAAGTGGTCTTGGTTTTTCCGGCGACGGTGGTCCGGCCCTCTCCGCCGGCCTTCGACTCCCTGCCGGTTTGGCTTTAGACTCGGCTAGAAATCTCTACATTGCGGACCGGTACAATGACCGGATCCGCGTCGTCAAAGGCCCGCTGCCGTAAGGTTCCATCTCGTTGCGCGGCGACGCAACGGTGTTGACAGAGTATCGGAACAACGTAGGTTTACCTTACTTCATCTTGACGTCCGCCGATGCAATGTCGACTGTAATCATGAAGCCGTTGCTTCCCTTAAACTCGAAAGGCTTGGTTCCGGCGCGATACGCTTCGACCACGTTAGGCATCATGACGAATCCATCGTTGCGCGGAGCGCCCCAGTACTTCAGATTCCGGATCACGACGGGCTGGTCGGTCATTCCCTGGAAGCGCTGCAAAACCACTTCCGCAACCTTTCCGCCGCCCAGTTTGGCCGTGGCCCGATCCGGGGAAGCGCTCCACTCCATGGGCGCGTCAGCGGCAATCTGAAAGGAATTCCACTTGACCGGATACACGTGACCCAGGATCGTTGCAATCGCGCTACGCTGCTCTTTGGTCACCGCCGGGTCGAACGTCAACACGGCCCAGTCCATCTGTCCCATCGAAAAATCTCCGCCGAGATCGCCGGCAACCCAGAACTTCGCGCCGTCAAGCTTGGTGCTTCCGTAGCTGCCTTTGTTGACCTGGAAGGCATTGTTGAAACGGCAGAAGTGCTCGGTGGCGTGCTGGCCATGTCCGGAAGGCTTCGTATTGAAGTAGCACTGGCAGAACATCGGACAACTGCATGCCTCAATGATTGTCGCGTTCAGTGACCAATCATCCGCCGCCGAGCCTGCAGCCGAGACCCAGACCATCGTAGCAAACGCAAACATCACACCGGATACTAGACAGAAAGCTCTCAAGCGTTTCATGCAAAACCTCCTCGATTGGAATGGTTGACTCTATCGGACTTGGCCTATCTTAACTCGAAACGCCGGCGGCAAAGAACTGTTTCTAGCGTCGAGTACCCGGGCATGCGCGGCCGGGCGGTAGCGGCCTGGCCGATGACTCTGATAAGATCAATCGCCGCCGTGGGGCAGGGCGTCGTAGATGCAAATATTCAATACCTTGACGGGAAAGAAGGAAACCTTTGCTCCACTCGAGGAGGGCCGCGTCGGGATGTACACGTGCGGTCCCACCGTCTACCAGAACGTCCACATCGGGAACCTGAGGACGTTTGTTTTCCAGGACATCCTGCGCCGGCTGTTGCTGGCCCGCAACTACCAGGTGCGCCACGTCATGAACATAACCGACGTCGACGACAAGACGATCCGCAACGCCGGCGAGGCGGGGCAGTCACTGGCCGACTACACGCGCGTCTACAAACAGCGCTTTCTGGATGACATCGAGACCCTTCGAATCCAGATGCCCGAAGTCATGCCCTGCGCGACCGAGCACATTCCTGAAATGGTCCAGCTCGTCGAGCAGCTCCACGATAAAGAGTTGACCTATGGCAGTGACGGATCGATCTATTTTCGGATCGACCGCTTCCCCGGCTATGGGCGCTTGTCCCGGATCGATCCCGAGAATCTGAAACCGGGACTGCGCTCCGACCAGGAGGAGTACGACAAGGAAAACCCCCGCGATTTTGTCTTGTGGAAAGCAGCGCGCGATGGCGAACCAGCCTGGGACACATCGATTGGCCGCGGCCGCCCCGGATGGCATCTGGAGTGTTCGGCCATGAGCATGAAGTACCTCGGGCAGAGTTTCGACATCCATTGCGGCGGCGTCGACCTGATTTTTCCCCACCACGAAAACGAAATTGCCCAAAGCGAAGGCGCGACCGGCCAGCCCTTTGTCAAATACTGGGTGCACTGTGAGCACCTGTTTGTCGAAGGCGAAAAGATGTCCAAGTCGGCGGGCAACTTTTACACGCTACAGCATCTGCTCGATCGCGGGTTTGATCCGCGCGTGCTGCGTTACCTGCTCTTTTCAGTGCACTATCGCAAACAGTTCAACTTCACGTTCGAAGGAATGCGGCAGGTTGAGAGGGCGCTGCAGAGAATCAGCGATTTTTTGGTGCGGGTCCGTGAAGCGGCGCGCGGGGAAAACCATCCGGAGATCCCGCCGCTGGTCAAACGAGCGCGCGAAGAATTCGAAGCGTCCCTTGACGACGACCTCAATGTGCCAACTGCGCTGGGCGCCATATTCGACCTGGTACGCAATGGCAACAGTCTGCTCGATCGGGCGGCGATCAGCCCATCGGACCTGGAAGAAATCGAGCTGTTCCTGCGCGAGTGCGACCAGATTCTGGATGTCTTGCCGCTGGAACGAGTTCAGACTATGGAGGCCGAGGTTCAGAAACTGCTTGACGAGCGCCTGGCGGCGCGCCAGCGCCGTGACTTCCGGGAGTCGGACCGAATCCGTGATTTACTATGCGAGCGGGGAATCATTGTAGAAGACACGCGCGACGGAATGCGGTGGAAGCGGAAGTAGACGTTGAAGGAACAGACATGCAAAAAGTTTTGAACGACTTTATTACTCCCGACCTGGTGCATTCGACTTTGCGCCGGCACATGCTGGTCGATGGTTTGGATCTTGTCATCGACTTCGAGAAAAGCCTCGGCAGCCGGATCTATGATTCGCTCCGCGACAGGTACTTCATCGACTTTTTCTCGTATTTTGCGACTAACCCGATCGGATTAAACCATCCGCATTTGACCAGCGCAACTTCGCAGCGGTTGCTGGCGCGGGCGGCGCAAAACAATCCGTCCAACCCCGATGTGTACTCGGTTGAAATGGCCGAATTCGTCTACACGTTCGCTCGCGTGGCCAAGCCCGACTACATGAAGTACCTGTTCTGGATCTCCAGCGGGACTCTGGCCGTTGAGAATGCCCTCAAGGTCGCGTTCGACTGGAAAGTCCGCAAGAACTTCGCCAAGGGAATCCGCGAGGAAAAAGGCCACCAGATTTTGCACTTCCAGCAAGCCTTCCACGGCCGCTCTGGCTACACCCTCAGCATGACCAACACGTTTGATGCGCGAAAAACCCAGTATTTCGCCAAATTCAACTGGCCGCGAGTGCTGAATCCGAAGCTGCATTTTCCGCTCACAACCGACAAGTTGCGCCACGTCGAGGCCTCCGAAGAGGAAAGTGTGCGGCAGATCCGGCAGGCTTTGGCCGACTTCCCGGACGACATCGCGGCAATCCTCATAGAGCCGATTCAGTCCGAGGGCGGCGACAATCACTTCCGGCCCGAGTTCTTTCGGCAGTTGCGCTCGATTGCCGATGATCATGAACTCCTCCTGATCTTCGACGAGGTCCAGACGGGAATGGGCCTGACCGGCAAGATGTGGGCCAGCGAATATTTCGTCAAGCCCGACATCATCGCCTTCGCCAAGAAGGCGCAGGTGGGAGGCATCATGGTGTCCGGTCGGATCGACGATGTTCCCGACAATGTCTTTCATGTTGCCAGCCGGATCAACTCCACCTGGGGCGGAAACCTGAGCGACATGGTGAGGTGCCGGCTGTTTCTTGAAATCATCGAAGCCGAAAACCTGCTCGCAAAAGTGGAGTCCGACGGAGAGTATCTGCTCGGCAGGCTGCAGGATCTGGAGCGGGAGTTTCCCGGCCGCGTCAGCAACGCCCGCGGCCGTGGCCTTTTTTGTGCCATCGACTTCCCCGACGCGGAGTTACGCCACGCGGTACGCCGCAAGGCCTTTGAGAATCTTCTGATCATTCTGCCCTGCGGCGAGCGTTCGCTGCGATTCCGAACAACTCTGGACATCCCGCGCGCGGATCTCGATAAGGGCCTGGATATTCTGCAGCGCAGCATTGGAGAAGTTGTTTAGGGTAGGGGCGCCCATTTCCGGCCCACGAGCCATTTCCGAGCCACGAGCGTAAGCGAGTGGGCAATCAGAGGCGATAATTACAAGTTACAAGTTACGAATTACGAATTCCTGCATGCAAATCTTGTGTTTCGTAATTCGTAACTTGTAACTTGTAATTATCGCCTCTGATTGCCCGCTCCCTTACGGTCGCGGCTCGGAAATGGGTCGCGGCCCTGTACACTGTGCCTGTGAGTAAACACTGGCGCCGTTTCGTTTTCATTTTGCTGCTGTCGGTTGTGGCGGGCGCAGCCGGCCTGGCTGGCTTTTATCGCTGGCAATTCTCTGCGATCCGGCAAAAACAACAGCTCCTGCGGCCTACCCGCTTTGACTCACGGTGGAACGATTACAGCGGCGCCCTTCACGTCCACACACGGGCGGGCGGCCATACCGACGCGACCCTTGAGGAAATGCTGGAGGGCGCTCGCGCCGCAGGTCTCGATTTCATCGGGCTGACCGAACATAGCGGCGCACAATCCTCGCCGGACACAGCGGCGCCGGCCGCGCCGCTGATTCTGCGCGGCCAGGAAGTTGATCGGGCAGGATCGCATGAGCTGACCTTTGATGGCGTCGACCGCTCGGCCTTTTCCATCGCGACTCACTGGAAGGGATCGGGCATCGACAATCCCGCCGCGGAGATTTTCAATCTTCACGAAGAGGCCGACGCGGCTAGCCGCTGGAAGCTGGCTCTTGGCTGGCTGGGCTCCCTGCGAGGCTACGGCCAGTATCTACTGATGCCGCACGTCTCGGTCTACCGTGACCACCTGTCCGATTGGCAAAAGCTTGTCTCATCGCGCCGCGTGGTGGCCGTGGCAGGAAACGACGCCCATGCCAACATCGGCATACGGCCGTCCGGGCGCAAGCTGTTGCTGGATCCCTACGAGCGCAGCTTTAGATATGTCTCGACTCATATCTGGCTTGAACACGGCGTGGCGCTGACACGGGAGAGCCTGCTGGCAGCTCTGACAGCGGGGCACGCCTACATCGCTTTCGACTTTCTGGCGCCTACCCAAAGCTTTTACTTTGCGGCGGCGCCCGTCGGGGGCGGTCAGTCCACAATCCTATCGGGCGACAAAGTGTCCAACCCGGTGCGGCTGACCGTACGCAGTCCCTTGCGGGCTCGGATCGTCCTGATCAAAGACGGAGTGGCGCTGCAGCAGGTAGACGCGCTCGGTCTGGACTTTACGACCTCTGAGCCGGGAGTATATCGCGTGGAATTGTACTTGCGACAGTTGGGAGGCTATGCCGAGGAGCATCCCTGGATAATTTCTAATCCTGTCTACGTACAAGTGGCAAGTGATCGGTAGCAAGAATACAAGGGAAGGCTGGCACGGCCGGCCACTTGTATTCTTGGTACTGATCACTTGCCAGTTGAACGTAATTCTAGATTCGGCCAAGATTTATTCGTACATCAAGCCCCTGCCCCGTAACAGTGCGTATGGACGCCGCCACCGCCCACAAACGAGAATTGGGCCGTTGGGGAGAGCTTGTTGCGCTGGGGTTTTTGCTCAAACATCGTTTCGACGTCATCGCCAGGAATTATCGAACCTACTACGGCGAGATCGATCTGGTCGCTTATGAAGGCGATGTTCTGGTGTTCGTCGAGGTCAAAACCCGGACGTCCGGCCAGGTAGCCGCGCCCCAAGAGGCGGTCGACCACCACAAACAGCGCCAGATCCGAAACCTGGCGCGGCAGTTTGTGCGTCACTACGGATTGGGCCACATCGCGATCCGTTTTGATGTGATTGCCGTCATTGCTTCGGATCCGCCCCGGGTCGAGTTGATCCGCGCGTTCTTTGTATGAACTGGCCCGCTTTTCTGGCACTGAACGCAAACCACGGCGAAAGTGGCGCCGGCTTTAGACGCCAAACAAAAAAGCCGATAACGTCCACGACCACGTCCACGAGCACGAGCACGTGCACGAGCACGTCTACGAGCACGCCCACGTCCACGGGTCACGATTACGTTGACGAAGAGGATCGTAAATTTGTCTCCTTTCCAATCCGTTGACGTCAGTCGTGGACGTATGCGTTGACGTTGTCGTGCTCGTGGACCTGCTCGTGCACGTGCCCGTGCTCGTGGAGGTGGTCGTGCTCGTGGACGTGGCCGGTTTTGCGCCGCCGCCACCGGCCCATTATTTTTGACCGACTGGCATTTGGGCGGCTGGGCCGAAATAGCGATAGCGGTCCCAACGGTCATCGTCGCCTTCAGCGCGGGGGTCGTTGGTCTTCTTCATCCAACGGTCGAGCGTTGCGCGCAACTCTTTCCTGGCCCTTGTGTACTCGGGCCGGTCGGCGACATTGCGAATCTGATCGGGATCTCTGGCCAGATCGTAGAGCTCCTCGGCCGGACGCTTCTCGAATGCAAGCGAGAAGTACGGCGCGATGCTCGGTTCTCCGCGCCGATCCAAAATGAATTCTTTGGTGGGTGAGCTGTCGATGTCGCCATAAGGGCCGACGGCTTTGTGCATCTCCGGATCTCCGGCCGGCCAGCGCTCGGGCCGAAAATTTCGGATGTACAAATAGCGGGAGTTGCGCACGGCGCGGGCCGGATAACCGAGATCGCCCTTGCGCACGTTGGCGTGCCGCTCGCGCTCGATGATCACCTGCTCGCGCTCTCGCGCTAGTTCCCGGCCGGCGAGGACTGGCAGCAGACTGCGCCCCGTCATTTCGGCCGGCGGCTTGATTCCTGCGGCATCAAGCAAAGTTGGAGCGATGTCGGCCAGGCCGGCAAACGCCTCGATCTTCTGTCCGGCCGCAACACGTCCGGGCCACCGCATTGCCAGCGGCATGTGCGAACCGGAATCGTGAAGGTTGGTCTTGGCGCGAGGAAACGGCATACCGTTATCGCTGGTGATGACGATGAGGGTATTGTCCAGATGGCCGCCCGCTTCCAGCAATGCGACGAGTGCGCCCACGTCCCGATCGAAGCGCTGGACTTCAAAATAGTAATCGAGAATGTCGCTGCGTACCTCGGGCGTGTCGGGCAGCCAGGCCGGAACGACTACTTTGCCGGGGTCCATTCCCGCTTTGATCCCGCTTCCTTTTTCATAAGGACGATGCGGATCCCGGCCGCCGAACCAGAAACAGAAAGGCTTGCCCGGAGAAACACCTTTCAGAAATTGCGCGAAGTCCGCAAACTCCGGACCGGCCGGGTTGCGTTTGCGACCGGTTCCTTCCAGACTCCCGGGTCCCCAACCCTTGCGGGTCATCCCGACGGAATATCCCGCCTGTTCGAGCAGCTCCGGATACACCTTGAATTTGCCGGGCAGCGCGCTCCAGAGATTTCCTCCCTCTTCGAGCTGGTGAATGGCGCGGCCCGTCAGAATCGCTCCGCGCGATGGCGTACACGACGGCGCCGCGCAGAAGGCTCGTGTAAACAGTGCGCCTTCGGAGGCGATGCGGTCAAACGCGGGAGTTCTTACGACGCCATCGCCGTAGGCGCCTGCGTGCGGCCAGGACCAGTCATCGGCAATCGCAAACAGGATGTTCGGCCGGCGGACCTGCGCTTCGGGCCCGTTGGGAACAATCGAGACAAAAGCGATAAACAGAATCGCCATCACCCACAAGCGTCGCATCGTGTCTTACCGTAGCATTGTTTATGGTTGGGACAAAGTATTTGAAACCCCTAAGAAAGCACGGAGTCTAACGTTAGTAAGTATGAGGAACGTTTGCAGTGCCCTTACGTCCATCGTTTTGGCTTTTAGAGCTGCGAGGGATAAAGAGACTGCTGCGGCATTCCGCAATGCAGGCATCCGGGTTGAAGTGACCCCGGAATTGAAAGGAGATGACGTATGAAGTCCATCGTAGTTAGAGTGTCCGTCGCGCTTTTGGCCGTCGCGGCGTTGTGGGCAGAGAGCCCCCGTAAGTCAGAGAAACCGTTGCGGGATGAAGCGCCGCCGATTTCCGCGGCCGTCGACAAGGGCGCCAACTGGCTCGCCTCGGTGCAGGGCGCCAATGGCGGCTGGGGCCAGGACGGTGGTGGGACCTCGCGGGTCGGGACGGGTGAGAACCTGGAACCGAACGGGAACAGCGGCAGTGACGTGGCCAACACGGCGGTGGCAGCGTTGGCGCTACTGCAGGCCGGCAAACAATACCAGCCCAATGTAGAGCGAGCTATTGCTTTTATTCTGCAGCGGGTCGAGGCCAGCCCCACCGACGGACTGGCGGTTACCGATACGAAAGGAACGCAGATCCAGCGAAAGCTGGGTCCGTACATCGACACGTTCCTGACGTCGATGTTGCTCGCGCAGGCGGACGGAACGCTTTCCACCCGCGCCCAGAATGCACGCGTCCGCCAGGGGTTGGAAAAGTGCGTTGCGAAGATTCAGCAAAATCAAAAGAGCGACGGCAGTTGGAACATTGCCGGCGGCTGGGCCCCTGTGCTGGGGACATCGCTGGCCTCGCGCAGCCTGTTTGAAGCCCAGCAGAAGGGCGTCGCAGTGGAAAGGCGAGTGATGGCACGCGCGGATGACTACACCGTAAACGCCATGAAGTCCTCGGCCGATTCGGGCCGGGCTGGCGGTGTCGCCGGCGGTTTGGGTGGCGGTGTAGGTTCCGGGTCAGGCGGCGGCACGCCGAGCGCCGCAACTGCGGACTCGGCCGGGGTCGACCTATATCAGAGCGCGCAGGCGCTGGAACAGTTGAGCCACACCGATGAAGACCGCAAGAAGAATGCCAACGAGATTTCGGCGATCCGGAGCAAGCTTGCCGACTCCAGGTTCGTGGCGGGCTTCGGCTCGATCGGCGGGGAGGAGTTCTTTTCCTATCTCAACCTCAGCGACGGCATGAAGCGCGCCGGCGGCGAGGAATGGAACCAGTGGCACGCCAAAATCACGAAGAAGATCGTGGATCTGCAAAACAACGACGGGACCTGGGCGGGGCATCACTGCATCACCGGACGCGTTGCCGTAACCAGCGCGGCGATTCTCAACCTGACGGTCAATCGTGCAGATTGACCGCCGCACATTCCTGCTGACCACGGCGCTTACGCCGCTGTGTTCGGGCTGGAATAACGGCGGGTCGCTGCGACGGGCGGCTCAGTATCTGTGGGCACAGCAGGCCGATGACGGAGGCTTTCATAGCGCCACCTACGGTCTGCTGCGCTCCGGTCAATCCTTGACTCCATTTGTGCTCGGCGCGCTGCTGGATGTGCCGCAGACTTTTTTGCCTGCGTCGCCGCGAGCGGTCGATCGCGCGCTGGGGTTCCTAAAGAAGAAGACCAATGCCGACGGCGCACTCGGCCTTATGGACGAATCGGCCGCCGACTATCCAAACTATGCCACTGCTCTTGCCGTCACAGCGATGGCGAAGGCTCGTCGCAACGGCTGGGAGCGGAGTGTCGCGCCGATGGTCGCGCAACTCCGCGCTCAGCAGTTCAGAGCGGCCAGTGGCTGGAGGCCACAGGACGCCCCCTACGGCGGATGGGGCATGGGCGGTCTGCTTCACCGCCCTCCCGACGCGGGTCACGTGGATTTATCCATGACGCGATGTGTGCTGGAGGCGCTCAAAGCCTCCGGCATTGCCGCTTCCGACCCGGTGATGACACGAGCTCTGGTGTACCTGAAACGGTCACAGAACCCCGATGGCGGGTTTTACTTTTCGACGGTGAATCCGGAGACCAACAAAGCGGGCGAGAACGACGGGCGCTTTGCCAGCTACGGCACCGCGACGGGCCGACGGTGTGCTGGCCCTGCGCGCGGCGGGGATTGCCAGTACGGACAACCGAATCGCGAAGGCCACGAAGTGGTTGAAGGACAACCACCAGCCCGACCGCGCGCCAGGATTTGACGCAGAGCCCTATCAGGCCTGGGCGTCGGGGCTGCGCTTTTACTATGCGGATGTTATTTCCCGAGCCATGCCCGGTTTGCCGGTAGTGCTTCCTCCGCAGGGCAACGACGGCAGTTTCCGCAACCCCAACGACCTGGTCAAAGAGGACGACCCGCTGATCGCTACGGCGTTCGCAGTCCAAGTGCTGGCAAAGGTCACAGCCGGGAATTGAAATTTCCAATCCGTTGACGTCATTCGTGAACGTATCCGCTGACGTGATCGTGCTCGTGGACCTGCTCGTGGACCTGCTCGTGCACGTGCTCGTGCTCGTGGACGTGGCCGTGGTCGTGGACGTGGTCGGCTTTTGCGACGCCGCCACCGACGGCTCCACATAACACTGAGCCCCCCAAACCTCTTCGTCGCGGATTTTAATTCTGGCAATAGCCAAACAAAAAAGCCGATGACGTCCACGTGCACGAGCAGGTCCACGTGCACGGCCACGTCCACGCCGACGAGAATACCTCGTCGCGGTGGCATCGGCGACGGCCTCTGGCGGCCGGCGACCGGCGACTGGCGACTTCCTTGTATTCTTGCTCCTTGAAACTTGCCACTTGCTTTTGTATAAATGGAGATCCAGAGAGCGGGAATAGCTCAGTGGTAGAGTGCAACCTTGCCAAGGTTGAAGTCGCGGGTTCGAATCCCGTTTCCCGCTCCACCTCTTTTAGCCTGACTCCCTGAAAATTAAATGGCATCCCGTCGAGCTCCCTGGTGGATGTACGGTCTAGCCGCCGTTTACATTTTCTCCTTTGCAACCCTCATCTACAACGACCTGAATGGACCCGAGCCGCTCGGATTCGTTGCAGACTACAGCGGCGGGAGCCCGCGAGTCGCAACTCTGAACCCGGATTCGGCGCTCGGCCAAGCCGGGTTCCAACCCGGCGACTGGATCCGCAAGGTTGACAACCAGGAGGTCAAAAACCACGCCGACTGGCTGGCTGTTCGGACCAACCTGGAGGTTGGCCGGCCGGTTCGCGTCGAAGTAGAACGTGGTGCTGAGCGAGTCGAGCTGGTGCTCAAACCTCGGCGTGAATCGCGCGAGCTACGACATAGGATGCTTTACCTGTCGGCTCGCAGCTCCGGGGTGATCTTGCTCCTTCTGGCCTTCTTGATCGCCTTCAATCGGCCTTATTGGCTGGACGCCCGAATCGGGGCGTTGCTCTTGGCGGGAATGGCTGTCAGCAGTCCTGATCCCCCGCTGGGATTGGCGGCGCTTTGGCGACAGTTTCCGACGCCGCTGACGGTACTACTGTGGGTTGCCGCCCTTGTCTCCCAATGCTCCCTTGCTCCCTTGCTGTTCACGTTCTTTGCGATCTTTCCGCGCAGGTTGCTGCACTCACGCCGGGCGTGGCTGCTCGCCTGGATGCCGATCATGTTGGCGGCGCCCGCTATGCTGCCTTATTTCTACGCCATGGTGTTTCGGCCTCAGAGCGCCGCAGGCCTGGGGCCTGGCTGGCTGCTCCCCACCGTGGTGATGATACTCGTTGGGTACGTTGTCGCGGCTCTCGTCGCGCTCGTTGTCAATTATCGCCGTTTGTCCGATCCGAACGAGCGCAGACGGGTTCGCGTGTTGGTTGCGGGCACGGTGATCGGATGGCTCGCGCTTCTGCCGGGACTGATCATCAACTACCTGCCGTCAGCCACACCGCTGAAAGTCGTCTATGTCACGTCGCCGCTTTCCGCTCTTCCTTTCGTTCTCTTCCCCCTGTTTCCGCTCTCGTTTGCCTACGCCATCCTTCGCCACCGCGTGCTGGATGTCGGGCTGCTGATTCGTCAGGGCTTGCAGTATGCGTTTGCGCGACGAATTCTGCTGTCGGTCGTTCCGGCCCTGATTGTGGTCCTGTTGGTCGATCTCTGGTTACACGGCGATCAACCGCTGAAGGCGATTCTGGTGGCGCGTGGCTGGATCTATGGGGCTCTCGGCGTCCTGGCTGTTGTGGCGCACCGGCGGCGACAGGATTGGCTGGCGGCGCTGGATCGCCGGTTTTTTCGCGAGCGTTACAACGCACAGCAGTTGTTGCGCGAGCTGGTCGAAGAGATCCGCAACGCAGCCAGCCTCGATCGGGTTGCACAGCGCCTGGTATCGCAAATCGAGAATGCTCTCCATCCCGAGTTTGTGGCGTTGATGACCCGGCCGTCGGGCGCGCCGCATTACACGGCGCGGGCGGTCTCACCCGCCGGGCAGGCCCCGCCCCCTCTTTCGGCCGACAGCAAGTTGATCGCGTTGTTGGGACTGCTTGACAAACCTCTGGAGATCTCGTTGCAGGAGTCCAGTTGGCTGCGCAAACAGTTGCCGGCAGCCGAAACGACGGCCTTGCGCGAATCGCACATCGACCTTCTCGTTCCGATTGCGACGCGCACCGAGCGATTGCAGGGTTTGCTTGTACTCGGGCCCAAGCTCTCCGAGGAACCCTACAGCAATGAAGATCAGGACTGGCTCCAGGCGTTGGCCGGCGGCGTGGCTCTGCTGCTGGAGCGATCGGCGCCGCTTTCGCCTCATGGTTTCGGGGAGTGTCCGCAATGTGGGACGTGCTACCCGGCCGAAACCGAGCGCTGTGAAAGCGACCACACCGCCTTGGCGCAGCAACCGTTTTCACGGCAGATCGCGGGAAGATACCGCCTCGAGCAGCGCATCGGCCAAGGCGGGATGGGAACGGTCTACCGCGCCACCGACGGAGAACTGGAACGTCCCGTCGCGGTTAAACTCTTGCGCGAACATCTTCTCGCGACGTCCGATTCCATCGATCGATTTCGCCGCGAGTCACGCGCGGCGGCCGGGTTTGCGCATCCCAATCTGGTGACGGTTCACGACACCGGGATTCATTCGGCGACCCGGCCGTTTCTCGTCATGGAACTTCTCTCGGGGGTTACGTTGCGCCAGGAGTTGTCGGCACGCGGCAAGCTCACGCCGGCGCGTACTCTGGAGATTCTGCGCGGGGTGTGCGCGGGAGTTGAGGCCGCCCATAGCCGCCAACTCGTTCACCGCGATCTGAAGCCGGAGAACATCTTTCTGTTTCGTCCCGGTTCAGCCGAGATTCCAAAGGTGCTCGACTTTGGAATTGCAAAGCCCCTGGCCAATACGTTGCACGCCACGGCGGAAACCGGCGCGGGCTTTATCGCCGGCACGCTGCGCTATATGTCGCCCGAACAGCTGGGCAGCCAGCCGGTCGATGTCTCCTGGGATCTCTGGGCGCTGGGAGTGATTGCCTACGAGATGCTCGCAGGAACGTTCCCCTTTGCGAACAGTTCTCTCGAAGGCCGCTTTGTTTCGATTACAACTCACCGGCCCGACGCGCCGGCGGCTTGGCAACAGTTCTTCTCGCGCGCATTCCATGCCGATCGGAGCGAGCGGCCCCAGTCGGTTTCCGCGCTGCTGTCCCAAATGGAGCAAGCGCTGCGGTAGTGGCCAGTGGCCAGTGGCCAGTGGTCAGTGGCCGTGGAACAACGATTTTGTTGTGCAAAGCGCACTGCCGGGTAAAGGTGAGCATGGCACTTTTCGACTTTGGCGAACCCGACTGATCTAAGCAGATCGTGCCGCCATGTGCGCCCGTCGCGACATTCAATACTTTCTCTGCGCAACCTCTGCGTCCTTTGCATTACCAATTGGTGAAATCTTGTTATTTCAGCAAGATTCTTGATTCCGCTTCCTATTTATCGGCCCGCAGCCTTCCGGCCGCGGCTCTGTTGGCGCTCCGTCGCCGGTCTGCGGCATACGGCATACGGTTGCGGCTATGCCGCGCTGTGTCTCTGCGGTGAAGGCCAGTTTGTCTTCGTAGTGAACAATGAGTTTCGAGCCACAATCTCTCTGACTCGGTTCGCGAATCTAATCGTTCGCGTACTCGCGCTGGGCTTCCTTCAGAATCGGGATGTCCGGGTCGGCGTCTTTCCAAAGCGCGAGGAAATCCTGATAGCGGCGGCGGCTGCGGGCCTTGTCACCGGCCAGCGCCCAAGCCCGCGCCGCTCCCACGTACGCTAACGCGTATACTGGCGCGGTCGGAGCAATGCCGCGGTGCGAAAGAATCCTCTCAAACTCCGCGGCCGCTTCCTTGCCCATGCCTTGGCGCAGATAGGCTTGGCCGCGCAGATACATCGGCACGTAGGCGCTGAAATGGCCGAGCTCAAACGTTGCGGTACTGCGCAGCAACTCGATCGCGCGCGCAGAACCGCCGCGCTGGCTTTCGATGGCAGCGCGAATCGCCGGTATCCGCAACGCATTGAGAATGGTGTCGGTTGAAAAACGCCTGGCCAGCTCGTCGGCAATCGCCGCAGCGGGTGCGGCCGATCCGGCCACGGCCAGTGCGACGCCCGCCGGAGCCGCCGCTGCCTGTCCCCGTGACAGCGACAGTGCTAGGTTAGCGCCGGCTTGGGCCGACCGTATATTTCCAAAGAAAGCTTCCGTCACAGCTCCGATTGCCGCGATATTGCCTGCGCTTTCCGAAAAGCGACCCTGCTCGGCCGACTGACGCGCCTGTTCATAGAGGCCTCTGGCTTGCTGGAGTCGGCCCCTGCACGCAGCCGCGTCCGCTTCCATAGAGCGCATGACGTACTCCCAAGGCTTGCCTGCCGCTGCCGCCGAATGGGTCTTCATCGCCTCGCTGTCATTGCGGGCAAACGCAATCATATAGAGGGTCTCCCGGATGTAGGAGCTGTCGAGCTTCTGGGCCAGCGCCTTTTCCAGGATCGCCCTGGCTTCATCCAGCCGATTGAGTCCCATGAACGCGCGCCCCATATGCAGGTAAGGCAGCGGATGGTTGGGTTCGAGATTCAGAGCCTCGCGGGCCTCCTGCAGCGCCCGGTCATAGTCGCCGTAGTTCAGGTGGTAGACAAGGGCCAGATTGACATGCGGAGACCAGTCCCGCGGGTAGGTCCGCTTCCATAGTTCGTAGATCGCGTTGGCTTTGTCGAGTTGACCAGTGACTTTGCTGTAGTAGTGGCCGGAAATATACAGCTTCTCGCGCTCGCTGACGCGATCGTGAAGCTCAAACGCTCTCTTGAAGTATTCGGCGGCCCGCTCAGTCTCTCCGGAGTTGTTCAGCAGCGTCCCGATTCTGGCCCAGGCTATCGCAAAGTTTGGGTCTAGTTCGATCGCCCGCTGGAAAAAGGGAATGGCTTCGATCTCGAGGCCTTTGGCGCGTTGCTGGTTTCCGAGCGTAAAAGCCTTCAGCGCTTCGAGCGACGAGGTCGTGGCTTGGTCGATAGGCGTATCGAACTTCTGAATCGAAGCCAGCGATTCCCCCAGCTTGCCGCGCATCTGCGCCGCCGCTCGGCCCAGCCCGCCGAGCACCTTCTCCTTGCTGTCGACTTCGATCTGCTCCTGGGCCAGCATGTCGCCGGTCCGGCCGTTGAGCGCTTCCAAGGCGATCACGTAATGACTGCCGAGGGTGGTAATCGAACCGGTGAGCAGCGCTTTGACATCCTCGCGCTGGCAGATCTCGCGCGCCACATCGACGCTGATCCGGTCGTCGGCCGGGCGTCCCATGTAGCGCAGTGCGTCGCGCACGCGCGACTCCGAGAGGATGTTCAAAAAGGGAGACTGCTGCAACTGGACCGAGAGCGCTTGTTTCAGAGTGCCGTCGAATACGGCTTCGCCGGTCGTGTTGACAAAGTCGGCCAGCAGAATCGTGTCGCGGTCGGTCAGCGCCTGCGCCTGGTGTAATTGGAAAAACAGGAGGGTCGCAACAATCAGTACGGCCGCTCCCACCAGTCCGGCGATCGCCTTCCATCCGCTAAGCGCCCGCCGAGCAGCGGGTGTCTGTCGGGAAGGGCCGGCGACAAGCGGGCGTCCCTGCGAGCCGGAAATGTCTGCGCCTGCCGAGACGGAAGGCGCTGCCTCCGTCATAGCCGCCGACCGTCCCGAATCGGAATCACGCCGCAGCCGGCGCAGGTCCACCAGCATTTCTCTGGCGGACTGGTAGCGCAGCTTCCTATCCTTCTCGAGCGCCTTGTTGATGACCTCTTCGAGCCGGACCGGGAGCTCAGGATTCAGTCGTGCAAGCGGCAGCGGAGTGCGATTGAGAATGCCGTCGAAGATGACGCCCGACGTTGTACCCACGAAAGCCTGCCGTCCGCTGGCCATTTCGTACAGGACGATGCCAAAAGAAAACAGATCGGTGCGCGCGTCGAGCTCTTGGCCACGCACCTGCTCGGGAGACATGTAGGCGACCGTGCCGAGTGCCGTGCCCGGGCTGGTCAGAAACTCCTGAGAGTCTGCGGTGGCTTCAATCGATTGCCCGGGCGCTCCGGCGTCCTGGGGAGCCGGCATCAGCTTGGCCAAACCGAAATCCATGACTTTGGCCTGGCCTCGCTTTGTGACGAAGATATTGGCGGGCTTGATGTCGCGGTGCACGATTCCCTTTTCGTGCGCGGCATCGAGCGCATCGGCGATCTGGGTGGACAGTTCGAGCAGCTCATCGACTGGAACCGGCGAGCCGGCGATGCGATGCTTAAGCGTCTGGCCCTCCAGCAACTCCATGACGATAAACTGGCGGCCGTCGTGCTGGTCGATATCGAAAGTCACGCAGATGTTGGAGTGGTTCAGCGAAGAAGCCGAGCGCGCTTCGCGCTCAAAGCGTTCGACGGCATGGGGATCTCTGGAAAACTCTTCCGGTAAAAACTTCAGCGCAACGAAGCGGCCCAGCCGGGTATCCTCGGCTCTGTAGACGACACCCATGCCGCCGCCGCCGAGCTTTTCCACAATCTGATAGTGCGATACCGTCGTACCGATCACGTCACTCACCTGGAATGCGATTTACAGCGGATCATATCGGACTGCCGGAACTGCCGCCATTATAATACTGATCATTCACCGCAGAGACCCAGGGCGGCATAGCCGCAACCGTATGCCGTATGCCGTATGCCGCAGGCCGGCGACGGAGCGCCAACAGAGCCGCGGCCGGAAGGCTGCGGGCCGGTAAAAAGGAAGCGGGATCGAAAATCTTGCTGAAATAACAAGATTTCGCCAACTGGTAATGCAGACGACGCAGAGGGGGCCTACGGGCGCATATGGCGGTGCCGCGACCGGAAGGTCGCGGCCCTTGTGGAACAATGATTTTGCTCTACGAAGCGCACTGCCGGGTAAAAGCGAGCATGGCGCTTTTCGACTTTGGCGACTGATCTAAGCAGATCGTGCGCAGGGGCCGCGACCTCCCGGTCGCGGCACCGCCATGTGCGCCCGTCGCGACACGGGTTAAAACCTGTGTCACTCCTACTTCGCGACAGTCATTATCTTCTCTGCACAACCTCTGCGTCCTCTGAGTCTCTGCGGTGAAGCCCAGTTTGTCTTCCGGCCAACATTTCGCTCAGTCTGCATCGGTTTGACGACTGGACACCGCGCAGCTCGCAATCGGAGATCCTGGCAAAGAACTTGCGGACGGTTTCCTCGCAAGTTGGAAGCGGCTCGAGCGTGACCTTACTGCCCTCAGAACGGTTGCGGCAGACGGCGTGAAACTTGCCCGTGTGGCACAATTCCTGCAATACCGCCCATCCCAGGACAGCCGAGCTTGGGGCGTAGTCCAACTTTGTCGTGAGAAATTGAATTGCTTCATCGCGCTCGGCCTGCCAAGTACCGGCGTCCAGTCGCTCCTTGAGAAAATTGATGGCACGTGTCAGTCGAAACAACGTGACTCGCTGCAGCCTCGTCGATGAACCGTCTTCCATGTAAAAAGTTGAAGACCGCAGCAGATCCCAGTTTTCGGGAATCCGGTCTTCGAGGACATCAAACAGTTCGGTGCCCGGCGAGACATAAAAAACGGAGGGCCCTACCAGCACGGGCTCGCTCGCCAACGCCAGCAGTGTCTCCAACATTTTGTCGACATCGTCGCCGGGTAGCCCAAGAATGAAATAAGCCACAATCTCCAGACCGGTTTGGCGGGCGGCTTCGACCGTGCGCCGGAATCCCGACAGCGACACGGGACGTTTCAATTCGTGCAGAGTCTGCGGTTGAGCGGCCACCAGCGACAGGTTGATCTGGCGGAATCCGACCTGTTGCATCCGCCGCAGCAGCGGCGTCCCTAACTGCGTGGCCGTCAATCCATTCATGGCCGAGAAACGCAGCGTTCCCTGGCCGAATCGGTCCAGGATGGCCGTCAGGATCTGTTCGGCTCGACGCTCGTCGAATGTGAAGTTGTCGTCCTCGATGTCGAAGTGGAGAATGCCGAAACGCTCCACACATTCTTCTATTTCCGCCAGGACGTTTTCCACCGACCGGACCCGAAACTCATGTCCCATGGTTTGCTGAACGGAACAGAAGGTGCATCGATACGGACAACCACGGCTGGTGATCAGCATCGTGCTGCGGACTCCGGCGATGTGATAGCGGTCAAGATCGATCAGGTGCCGGGCGGGAAAGGGCAGGCTGTCCAGTGCCTCGATGCGAACCGCCGGATGAATGCCATCCTCTTTCTGCAGCGACGCAATCCAATTTGGGAAGGAGATCTCTCCCTCGCCGGGAAACACACAGTTAAACAGGCCGCTTGCCCGCAGGCGCTTCGCACAGGCGGTCGCGTGCGTTCCGCCGGCAACGATCGACCGGCCCGGATGCAGCCGCCCGATGAGTTCGGCCAGGCGTTCGGCCTGGCTGTGAAACGGAGTAAACATGGAAGCGATGCCATAGACGTCGAAGTCTTCGCCGGCCAGCGTCTGCTCGATCTGGGGCCAGCCGGCGCCAAAATGATAGTAGTGCTTGAAAATCCGAATCGGGCTGGAATCACCCAGGTGGAAGTGCGGCGCCAGGTAGGAAAAGTCGCGCGGAAGCGGGATTGATTTTTTTTGACCCCAGGCCGGAAAGTCAAAAATGCGGACGTCGTGGCCGGCACTCTCCAGGGCTGCAGCCAGATAGAGAAGTCCGACCGGTTGGGTGCGGATCGATGTCTGGTAGAAGTCTTCGACCGGGGGCTGCAGGAGGGCGATTTTCATGGGTGAATGTGGCACGGTTTATGATCATACCAAAACTGCCTTCACCGCAGAGGCCGCAGCGCGGCAAGCCGCAACCGTATGCCGTATGCCGTATGCCGCAGGCCGGCGACGGAGCGCCAACAGAGCCGCGACCGGAAGGCTGCGGGCCGGCAAATAGGAAGCGCTGCCAAATTGACAATCGTGCCTGGAAATGACTATTCTTCGCCTACTTTCCCAACCGGCGAGGTGCTATGTCTTCAAAACGCGGTTTTCTCTGGATCGGCTTTTGTCTCCTCTGCATCGTTTTGCCGTTTGCATTTTCTCAACCTGCAGCGCCCCGTTACGATCTGTTGTTGCAAGGGGGTCACGTCATCGATCCGCGAAACGGCCTCGATGCGGTTCTCGATGTCGGAATCACTGGCGGCCGGATCGCCGCAGTCGCGCGCGGACTTTCGCCTTCGCAAGCCACGCAGGTCGTCCGGGTCGACGGGATGTATGTCACTCCCGGGCTGGTCGACATCCATACTCATCTCTTTCATGGAACCGCGCCGGATTCCTACCTGAGCAACGGTCTGAGCGCGGTAGCCCCGGATGGATTTACCTTTCGCAGCGGGGTGACCACAGCCGTCGACGCCGGCGGCGCCGGCTGGAGAAACTTTCGACAATTCAAAGTCCAGGTCATCGACGTGGCGCGAACGCGCGTTTTGGCGCTGATCAATGTCGTCGGCGCCGGGATGCGTGGCGGGCCCTTCGAACAGGACCTGGACGATATGAACTCGCAACTTACTGCCCAGCGTGCCCGCGAGTACAAGGACGTAATCGTCGGCATCAAAACGGCGCACTATCGCGGCGCCGAGTGGGATCCCGTCGACCGTGCCGTCGAAGCTGGGCGGCTGGCAGGTGTTCCCATCATGGTGGATTTCGGCGAATTCATACCGGAACGGCCCTTTCAGGATCTGGTTGGCAAGCATCTGCGACCGGGCGATATGTACACGCACGCCTATCGCGATAAGGTTCCGTTTGTCGACGCCGAAGGCAAACTCCTTCCCTATCTGCTCGAAGCTCGCCGGCGCGGCGTGCTCTTTGACGTCGGCCACGGCGGCGGGAGTTTCCTGTTCCGCCAGGCCGTGCCGGCCATGCGTGCCGGATTTGCGCCCGATTCAATCAGCACCGATTTGCACACCGGCAGCATGAACGGCGGTATGAAGGACATGCTCAACGTCATGTCGAAGTTCCTGAACATGGGAATGTCGCTTCAGGACGCCATTCTGAAATCGACTTGGGCGCCGGCCCGGCAGATCCAGCGCGCCGAACTCGGGCACTTGAGCGTGGGCGCGGTGGCCGACGTGGCTGTGCTCGCTTTGCGCAACGGCAACTTCGGATTTGTCGATGTCGGCGGCGGACGTTTGACGGGGACGCAGAAGCTGGAGTGTGAATTGACGCTCCGCGATGGCAGAGTCGTCTGGGACCTCAACGGGATCTCGCGACTGGCTTGGGATAAGCAATAAAGGAGGGGTCAGGATTCAGGGGTCAGGGGTCAGGGAATTGCGGA
>JBPCNK010000314.1:0-4949 GCA_051001345.1 Acidobacteriota bacterium | reverse complement strand
CGCCGGAGTCGGAGCGATGGACGAGTTGGAGGATGCGCGTGGTGAGTGAAAGATCACTGGAGATGAGTTTGACGACTTCACCAGCGGACGATTGATCATCCGCAGTGACTTCCAAAACCCGAACCGCCACTTCGGGCAACGTCGGCAAATCCTCCAGTTGTTGGAGGATCAACTCGACGCGTTTTTCTCTTAGGTCCGGCATGGGAAGAGGTGGTCGGTGGCCAGTGGTCAGTGGCCAGTTGAAACGGTGAATCTGGCCACCGGCCACTGGCCACTGGCCACTTTGTTGGGCCACCCGATTGATTGCTGCTGTGCTTCCGCCCCCTTTGAATGCCTCGTGCTACGATGAACAAATGCTGTGGGTGCGCCGTTGCGCGCTGCTGACCTTCGTGTGGATGGTGCTGGGCCTGCCAACGTTGCTGCACGCACAGCAGAAAGCCAGCGCTGAACTCCCTTCCCCGCGCGGAATTGTCAAAATTGAAGCCAACCAGCTCCGACGCGTAGCCCCCGATACCTGGATCGCCGAAGGCGATGTCGTCGTGCAACTGCAGGATATCGTCTTAAACGCGGACTACATTGAGTATGATCCCACAACGCGGCAGGCCAGCGCCCGCGGCCACGTGCGGTTTACCCGTGGCGTGGAATGGGCCCGTGGGTCCCGCGTCGACATCAATCTGGAGACCCAGCAGGGGACGTTCTACGAGGCCGACGGCTTTACCGATCGCGAGTTCTATTTCAAGGGGCGCGTCGTCGTCCGCGAAGGCCCCGACCGCTACCGTGTGCGCTCGGCGTTTATCACGGCCTGTCTCGAGGATGTTCCCAAGTGGAGCTTCACAGCCCGCAAAGCAACCATCAAAGTTGACCGTTCCGCCACGCTCTGGCACTCTTTGTTCCGAATAAAAAACATACCAGTCTTTTACACCCCTTACCTGCGCGTTCCGCTCGAGCGCAAACGCCGTTCTTCGGGAATTTTGCTGCCCACGACAGGCACGTCTACCAACAAAGGGCGTCGCTACAGCCAGGAAATCTATCTGACGCGCGGACAAAGCGCCGACACGACGCTCGGTGTGGATTACTACAGGCTGCGCGGTCCCGGTTACCGCATGCAGTTCCGGGCCACGCCGAATCTGGCCACTCGCCTGCAACTGGACAGCTTTTTCATTAAGGACAAACTCGGCCAGGGCGGCGCCAGCGTGGCGGCCGACGCCGAAACCCGCTTTGGCGATTGGCGCGGGGTCGCGCCGCTGAACCTCGTGACCAACTTCACGTTCCGACAGGTCTTTTCCGACACGTTCCGCAGCGCGACGATTCCAAACGAAACCTCCTCGGTTTTCCTGACCAACAATCGCGCAGGACTCTCGACGACGATCGGTTTTCACCGCGAGGAAACCTTCTTTCCCTTCCGCTCGATTATCGTCCGGACCGCGCCGGCTCTCTCGTTCCGGATCCTCGGCAAGAAAGCGCGCCGCGTTCCTCTGTACTTTTCGCTCGACACGGCCGCCGACGGACTGCACCGCGTGGACCGCTTCCTGGACACCGCCGAGTTCGTCCAGCGCCTCGACGTTTTCCCGCGCTTCTACATGCCGTTGCGGCTGCCCTTTGGAAGCACGTTGACCACCGGGCTGGGCGTTCGTGAAACCTTCTACAGCGACTCGCTGGACCCGTTGAGCCGCCGCCCGACCGGTGCCGCAATCCATCGCCAGTATGCCGAGTTTACGCTGGACTGGCGCGGCTTCGGCTTTTCCCGGATCTTCCGCCGCGCCGACGGGACACCCTGGTTCAAACACCTGGTTGAGACCGAAGTAACCTACCGTACCTTGAAAGGCATCGATGATTTTCATCGTGTCTTGCGCTTTGACGACAAGGACGCTATCGCCAACAGCCACGAAGTTGAGTATTCGCTCGTGCAGCGCTTCTTTGTCCGCCAGGCGCTCAGTGACGGCTCCAGCACCAATCATGAAATGTTGTCGTTCCGGCTCTCGCAAAAATACTTCCTGGACCCGTTCTTCGGCGGCGCTCTGGTGCAAGGAAGCGCCAACCAGTTCTATCCACTCAGCACGACGACCGGTTTCCTCTACGGAGGATTTCCCCGACGATTCGCCCCAGTGACTGGCCTGGTGCGCTTCAGCCCAAGCCGCGCGCTATCGGCCGACTTGCGCGCCGACTACGACATGCGCTTCAATCGCTTCCGCAACCTCAGCTTCACAGGATCCTGGTTTGCCAAGAGCTTTTTTGTTTCGACCACCTACTACCTGACGCAGCGGCTGGAACTGGGGACTGACGACAATCATCAGATGCAGGCCTTGATCGGGTTCGGCGACCCCAATCGCGGCTTTTCCGGAACGGCGGCTTACGCGGCCGATCTGCTGCGGTCGAAATTCCTCAACAGCGGCGCCCGCGTCAATTACTACTGGGACTGCTGCGGCGTCTCGCTCGACTTCCAGCAGTTCGATCTGGGAGTCCGCAAGGAGTCGCAGTTGCGGTTTTCCTTTGCGCTGAAAGGAATCGGAGCCTTCGGCACGATCCAGCGACCGCGCGAAATCTTCTGATGCACCGCCTACCAACCCGCGCGTATCTTGCCCTGGGATCGAACCTGGGAGATCGCTGCGCCAACCTCAAATGCGCTAGGGACCAGCTTGGACAGACTCTCGCTCTTGCGTCAAAGAGCTCCGTCTATGAGACCGAAGCGGTCGGCGCGGTCGAACAGCCCGATTTTCTCAATCAAGTGGTCGCCATCGACACAGAGCTGGCGCCGTTCGAACTTCTCGACCTGTGCGAGACCATCGAGCGCGAATTGGGCCGCTCGCAAAAAGGCACGGGAGCGGCTCGTCCCATCGACATTGACATCCTCCTGTACGGCGACAAAGTTCTGCGAACCGATCGCTTGGTGGTGCCTCATCCCCGGCTGAATCAACGCCGCTTCGTGCTGACGCCGTTGGCCGATATCGCCTCCGAGCTGTGTGTGCCCGGTCTGAACGCGACGGTATCCGAGCTGTTGTTGCGCTGTCAGGATCTGTCCCGAGTTGTAAAACGAAATTCCTGAAGCGTATAATTCGTTCTTTCGGGAGCGTCCATGGATCTGGGGAAAATCACGGCCCCGCTGTTGCAGGCTCGCAAACAGACCGGCCCAAGAATTACCTCTCTGACCGCCTACGACTATCCCACCGCCCGGATCATCGATGCGGCCGGCGTCGACGTGGTACTGGTCGGCGACTCTCTCGGCATGGTCGTCCAGGGAGCGGACTCGACGCTGGAAGTCACCCTCGAGGATATGATCTACCACACCCGCATTGTCCGGCGCGGAACATCCCGGGCGCTAGTGGTTGCCGATCTTCCCTTCGGCAGCTATCATCCTTCAATTGCCGAGGGCGTTCGCTCGGCTGTCCGCCTGGTCAAGGAAGGTAGAGCGGAAGCCGTTAAGATCGAAGGTGGGCAGAAGCGCGCCCGGTTGATCCGCAGCATCATCGAATCCGAAATCCCCGTTATGGGACACATCGGCCTGACTCCGCAGTCGCTGCACGTCATTGGCGGCTACAAGGTTCAGGGCAAGAGCCGCAAAGCGATCCAGCAACTGCTAGACGACGCAGCCGCCCTTGTGGACGCCGGCGTTTTCTCTATCGTTCTGGAATGCATCCCAACCGAGGTGGCGCGCCGCATCACGCGCGCCGTGGCGGCGCCCACAATCGGAATCGGCGCGGGACCGGATTGCGACGGCCAAGTCCTGGTTTTGCACGACATGCTGGGGCTTGCGCCAGCCCAGCACCGCCCCAAGTTTGTCCGCAGCTACGCCAACCTGGAAGAGGTAATCGACACGGCCGTTCGCCGCTATGTCGAGGACGTCCAACAGGGATCCTATCCGACGGCGTCCGAGTCCTATCACCTGCCTGTGGCCGTAACCGGCAAGAAGGGCCTGCAGCGCTCCTGATGGAGATTGTCCGGCAGGCCTGGCAGCTAATCTCCCGTCTGCAGGTGGAACCACGCAGCAACAGAAGCGTCGGTCTGGTGCCCACGATGGGGGCGCTGCACGCCGGCCATTTCAGCCTGGTAGAACGGGCGCGTGCCCGCGCCGATCTGGTGGTCGTGTCCATCTTCGTCAACCCGCTGCAATTTGCGCCAAATGAAGATTTCGAACGCTACCCACGAGACCTCGAATCCGATTCAGATGCTCTTCGGCAACGTGGCGTCGACATTGTATTTTCTCCGTCCGCTACGGAACTCTACCCGCCTTCGTTTTCAACCCAGGTTCAGCTGCCGGCGTTGAGCCGGCGGCTATGCGGAGCCAGCCGCCCCGGGCACTTCGAGGGCGTCGCTACGGTCCTTACCAAGCTCTTTAATATCGTTCGACCCGACTTCGCTTTTTTCGGCCAGAAGGACGCGCAGCAGTTGGTCATCGTCCGGCGGCTCGCGGCCGATCTGGATTTCCAGATTGAGATTGTCGGCTGCCCGATCATCCGGGACAGCGACGGGGTGGCGCTCAGCTCCCGCAATGCCCTCTTGACTCCGGCGGAGCGCACGGCCGCACCGGTGTTGTTCCGTGGTCTGTCGCGAGCCGCCGAAAAGTTCGCTGCCGGGGAGCGCAATGCTTCGACGCTGGTTGATTTGGTACGGCAGGAGATCAAAGCGGAGCCGCTTGTGCGTATGGACTACGTCGAAGTGGTCGAGGCCGAGACTCTGGAGCCGTTGGAAACGGCCGATCGGCCGGCTTTGCTGGCCCTGGCAGCCTATGTGGGCCGGACGCGGCTGATCGACAATGTGGTATTGGAACCGTGATTCGGTCCACGTACGCCCGTCCGTCAAGCACGGCACCGTCAATTGCGTCGCGTAAAAAACCCTGGCTGAAAATGGCGCGAGCCACAGTAGATTATTACGAAGTGCCGCCACAGTTCAGTGCCGCGACCGCAGGGAGCGGGTCAGTGCGGCAATTTGGATCAGTGAGACGGCAACTACGG
>JBPCNK010000313.1:0-17190 GCA_051001345.1 Acidobacteriota bacterium | reverse complement strand
GCCCTAGGCGAGAGCTTGTTGGAGAGCCGGACGCGGGAAATCTGCATCTCCGGTTCGAGGAGGGGAAGGTGAGTCGGGCTACTGCTAGCCTCGCTCTCCTTCCTACTCTACCGGCACCGATATCGTTGCAGTCGCGGCGTTGAGCGGCCTACAATTGCCACCGGTCCAATTCCAACTGTCTCTATCGAGGGGTGTGCGTATGCAAATCCGGAACGTGGCAGCTCTGGTGTGCTTCATTGGCCTGTGTTCTGCTTCCCGCGGGACACCTGCATTGCTCGCCCAGACTGCGGCGGGCAGCGAGCCAAAAACCGATTCGCTCCAGCGCTTGATGGAAGGCAACCGGCGCTACGCCGCGGGGCGCGCGAGTCATCCCAACGGCACCATCGGGCGCCGCGCGGAGCTGGCGAATATGCAGCAACCGTTTGCGGTCGTTTTCGGGTGCGTGGACTCGCGAGTGCCGCCTGAGCTGATACTGGATCAGGGGCTCGGTGACCTGCTGGTCATCCGCTCGGCGGGCGAAGTGCTCGATGGCGCCGTCCTGGCGAGCCTTGAATTCGGGGTTGAGTTGCTCAAGAGTCCGCTGCTGGTAGTGATGGGGCACGAGCGGTGCGGGGCAGTCGGCGGCACGATCGATGTCCTGAACCGAAACGCGACGTTGCCCGGGCAGTTGAAGCTCCTGGTCGAAGGCATTCGTCCGGCGGTGGAAAAGGCGCGCGGCTCGGCCGGAGACCTCGTCGATCAAACGGTTCGTGCGCAGGTCGAACTGACCGTGCAGCGGCTCCGAAAATCGCCCCTGCTTGCCGAGCACATCAGCCGGGGTGCGCTGCGGATCGTGGGAATCCGTTACGACCTGGATACCGGGTTGATCGAAGTTACCGTTCCCGAGTGACTGCGAAGGTGTGAAGAAAACTTCACCGCTGCGTCACTGCGGTGAAATCGATTTATCCGCAATCATCAGTTACAATGCTGCACCCGTCCTTATGACACTTTCTTCTGGCAGGCGGCTGGGACCGTATGAGATCGGTAAACCGCTCGGCGCGGGCGGCATGGGCGAAGTCTACGGCGCGCGGGACAGCCGCCTGGGCCGCGACGTTGCGCTGAAGGTCCTGCCGGAAGCGTTTGCGCGGGATGCCGACCGCATGGTGCGCTTCCAACGGGAAGCGCAGGTGCTGGCTTCGCTCAGTCATACCAACATTGCAGCTATCTACGGACTGGAAGAGTCCGACAACGTGCGCGCGCTGGTCATGGAGTTGGTGCAGGGGCCGACGCTGGCCGAGCGCATCGCCGGCGGTCCGATTCCAATCGAAGACGCGATCCCCATCGCTAAACAGATCGCCGACGCGCTCGAGTACGCGCACGACCGCGGCATCGTCCACCGCGATTTGAAGCCAGCCAACATCAAAATCACACCCGACGGCGCCGTCAAGGTTCTCGATTTCGGGTTGGCCAAGGCGCTCGAAGGGGACCTGACCGAATTGGATGCGGCCAAATCGCCGACGATCACTCTGGGAGCGTCAATGGGAGGCGTCATTCTGGGTACCGCAGCCTATATGTCACCGGAGCAGGCACGAGGAAAGCCGGCCGACCGGCGCTCGGACATCTGGTCGTTTGGATGTGTGCTGTACGAAATGCTCGCGGGAAAGCAGGCCTTCGACGGAGAAACGGTTTCTGACAAACTTGCGGCCGTGTTGCGCGCCGACATCGACTGGAAGGCGCTGCCAACGGGCACGCCAGCGACGATCGTGCGGCTGCTCGGCCGCTGCCTGGAGCGCGACCCGCGACGCCGGCTGCAGTCCATCGCAGAGGCGCGCATCCTAGTGGAGAACTTTCTGGACGGATCGGATTCGGAAGCCATCGGGTCGGAAGCTGCGGCCGCATCCGCTGCGCCGCGGCAACGAAGACAAAGCGCGTTGCCCTGGGTTCTATCGGCTGTGCTGGCAGTCACGCTGATCGTGGGAGCCTGGGCTCTTTGGCCGAAGCCAAGCGTGCCTGCCCCGGCCCTGCGCTTGGATGTTCAGGTCGGCGCCGACGTCCATCTAGGGAAGAGTTGGGGCGCCGACGCACTGCTGTCAAACGATGGCCGGCGGCTGATCCTCACAGCCCGCGGGACGGACCAGAAATGGAGAGTTTTTGTTCGGCCCTTGGACAAGCTGGAGGCGACCGTGCTGTCTGGCACCGAAGAGGCGCGCAACACTTTCGTCTCGCCCGACGGTCAGTGGATCGCGTTCTTCGCGGGAGAAACGCTGAAAAAGATTTCGGTTCAAGGCGGAGCCGCCGTGACGCTTTGCAGCGCGGTGAGCGATCGGGGCGGCAGTTGGGGCGAAGACGACATGATCGTCTTTGCTCCCGACTCTCATGGTGGACTCGCCAAGGTTCCCTCGGCGGGAGGAACACCTGAACCGTTGACGACGCTCGATCGAGATGCCGGCGAGGTGACGCATCGCTGGCCGCAGCTGACGCCAGGAGCCAAAACGCTGATCTTCACCGCGCACACTTCCACCAGCAGCTTCGATGACGCGACGATCGTGGCCCAGTCGCTTGAAACGGGGATACGAAAGACAGTCGTCCGAGGCGGCTTCTATGGCCGCTACTTGCCCAGTGGCCATGTGGTCTACGTTCACAACGCAACGCTGTTTGCCGTACCGTTTGACATCCAGCGGCTCGAGACCAGCGGACAGCCTGTCCCGGTCATCGAGAAGATTGCCGTCAATTCTGATCGCGGCGCCGCTCAGTTCGATTTCTCGCAGACGGGAATTCTTAGCTACGTTCCCGGCACCGCAGCAGGAGGGGTTTCGGTCTACTGGATGGACGCCAGTGGCAAGATGGCGCCCCTGATTGAAAACAGAGCCGAGTATTTCAATCCGCGCTTTTCTCCCGATGGAAAGCGGCTGGCCCTGGATATCGCAGCCGGCACGGGCAGGGATGTGTGGATCTATGAGTTGCAACGCGACACGATGACACGCTTGACGTTTGACGGAGCTGGAAACTCGTGGCCGATTTGGAGCCCGGACGGCGGGCGTGTGGCGTTCTTCTCGGACCGTAAGGGCGCGCCTGGGGTCTACTGGAAGCGCGCTGATGGCGCCGGCGATACGCAGTTAATGTTCACTTCAAAGGGAGGACCGGTGCCGCAGTCCTGGCGACGGGACGGAAAGTTCCTGACGTTACTAGTGCAAAACCCTGAGACCAACGTGGATATCTTCACGTTGCCGGTCACAGACGACGAGCGACCCGGTCCGGCGCCGGCCAAACCGGAGCCCTTTCTGGCCAGCCCCTTCATAGATGTACTATCGGAGTTCTCGCCGGACGGTCGCTGGCTGGCCTATGTCTCGAATGAATCCGGAAATTTCGAGGTTTACGTCCGGCCGTTTCCTGGCCCGGGCGGAAAGTGGCAGATATCGACGGCTGGCGGATCTCTTCCCACCTGGTCTCGAAATGGCAAAGAGCTGTTTTATCGATCGAACGATCAAAGGATTTGGGTGTGCACGTACTCGGCCTCCGACGCTACGTTTCGTCCCGACAAACCGCGCTTATGGTCTCAAGGCCAGTTTACCGAGCGTGGTAACAGCCGCAATTTTGATCTGGCGCCCGACGGCAAGCGCTTCGCCGTTTTGAAGGCGCCCGCCGGCGACCGGCAATCCGCTACGGACCGGGTTGTCCTCATTCAGAATTTTTTTGACGAACTCCAACGCCTCGCCCCTTCACGCAAGTAAGTTACAAGTTGCGAATTACGAATTACAAGTAACATTACGAATCAGGGATTGGACTACAATTCCTACCTCGGAATTTGTACTCGATCTCGTATCTCGGAGATCGTAATTCGTAACTCGTAATTCGTAACTCGTAATTGATGAGCTGCAATATTTGGCACCAGCCTGCCGTGGTCCTACTGCGGCTCCCAACTCGCGTTCTTCGCGTTTTCAATTAGTTGCCACTCCATTGGTAGTAAAGAGGACACAGAGAAAACACAGAGAAACTTCGTGCACGCTTGACGGCGCGGGACGGCGCGACCATGATGGCGGCCAGGAGGCTGGCGAGCGATGAAAACGAAATGCACCGACAAAGTTCTCTGGAGTCGATTTAGCCTTGCGCCCTTACTGGCGCTGCTAACAATCCAGGCGGCCCACTTGGCGCTTGCGTCGCAGGCACCCGATCCGCCAGCCCGCGCCTTTGTCGGCGCGCGAATTATCGATGGGCGGGGCGGAGCGCCCCTTGCAGATGGTGTTCTGATCGTTCGCCGGGGGCGGATCGAAGCCATTGGTAGTTCTGGATCGGTGCGGATTCCGTCCGATGCCGCGCGGGTGGATCTGGCGGGCAAGACCGTCATTCCGGGCCTGATCAACGCTCACGGTCACGTCGGCGCCGCGCGTGGACTGCAGGCGGGCCCCGAGGTGTACACGCGCGACAATGTCGTCGAGCAGTTGCGCCTCTATGCGCGCTACGGAGTCACGACCGTCGCGAGCCTGGGTGGCGACCTGAAGGCTGGATTCGAAGTGCGCGACGCCCAGGAGACGGCTGAGCTGAACCGCTCCCGGATTTTTGTTGCCGGCGCGGTGGTTACCGCCGATACGCCCGAAGAAGCCCGCCGCAAGGTGCGCGAGTTGGCTGCGCAGCGGGTCGATTTCGTTAAGATCCGCGTCGACGATAACCTGGGGTCGACTCCGAAGATGTCTCCGGATGTCTACCGTGCCGTCATCGACGAAGCACATCGTAGCGGTCTGCGCGTGGCCGCACACCTGTTCTACCTCGAGGATGCCAAGGGCTTGCTGCGTGCCGGCGTCGATTTTATCGCCCACAGCGTGCGCGATCGGGCTGTGGACGCCGAGCTGATCGCTCTGCTGAAACGTCGCGACGTCTGCGTCTGTCCGACGCTGACGCGCGAGATTTCAACGTTCGTCTACGAAGACACACCTGCATTCTTCAGCGACCCTTTTTTTCTGCGCGAAGCCGACCCCAAAGTTCTGGACCAGTTAAAGGAACCGCGCCGGCAAGCGGAGTACCGCGCCAGCGCCAGCGCCCAGCGCTATAAGAAAGCGCTCGAGGTGGCTAGCCGCAACCTCAAAGTGCTGGCCGAAGCCGGCATCTCCATCGCCTTTGGGACTGACAGCGGACCGCCGGCGCGATTTCAGGGATACTTCGAGCACCTGGAGCTGGAACTGATGGCCAAAGCCGGACTGACACCGACGCAGATCCTCGCGTCGGCCACCGGCGTGGCGGCTCGCTGCCTCAAACTGGATGCGCGGCTAGGAACACTTGAGCGCGGCAAATGGGCCGACTTTGTGGTCGTAGCGGCAGATCCGCTGGCAAACATAATGAACGCGCGGCGCATCGAGTCGGTCTGGATCGCAGGCAACCGGGTGCCTTGAATGCAGGGGTCAGGCTTCAGGGGTCAGGGGTCAGGGAATTGCGGATTTCGGATTTCGGATTGATTGCGGATTAAGGGCGCCGCAGTTCCCTGACCCCTGGAGCCTGACCCTGACCCCGGCCTCATTCTAGAATCCTGGCCTCAAATTCGGAGATGCCATCCTGCTCCATAACGTACCGAACCTCGATGGGATTGCAGCACACCTCGCAATCCTCGACATAAGTCTGGCTTGGCACCGATGTGTCCAGGACCATGGAAATTTCGGCTGCGCAGTACGGACACGTGAAGAAGTATTCCATCAGAAATCCGCAATCCGCAATTATCCGCAATCCGCAATTCCCTGACCCCTGAATCCTGACCCCTGCTCTTACTTTGGAAACAGGAGCGCCAGGGCCGGTTCCGCGGTGAACATGCAGCGGCCATTGTGGCCGCAAAGCGGGATGACGAGTACCTTGTGCTGGGCGCCGTATTTCTGATTGACGTAACTGGCGAAGGCCTCGCCACGCGCAAGACGCGTCGGCCCCTGGGCCATCGCGGGACACGAGGAGTCAAAGCCGGCCAGCGGCAATGTGTCGAGCCCCCCAAGCAGGTACGTCACCGGCCGCGCCGCAATTTGCTTCTTCAGCTGATCGTCGCTGAGCCTGGCCGCGTAGCCCGTGCGATTCTGAAGGCCGTAGGGCCACTGGTCGTAGGTTGTGCAGTTACGTGCATCGCTGAACGGGCGCACTTCACTGTTGCTGCCCGCCGGCCGCTGCGGGTCGAGATAGGCATAACTGGAGGGGTTCGAAACGATGTAGGAGATCGGAACGCCGAGCTTGTCGTGGACCTGGTTAGCCATCCCATAGCGAGAGACGTATTGGCCTCCTGCGGAGTGACCGGTGACCACGATGGCTCTCAGGTTCGGGAAGGTCTCTTTGCGGGCAAGCTTTCGCAGAATCTCATCCATCAAATCGTAGGACGTCAGTTGGCCGTCGCTTGTCGCGATGCCGCCAGCGCGCCAGCTATTGCCGGAGCAACTCCAACTGATTTCATTCGGAACCAGTGTGTCGCTGCAGCCCCGGCCGTCATTGGACGCGAAGCGCGGGGAGATGACGATGGTGTCCTCGAGGGCGCCGGCAAGAAAGGCTGCCGCCACGGCGGTGCGGAAATAGTTATCGGCATCGCGCCCCGCGCCGTGAATCATCACAAGCCCGCGGGTGATCTTCTCATCTTTCGTATCGAGAGATTGCGTGCGGTAGACGAGCGAGCGTGACTGACCTGCGCCGAGTTTGACCCATTCCGTGCAGCCGGGCGTTGCGGTCGTACACGGCGCAGCGTGAGCAGAAGCGGACATTGCAAGGGAAACGAGAAGAACAAAACTGCGCAGCATAGAGGCAGGATAACACAGGGTTCAGGCTTCAGGCCCCAGGCTCCAGGCTCCAGATCAATGCGAATTGTAGTGGCGCCGCGGTGTCGGGTGTATCCGCGATCATTTCGCAATCCGCAATCCTCTGAAGCCTGTATTCAAAGTTGTTGCCACTGATTGCCCACTCGCTTACGCTCGTGGCTCGGACAGGCCAATGGAAAACAGCAAACCTACGAGCAGCTCGCAACGCGGCTTCTGGTTTCTCATCGCAACGCAGTTTCAGGGCGCCTTCAGCGACAACGCTTACAAGTATGTCCTTACGCTGGCGGCCGGCACCGCATACGTCTCGATCATTGCCGGAGTCTTTACGCTGCCATTCCTGCTCTTTACGATGTACGGCGGCTTCCTGGCCGACCGCTTCAGCAAACGCTCGGTTGCCATCGGGATCAGGATCCTCGAAATCGTCATCATGGTGCTCGCCACGGCCGCACTGTGGTTTGGTCATTTGACCATGTCGATTGCGTTGCTCTTCATGATGGGAGGGCAGGCTGCGCTCTTCAGCGCAAGTAAGTACGGCATTCTGCCGGAACTGCTGCCCGAAAAGGAGCTGTCCTGGGGCAACGGTGTCCTCGAATTGACGACCTTTATGGCCATCATTCTCGGCACGGTCGCCGGAGGCGTACTGTTTGACCGGCTCGAGGCACGGCTTTATGTGGCGGGTCTTGTGCTGGTCGTCCTGGCCATAGTCGGTACGCTGACCAGCCTGGGGGTAAGTCGCGTACAACCGGCCAATCCCCATGTGCCGTTCCGCGTCAATTTCATTCCCAATACCTTCAAGGCGCTGTCGCGCGCGCGCGGCGACAGCGTGCTGTGGCTTGCGATCCTCGGCAACACCTACTTCTGGTTTATCGGGCTGCTGCTGCAACTCAACATCTTCGCCTTCGGACAGGTCGATCTGCACCTGGGCGGCACTGAGATCGGGATCATGCAGGCCGTTCTGGCCATCGGAATTGGCTTGGGCAGTTATCTGGCCGGACGCCTTTCCCACGGCAAGATCGAATACGGACTGGTACCGCTCGGTTCAATTGGGATGACGATCTTTCTGTTCGCGCTGTCCAGTCCGGGTTGGGATTTCTCCGGGGGCGCTGGGATGGTGGCCGGCCTTGGCTTTTTCGCCGGGTTCTTTGCCGTTCCGGTCAACGCGCTGATTCAGCATCGGCCGCCGCGCGAAGTCCGAGGTATGGCCGTCGGGGCGGCCAATCTGCTTACTTCGCTCGGCATGGTCTCGGCTGCGTTTGTCCACGGGCTGCTGGCGTGGCTGCAGTGGACGCCTGCGCAGATCTTTCTGTTCAGCGCTGTGCTGACGGTTGGAGTCACAATCTATCTGCTGATTTTGCTTCCGGACGCTTTACTGCGCTTCGTGCTCTGGATACTGGTGCACACGCTCTATCGCATTCGTATCGTCGGCCGCGACAACATCCCTGAGCGCGGCGGAGCGCTATTTGTCAGCAACCACCTCTCCTTGATCGACGCGCTGCTGCTTTCGGCCTCCACGGATCGCCGCGTCCGCTTTCTGATGTACAAAGGCATTTATGATCGCCGCTTCGTTCGGCCTTTCGCGCGGATCATGCAGGCCATACCGGTCTCCTCGCACGAAGGTCCGCGTGTGGTCATCGAAGCGCTGCGCGAGGCGTCGCGACAGATTCGACAGGGCCGAGTCGTCTGCATCTTCGCCGAAGGGCAGATGACGCGAACGGGCCAGCTGCTCCCGTTCCGCCGTGGATTTGAGCGCATCATGAAGGACGTCGATGCTCCCATCATCCCGATTTTTCTAGACGGAGTCTGGGGCAGCATCTTCAGCTACGACCGCGGCCGCTATTTCTGGAAGCTGCCGCGCCGTCTGCTGCAGCAGGTCACCGTCAGTTTCGGCGCTCCGCTGCCGCCCGATTCGCCTGCACCTGTGGTTCGCCAAGCCGTGCAGGAACTGGCCGTCGAGGCGTTCCGCTTGCGCAAGGCCGATCAGCAGTTGCTGCCCGTGGCGTTTGTCCGGGCAGCGCGGCGCCACCCGTTTCGCTTTTCGGCTGCCAACGGGATGACGCCACGGGTCCCTTCCTTCACTCTGCTGGTTCGGTCGATCGTGTTGGCGCGGATGCTCAAACCGCAATGGGCCGGCCAGAAAATGGTGGGTTTGCTGCTGCCGCCCTCGGTGGCAGGCGCAACGGCCAACCTCGCGATATCGCTGGCCGGCAAAGTACCGGTCAATTTGAATTACACGGTCTCGCAGCCGATTTTGGATTCCTGTGTGCGCCAATGCGGAATCCAAACGCTGATCACTTCGCGCCGCTTTCTGGAAAAGGTCGCCGTGAAAGTTCCCGAGACGGCGATCCTCCTTGAGGACCTGGTCGCGCGCAAAAGCGCCGGGTCAGTTGCTCTGGCCGTGGCGCTGGCGCTGCTGGTTCCGTCCCGCCGCTTGGAGCGGTGGCTGGGAGCAGACCAAACCAGGAATGTTGACAGCCTGGCCACGGTGATTTTCTCGAGCGGCAGCACCGGGGATCCAAAGGGAGTGATGTTGTCGCATTACAACATCCAGTCCAACCTGGAAGGACTCGCCCAAGTCTGCGCTGTCTCGCACCGCGACCGGATCATGGGCATTCTTCCCTTCTTCCACTCCTTCGGATTCACGGCGACGCTCTGGTTTCCTCTTCTCAACGGAATGGGCGCCGTCTATCACCCCAATCCCTTCGAGTCACGGATCATCGGTGAATTGGTGCTGCGCTACCGAGCCACCATGCTGCTGGCTACGCCGACCATGCTGCAGTCGTTTATCCGCCGCTGCGAACCGGAACTGTTCGGCAGCCTTCAGTACGTTATCGCCGGCGCCGAGAAGCTGACCCAGCAGGTTGCCGACGCCTTCGAGGAGAAATTCGGCACGAGGCCGCTCGAGGGCTACGGTTCGACGGAATGCTCGCCGATTGTCACCATCAACGTTCGCGACTTCCGTGGCGCCGGCTTCTACCAGGTCGGCGCCAAGCGCGGGCGCATTGGCCATCCGCTGCCCGGCATCAGCGTCCGCGTCGTCGATCCCGAGACGATGGTCCCGCGCGGGGTAGGCGAACCGGGCCTGCTGCTGGTACGCGGGCCCAACGTCATGCTCGGCTACCTCCACCAGCCGGAAAAGACCGCCGAAGTGCTGCGTGACGGCTGGTACGTTACCGGCGACATTGCCGCGATTGACGAGGACGGCTTTCTGACCATCACCGATCGGTTGTCGCGTTTTGCCAAGATCGGCGGAGAAATGGTGCCCCTGGTTCGCGTCGAGGAGCGGCTGCACGAATTGGCTGGCACGTCAGACCGCGTGCTGGCCGTCACGGCTGTTCCGGATGAAGACCGTGGAGAAAGACTAATCGTGCTGCACACGCTCTCTGAGGAGGAACTCCTCCGGCTGCTCGAGCGTTTGAATGAAACCGGCCTGCCCAATCTCTGGGTTCCGCGCCCCAAAGCGTTCTTCCGGATCGACCAGATACCCGTTCTTGGAACGGGCAAACTGGATCTGGCCGCCATTCGCAAGGAATCCATCGAGCGTTTCAAAGCCGCACCCATCACCGACACCGGGCCACGAGCGTAAGCGAATTACGAGATGACCGGGCCACGAAGGTAAGCGAGTGGGCAATCAGGGGCGGCATTTTGGATTACGAGTTACGAATTACGAGTTACGACGCACTAACCTTGCATTTCGTAATTCGTAATCTGTAACTCGTAACTAAACCCATTTGTTTCGCACGCACACCCAATCCAATGACGTCGACGACCACGACCACGTCGACGACCACGTCCACGAGCACGTGCACGTGCACGAGCACGTCCACAAAACACGACCACGTCCACGAGCACGATCACGTCCTGACGTCTGACTCTTTAAGCTGACCCTCCATTTTCATGGCAGAGACGCTGCCTACTGCCGGCTGCCCGCTTACTGTCGCGGCTCGGACAAAATTGACAGCCATCGAATAGCTGTTACTCTTTTTGGGTAGCTTGATTCCACCGCTACCGCCGCAAGGCGAAGAGGAGGAAACGTGGGAATTTTTGACAAGAAGGACGAATCGAAGGACACATCCCGGCCAGACTTTTCCAATGTGCAAAGCGGCGGATCTTCGACGGCGCCGACTGCCGGAACGTTTGGTGATACACCTACAAGTACCGCCGGCCGTACCTACGTTGTGGTCAAAGGCGACAGCCTATCTAAGATCGCCAAGCGCGAGTACGGCGACGCCGACAAGTGGCGCCAGATCTACGAGGCCAACCGGAGCACCATCAAAGATCCGGACCTTATCTATCCGGGACAAAAACTGACGATCCCATAGGCCTGAGGCCTGAGGAGAAGAAAAAATGCCGCACCACTTTGCCCGAGTCGCGATCTGCATTCTGCTGGCCGTGGTCCTCTTTGGCTGCTCCAAACCGACGTCATCGGTCGCACCAGCCGCCGTAAAAGTTACTGACATCGACGTTGGGCGAAGCGTCGCCGCAGACAAGTCCATCGCCGACAAAACTGATTCTTTCCGGCCTGCCGACACTTTTTATGTAGCGGTCAAGACCGACGGCTCCTCATCGAGCGCCACCATCACGGCCCGCTGGACTTACCAGGACGGCCAGTTGGTGGACGAGTCCAGGCAGACCATCGCTCCCAGCGGTGCTGCCGTCACCGAGTTCCACGTGTCCAAGCCGGAAGGTTGGCCCGCAGGCGCATACAAGGTCGAGGTTTCGCTCGACGGTGTCTCCGCCGGGACCAAGGATTTCAGAGTCACGCCATGAAACGCTCCAGACTGTTGATGGGGGTCGTCATGGTGGTCATGGGACTTGTGACCTACTACGGCTACCGTCAGGTCAATCCTGTCACGGGCGAGGTGCAGCATATTACGATGAGCCAGGACCAGGAAGTCGCGCTGGGCCTTCAGTCGGCGCCGCAGATGGCCGACGAGTTTGGCGGACTCGATCCGGATCCGGAGGTTCAGTCCGATGTCGAAGGCGTAGGTCAGCGCATCGTAAGTTCGAGCGTGGCCGCCAAGACTCCTTATCAATTCCGTTTCCGAGTCCTCGCTGACACGGAGACTGTCAACGCCTTCGCTCTGCCCGGAGGGCCCGTCTTCATTACCCGCGCTCTGCTCAACCGTCTCGAAAACGAAGCCCAACTCGTCGGTGTCCTGGGCCACGAGGTCGGTCACGTCGTGGGCCGACACTCCGCCGAGCACATGTCCAAAAGCCAGTTAGCTCAGACGCTGGTCGGAGCGGTGGGAGTGGCCACTTCTGACGAGAGAGGCGGCGGTCAACAGGCCGCTTATCTGGCAGCCTTTGTGGCCCAGATGGCGCAACTCAAATACGGACGCAAGGACGAACTGGAGGCCGACTCCCTGGGGGTCGACCTCATGTCGCAAGCCGGCTACGATCCGCGCGCGCTGATCAATGTCATGGAAATTCTGGCTCGGAGCAGCGGCGGCAGCCGCCGACCTGAGTTTCTTAGCAGCCATCCCGATCCCGGCAACCGCCAGGAGAGGATCCGCGAGGCGATCGCGCAACGTTTCCCCAGCGGCGTGCCCGACAACCTGAGCCAAGGGCGCCGCATGTCAGGATCAGTCGCCGGTCGCTAGTAGAGCAGGGGTCAGGCTTCAGCGGTCAGGGGTAAACAGACAGGGCCGCGACCGTAAGGGAACGGGCAATCAGGATCACGAATTGCGAGTTACGAATTACGATTTGCGATCGAGCACCAAAGCTGCAAGTTCCAAGAGCGGATTGACGCGGATTAAACGGATTGAATCATTTTCTCCATGAAGTGCCCAAGTTCAGTCCAGCCTATCCGCTTAATCCGTGTTAATCCGCGCTAAGCCACCTCTTGTTTCTAAACCGATCTCGACTGCTTCGTGACTACCCGCTGTGAAAACCAGGGGTCAGGGAGGTGATCGTGCTCGTTGACGTGATAGGGCACGTGCTCGTGGACGTGGTCGCTATGTCCCAGGATCGCCCACCTAAAAGTTGACAGGCTGGAAGCCTCTCCCACTCTGGCTTGGCAAAACTTTGCTCAGTACCTCTTCCCCGGCTTCATGGCATGTCCCCAGCTGAGCACATGCCCGGCAGGTACGTCATAATCTACGCCGGGGATCCGCTCAGCTTGGAGCAGCGTTCCGAACTGAAAATAGACCGCATCCATGTCGGAGTGCCACCCCGAATAATGTCCAAAACCCCCATCCGGATTTCGACATCCGAGGACCCACTCGGCCGCCTTTCCGATTGCGGCGCGGCGCCGTTCGGAATCTCCGCCCAGTTGCCGAAGAATAAACACGGCGTCGAAACAGGCGTGAACGTCCCAATCCGGCTGCTTGATGTTCCACCCGCCATCGGCGCGCTGATCTCTTAAAACCCGGTCTACCATCGCTGCAGCGCGAGGTGTGGTTTCTCCAATCATCCGGAAAAAATGGGCCATATGGAAGGCAGACGCAACATGATTTCCCAGATATCCGTCTGCAGTCTGGTTCTTCACCATATGGTCACCAATGGCGGCCTTGTACTCCGGCGGAAACGGCTCATCGAGAGCGGCGTAGAAAAGCGGGAAAAAGCTGGTCGTGTACCATGGAAGCTTCTGAAAAGCATTCTTCGTAAAGAATCGATCCATGACGTGGACGGCGCGATATTTCGGTTTCTCTCCCAAGGCTCGCAAAGCCACGACCCCCTGCGTGGTGTTGTAGAGAAGCGCCAATTCGCCCTTGGGATCAAAACTTCCTCCATGATTTATGAACGAGCCATCCGGCTCCTGATGACGTTGGATGAATTCTGCTGTTACTTCCCGGCGGGGAAGCTTCCAGCCGGCGCTTCTCGCCAGTGTCGCGGCATAAGTAACGGCAGCCAGATCGCTCGCGCGGGTGTCAGAATTTCCTGGATAGGCCGGATCAGGTGATGGGGCGTATCCGCCATCCTCTCTGGCGCATCGGGTGATGAACTTGAAAGTTTCGTCCTTTATTCGTAATTCGTCGATCGCCGACGATTGACTTCCAACTGTTTCCCGCGCAGCTGCATGTCCGGTCGCTGACAACACGAACCCGGCGGTTGAAAAGACCGCATCCTTCATGAATTCTCGTCTTGGTAACCTATTTTCCATGTCTCTTCGCATTGGCCTTGGCCACCACTCATCGCTGGGGTCGGCGCTGATTGGGACGGACTCCGCTTTCAGTGGAGGCGGAGGCGTCCTGTCTTCCACCTGGCGCGGAGTGTCATCGTAGGACTAATACCTTAGTAACGTTTTCCTGTCGAGTAAGTTTGAGGACGGAATTGCGGTGCTCAAGTGCGGGGCGAGGCCTGACCTTCTTCGTGAATAGTCAACCGAGGCGGGTGACACCCGGTAAGCCGTCGAAACCTTCGTCGAAGGTCATAACTTGACGGATTCCCTGTTGCTCCATGACGGCCGCGTGGAGGGCGTCGCGAGCCGAGAGGCGGCGCTTGCCGAGCACGATAGTCTTGGCACGCTCCACCGTGTCGGCCGTTACCGGAAAGACCTCGTCGACGACGCCCAGAAGGGCGTCGAAGGCTGGCTGGATTGCTTCGCGGCGACCGATCGCAACGTAGCGGTGCAGTATCTCCTGCAGAACCTCAGCGTCGGTCACGAGCCGCTCACCGGCGGCGATGGCGCCCTCCAAAAGGCGCTGCGCATCGGCCTTGTGCGGATGTGCTGCGCCCACGAGGTACATGGGGATGTTCGAATCCACAAAAATCATCGCGGAGTGGAACCGAGGTACCCGCGCTCGATCTCCCGAAGCATTTTGTCGACATCGGGAGCGGGGAACGCGTTACGGGCTGCGGCCCGAACCACCTCGAGTTTCTTCCTGGGTTCCTGGCTCGGTTCGACCCGGCGTGCTGTCCGAAGCGCTTGGCGCACCCACTCGGCCGTTGTCATCCGATGTCGACGGGCGATCCTCTGGATCTCCTTGAGTTCTGCTTCGTTTAGGAGAACTTGCAAACGTTTACTCATAGGATGAGTCTATCTGACTCATCCTAGAAGTCAACTTCCCTCGTCAGTTTTCAGCTGTTTGGCCTGGTAGCGAGGAGGCCTGGAGCCTGAAGCCGGCGGGCGCACGCCTTGACATGCTGCTGATCAAGAAAACTAGTTCGATCCGATCGATCCGGGCTATTTGCAGAAATTGAAACGCTAAGCGCGGATTAAACGGATTAACACGGATTACGCGGATTAAATCGGACAGCCTGCCATAGATTTCAAACCAAAATGTTGGCGGCCCGGAGAGAATCCAGGTTGAAATCCATGCCGGATCGTCAGATCAACTCGTTCTTAATCCGTGTCAATCCGTGTCAATCCGCTTAATCCGCGCTGAAGGCTTCCAAACTCTGCAAAAGCGCCGATTAAACGGATTAACACGGATTAACACGGATTAAATCGGACTGAATGGGACAGCCTGCCATAGATTTCAAACCAAGGTTGGCGGACGGGAGAGAATCCAGGTTGAAATCCATGCCGGATCGTCAGATCGACTCGTCCTTAATCCGTGTCAATCCGTGTCAATCTGCTTAATCCGCGCTGAAGGCTTTCAAACTCTGCAAAAGCGCGGATTGCAGATCGGCAGCAAGATGACTATCATCGAGGGCAATCATGTTTCGTCAGCTTCTCGTTCTGGTCTGCGCGTTCTGCTTGGCGGGTTCCTCAGCGGTCGCTCAGCCGGTGATCACCGGGCCGCTTGTGGTAAGCGAACGCTGGCCGCAATGTACGGACCTGGCCACCTGGACCCGCGATGTCATGCGCCTCGAAGGCGTCGAGAACGCCTCCGAGACGATCCAGGCCCGCGCCTTCTTCGGCTGGCTGCGTTTGTTCAACCGCATGGCGACAGGCGGCATGATCCAGGCCTTCGAGGGGCCGCACGGCAAAGAAGAGTACGTCCTTGACGCGCACAAGCATCTGTTTGTCTATGGCTGGGGCTATTGCGATACGACCAGCCGGATAGCCGAAGCGGCGTGGAAGCAATATAAGCAAACCAGCGAAGGGGCCGAGCGTGTCATCACGCAGCACGACGACGGCGGCTATCACACGATGTACCGTCTGCGCCTTGACGGCAACTGGGGCGCGTTCGATCCGCGCTATGGCTACTTCCTGATCGAACGAGACGCGCCCGACGCGCGCATCCTCGATTGGGCCGAGGTCGGTGTCGACGAAAGCATCCGGCGCAACAAGACGTACAAACACCGTAGCAAGCCGTTCTTCGAGTTTTTTGGACCGGAGTGGAAGCGCGCGTTTCTCATCAACGAGTGCTGGTATCCGAGCGAGGAAGCGTGGGTCGCCGCTGGCCGGCCGGTGGAGTGCGTTTTCGGCAACTCGCAGTACGAGATGGACACGCCCTACCACGACATGCAATTCCGTCTGCCCAAGGGCACAACGATCCAGCGCTTCTGGGACAACTCGGCGCGCAAATTCTATGTGCCGGCAGCGCCACGTGCCGCCAGAGAGGAGCCGTTTCAATCGTCGGGGCGCTTCTACCGCGTAACGGAGACGATGCTGGACGGCAACTGGCCGAAACATGATCCCAATTACGAAACGGTAAAGCCGTACCTGGTGACCGTGCCGAAAGGCGAGGGCTACAACGATCAAGTTTCCGGTGGAAGAACCATCGGCCAGGCCTGGGGCCGCTGGACCTATGAGCCCGATTGGACCAAGCGTGAAGCGCTGCAGGTTCTCACGCCCGAGTCGAACCTCGCGCACGCCGCGCAGGCGCCGTTTCTCCGCGCAACGGACCACACAGGCGGCGCGGCAACGCTTGATTTCTATAGCCCCTACATTCTCGTCGACGGCGTGCTGGAGGGGGAGCTGCTCGGCTCGGCCGATGAAGCGCGCATCGAGATTCGCGCCCAGCTCCCCAAGCCGCGCCAGCGCGATCAACCCGATGTGTGGTCGGACTGGGAGACGCTGCACAGCGGCGGCAAGCCGTTCGCAGTTGATCTCGGGCGTGACCGGTTCAACGGGCGCCAGGTGAGTTTGCACGGCGTCTACCGGTTTCAAGTGCGCGTGCGGTTGTCGCCGCAAGCGGGCAGGATCAATCAGGTGGGCCTGAAGACGTTGCGGCTACGGGCGCATTTCGAGAATGGCATCATGTCCCTGCCGCAGATTTTCGCCGGTGACAACACCATCCATTTCAAAGTGGCGGACGCGGCGGCCGTGACCGGTCCGATCCAGGTCCTCTACCGCTTCCAGACGGCCGACGGTGAAAGGACGCACGCACAAACCATCCGGCCCGAGGATTTCCGCGGCAACGTCGCTACCTACACCCTTCGCGCGCCCGGACTGACGCGCTGCAATTCGGTGCAGGTGGTGTACTACAGTAACGGCATTAAATAACTTGACATAAAGGACGAATCTTCCGAGAACGCCATTGACGCTGTCGCTTTCGGATAGCCTGCTCGATCAGATCAATAGTCTCAAAGTACTGGTTGGTGGTGACTT
>JBPCNK010000312.1:0-30060 GCA_051001345.1 Acidobacteriota bacterium | reverse complement strand
TCCAGGAACAGATCGAACTGCTCCTTGGTATGGGGCCTCATCCGGTCGGAAAAATCGTCGGACAGATAGCAGGCCCGCAGCACAGAAACCATTGCCGCCGTCATTTCCACTTCGTCGCCGGTTGCATCTGAGAGCAGTTAGGGGACTTTGAGACGCAGCACAGTTCGTGCGAACGAATCGAGAGTAGCATTCAACTGCACAGGGTCAAATTCCTCCATTGCGATCAGGCAATCCCTTATGAGGGGAACTACTTGCGCCATGACGGAGTCATATGCGTCCGCATCCATCACAGCACCCTCTCGATCCGCTAATAGGTTTTCGAAGTAGAATGCGAATAGGAGCAATGCGCCGGCGCCATCCAAATCTGACACGGCGAGTGCGCGGCTGAGGGACGCAGCTTTTATTAAGTCAGCTTTGGACTGGAGTTTTCGATTCAGCAGTCTGCGAAGTGTCGAGAGCTGTTCTCGCGAGGCGCTCATTTTCTCTCAACAGTTCATGTGCTGTAAAGACCGCATGGTAGTTATACTTTTGCTTAAGTTTCTCAGTGCCGCCCTCTTCTCGATCCAATAAACTCACCACTGCTACTACATCGAACCCTTCTGCTTGTGCAATTTCTATGGCTTCGATGATCGAGCCGCCTGTCGTGCAGACTTCATCCACGATTACAACCCTGGCGCCTCTGGTACCAAAACCCTCGACGCGTTTTTCTCGCCCGTGACCTTTCCGCTCTTTCCTGATCAAGAACCCTGGCAGAGGTGTCCCCTGAATCTGGCTGACTACCACCATGGCTGATACTATAGGGTCTGCCCCCATGGTCAGGCCGCCTACCGCTTCCACTGCAATGTTCTGATCGCGAATAAGCTCCAACATTGCGTACCCAGTCAGAACGGCACCTTCTGGATCAAGAGTAGTCAGCTTACAGTCGAAGTAGTAATCACTAACAGAACCCGACGCTAGGGTCACCCGACCTCGGACGACGGACTTGCGGGAAAGGAGGCTCTTGAGAACATCGCGATAGCTCATTTCGGGCTCGTGACTGAAAGGTCCTAAGGTATCACGAAGACCCCAATCTTCGAACAGAAGGTTTTGGTTTTTCACCGGTTGAAATCCTCTCGACAATTGTAAATTTTATTTTACTGGCCCCCGGCTTGGTGACCCTGGCAAGAACCCGCTGTCTTCGAGAGTCTCCGCCAGAACCAAACCCCAGTTACGGGCGCCTTTCCGTGAGGAAGTTCGTTAAGCATCGATCACTCGCCGAGCGAAGAGAGCGCGTGATAGTGACGGATGCCGATCGCGGGCGTGCCAGGACTTCTCACAAAAACCACTCCCCGTCGTTCAAAAATGCCGTACAACGCGGCAGCGGAACTCGCCAACCGCTTTGCGATCCGAGTATAAACTATAATTTTTTATGATTAAATTAATATTTATGCTAGATTTTGACTCACTTATGGTTCGGACTAAATGCGGCCCAAAGGGACCCCATACGGACCAGGAGTACAGGACAACTGTCTGTAGCGCAATCGAGCAGGCCTTTCGAAAGCACGAAGGGCAGCCTGGTTGGTCAAGGCGAGAGGTAGCTGAGAAGTTGGGGGTCACTCCAATGTCGCTCAGCAAGTACCTCCGTGGATTGAGTACGCCAAAAGCTTCAGCAATCCACCAGGCTTGCAAACTATTTGGTATTGTCATAAACTACAAGGGCGCACAACTAGGAGCGGGGGCTTTCAGCCAATCGCGGCATATCAGAGTCACTCAGGCCCAACAACTTGAACTCCTAGGCCGAATTCGTCGCGAGCACCTCAAGGTCAGCGTGCTCAACGTCTTTCCAGAAGAGGACGGTGTTCGCGTCGAACTCCGTCTTGGCAAATAGACGCCACTGGTGCTCCTGATACGGCCGCTCACCGTCGATAGGTAACTCAAAGGGGTTCCTCGGCGAGAAGACTGGAAAAGAAGATGAACAATCCCCTTGGTGAACGTCTTCCTCAGCTTGACAGGGAGTCTGTCCGGAAGTTTCTGGAGGGAGTGCATGCCCAGAACCCAGTGTCTGGGCTCACGCATGCTTTTTATCGGTATCCTGCGCGCTTTTCCCCGAGCTTCGCCCGAGCCGCGATTGAGACGTTCACACGACCGGGTGATCTTGTACTCGATCCATTCATGGGGGGAGCCACGACCCTCGTGGAGGCCAGTGTGCTACGGCGGATCGGAATCGGAGTTGATATCAACGCGCTCTCGTGCTTCATCGGCCGCGCGAAGACGAGTGCCCTATCTGACGCCGATATCAGAGCAGTCAGGGCCTGGACACAGAGGACGATCCCCATCTTGAACATGCGACGTCCCACGAAACGCCCAGACCCTTGGGTTGAGCGCGGCTACCAGCGAAATGTCAGTACGCGCCAGACGTGGCCGATTCGCAAGTCACTCGAGCTAGCACTCGCGCGTATCCCGCTTCTCCGTTCCCCAGCGCGGAAGACTTTTGTGCGCGCGCTCCTTCTTCGAACTGCGCAATGGGCCCTCGATTGTCGGTCAGATGTTCCTAACGTGAGTGAGTTTCGCGAAAGGCTGGCTGAATTTCTTGAGGAAATGATAGAGGGTGTCAGGACCTACCGCGACCTTGCCGGCCTTACAGTCGATTGCGTAGACGCCTATAATCGCCCACTAACCCTAATACTAAACCGGTCCGCCAACGGCCTTGAGAACGAACCTCTCGTTGCCGCCTATGGGTCACCCAGGCTCATCCTGACGTCGCCACCATATCCTGGCGTGCACGTCATGTATCATCGCTGGCAAGTGCTCGGCCGGAAGGAGACGCCGGCGCCATTCTGGATCGCAGACAGCTTCGACGGCAATGGCCTGAGCTACTACACCTTCGGCGATCGTAGATACCCGAGCCTCGATACGTACTTCGACGCCGCGCGGGCTGCTTTCAGTTCCCTCGCGCGTATCGCCGATGGGCACTCGCTATTCGTTCAGATGGTCGCGTTTTCCGACGCCTCGTGGCAACTCCCAAAGTACCTAGAAACGATGCGGTCGGCAGGGCTGGCCGAATTGCGCATGCCTCAACTTGCGAACAGCAAAGATGGTCGCCTATGGCGGACTGTTCCAAACCGCCGGTGGTACGCGGATCAACGTGGGCCCGGCGGCGCCAGCCGAGAGGTCGTGCTCTTTCACCGCCGCTCCCACTAGTGACGGTCAGGCCGCCTCACCGGAATCGTCCAAAACCGCCCGCTCTTCAAGTGATAGCTCGGCTAACGAGGTGATGACTGGCAACAGCATTGGCGCCAACGCTTTCGTCACGTACTCGACCCGCCCGGGGAGACTCGTCTCGACCTTCCCTTCGTCGATCTCCTCGATCTCCTCGTCCTCGTCGCGCGTCCCTTTCCGATCCTGCGTGTGCTGATAAAGGAGCGCAAGACCCACCAAGACCATTCCATACTTGAACCGTGCTCGCGTCACCTCCAGTTCATCGCCGGCCGTCACCTTCAGCTCCGTTTGAAGATAGATGTTGTCCATGTTGACGAAGAAATCGTAGATGTCTTCAGATTGGCTACTTGTCACGTCCTGCACTGACGATGCCCTAATGCGCAAGGCTGTGTACTTGTCGAAAGGGGGATCTTGCTCTGACCACAGCGCTCGGGACTTGCCATCCCCACTACGGTCTTCGTAAACAGGCACGATATTCGGCAGCGCCATGCCACCTGGTGCGTCTGATTCCTCGTCGTCGCTTCGATCCTTGTTTTTTCGCCTCGTGCTGATTCCACCTTGAGGCTGTTGGGCCGTCGCGATCGTGACGGTGAAGCGATTTTCAAACGGTTCCGACACGGCCAGCGGGTCCCTCATGATAGTCACGAAATGGAGCTCGTCTCCCGGCTGCGCGTTCGGTGGTAGCTTCATGCTAACCGTTGCTCCTCCGTCATGAAGATACGGGCCGACATAGCTCTCGACCTCGGCACGCTGACTTCCATTGACGATGTGAATCCTGAAGTCCCCGCGATCCACCTCACGACTGAAGTAGTCATCCACCGCGTCCGTCTCGAAGAATAGGCGGGTCCTCATGTTCACCGGAGTGTGCCGGTGTAGCGACTCGCCGTAGTCCTTCTCCCGAAACTTGAAGAATGTCGGATGCGCGCGGCCCTTAAAGGGTTTCTTTGCCTGCGCGCCCTTGCTGTGCTTGAAGGGGTTCGACAGCCGAGTTCCTTTTAGAAAGAGCTGCGACAGCGCGGGAGACTGCTTGAGAATCTGTTCCAGTATGTTCTCCAAAGGCCTCGAATCGTCGAGCTTTTCGTGAGTTGCCTCGCGCTGGCGCTGCTCGCGCAGTGCTCGCAGCTCTTCGCTGTGGCGCAACAAGTCCTCGAGTGCACCCTCGATCTCCCCCCGCAACGTGCCGCCGCTCAGCCGGTCCCGGCTGTTCATGATGAAGTCCTCACGGGCACGACCGCTGAAGCCGCTGCAGTCCACCACTACTAAGATCGACTCAGCGATGTAATCGAGCCGCCCAGCCGCCTTGCGGCTGAAGAAGTCCTTTGTAAAGTGACCATGGGTCTGGCCGTTGAGGGTAAAGATGATGCCTTCGTTCTTGCGGTACGCTTTCGCCCGCCCTTTCTTGAACGCGTAGATCGAGGCAAGCATTTCCTCACCAGCGGCTTTTATCGGGCTCGAGATCGGTGCGAACTCTAAGTTGTTCGCACGGTCATCTTCTAGCCGAACCGTCAGGCCGTTTAGCGTGTTGGCCCAGCTTCCAGCATGCCCCGAGAATCCGCTGCGACACTCGTGCAGACGGATCGGCAGCGCCACTTCTGGTAATAGCAGGTCCATGCGGCCCAGCATGCCGTCCGGCAGCAGGATGTGGCCCTTCGTCCCGACCGCGTGATATTCGTACAACTTGACAAGCGTCCCCCACTCGGTCGGGCGAACATAGGGATCGTTACCTTCAGGGAATAACGGCAGAGTCTCAGCCGAGAAGCGCAACACTCCACCGCGCTGCGGGCTCAGTTCAGCCTCAACCGGCGCGAGGTACGTAAAGATCGAGCTGCGCTTGTTGCCTTCTGGATCGTCGCGTCGCACGATGGTAAATCCCCACTGCAGATCGGACTCGTCACGAAGGTCGCGATTCGCGATTTGTGAATGTCGTCGCGAGACGACGAGCTGCAAATTGTGGCGCCCGCAGAACTTCAGAACGCCGGTACCACCCATGTTGAACTTGCCCTGCACGAAGGGGATCCGTAGCTTGTTGGAACGGTTCAGTGACAGCAGGGTCTCGGGCATCCGGTCGGGCGTTTGTCCCTCGCCGATGTCGCAGATCGTGAAGCACGGGTTGCCGGCTTGCGCCCGGGCACCCGTTGCAACGAACGTTATGCCCTGCGCTACCTCGAGCCGCCGGCCGCTAGACCACTGGCTGATCTTGCCGGCTAGTGGATGTTGCGGATTCGGGTGATTCTCAAAAAAGCTCGCTACCGCTTCCCGGATACTCTTCGGTGCTTTCGGCCCTTCTGGGTTGGTGCCGCGGAGCAGGCATTCCAGCATCAAACGCGCGTCGACGGAGTTAATCAGCTTCTCGACGACGGCAGCCTCAGGTCTAGCTTGCTGGTTTCCGATGGTGCTGTAATTGTTTTCGTTATCGCCGAACATTCGCCACTGGGAGCGATTCTCCCAAAAGCCCGCAGCACGGAGGATGTCAATTACTTGGTCCTCGTAATCGGCGCGTAGCAGCTTCAGAAACAGATCTTTCAATTGCTGATTCGTCACGTCTCACTCCTTAAGGCCGACGCACGGCCGACATACCGGTCTCCAAGTCCCGTCAGCGCGTAGGAGACGCGCACCCCGGTTCTGTTCCGGTTGATCAGGCCAAGATCGAACATTCTGGCAATGACTCCTGTTCGTTGTGTCGTGACTACCGCTTTCGTAATTTCATTCTGGCGCTCGGGGGGCAAGTACTGCTTGCAGATCTCGTCGAGCTGGGTTGGGGTGTCATGTCCATCTCGGATCGCACTGAGTATCGTGCGGAACGCGAAATCCTCCACCGGGATATTCTCCTGGATGCGCTGTAGCAGAAACGTGACTTCGGCCGCCGTGAACTTTCCATCGGCCGATGCATCGTCGAGGACAGGGTTCTGAAGGGCGGCGAACTCCCATCCCTGACGCGTTAAGAAAACTCGTTTGGTACCGTTCCTTCCAAGATTGATCAACTTGAGATCGATCAGCAGTCCCGTCAGTGTCCCTTGTCTGCCGATGGCTCCAACAAACTGATTTGCATACCGTAGTCGGCTCCTATCCGCCTTGTCTTCGCCGGAGGGGAAGCCGACTGCCCATGCGTCATCGCGACTCAATCTCCGTTCACGGTCTCTCAGAGCAAGGTAGGTGCCGAGAGCTTCTGCTTCTTGTGCAATTCGCGGCGCGACCTTGTCGAGTTCGAAACCATTAGCAGGAGGCGGGTACATCCGCGCAAGCGCGCGGCAACTCGCTTTCGCTGGCAGAAGCTTACTGAACTGCCCGAAGATCCACCGATCGATCGGAACTGGCTGGCCAGGGAAAAACACGTCGTTGGACTGTGGTGCGATCTGTAACGGCGGTTCCGGCGTGAGATTTCCAAAGGTAAAGAGCTCGGGGATGGAAGCAACTGTCCTTGTACGGTCGGACACGTTTGAGCATTGGTACTGGTGAGGTGTGCTTTTCAGACTGGGCCTAGAGGTTTGCTGGTTGGCGCCACCGACGATCTCGAGTTCCTTCGGTGCGTCCTCGGTTCCCGCAATGATCGAGCCCGCGCTCCGAACTTCTTCATCTAGAACTGCAAAGTTTTCGATCGCCGTGGCAATGAGTTCGGAATAGTCGGTGAACTCGCCGGAATGGAGAAGTTGGTCGAGTTTCCTCTTCGTTGTCGGAGAGCAATTGAAGCAGATAACCATAGAACCCCAGCCAGGAACGAAGAAAAGATAGACCTAATGTTGTATTAAGTCAACCTTTTATTTTAAAATTGCCACTTAGTCTCAACGTTTCAGGCTGGAGGGTCCGCGGCGACCAGGGCGGAGTGTTACGCGGGCCCAGCAGAGCGGGAGCGAACTAGCAATCCCCTGCCCCTTTCTGCTGCCTAAGTAACTCACAGCTTTTCCAGGAACAGATCGAACTGCTCCTTGGTATGGGGCCTCATCCGGTCGGAAAAATCGTCGGACAGATAGCAGGCCCGCAGCACAGAAACCATTGCCGCCGTCATTTCCACTTCGTCGTCTGACGGGTTGAGCAGCGAGGTCTTGCGGCTTTTGGATTTTCTGCCCTTCTCGCTGAGGTAAGAGAGCTTGCCGAAGGCTATTTCCACCTGCTCGTTCTTCAGCAGATCGTCCAACGAGACGTCCGCAAGCAGGTGGTCCAGGACCTCTCCGAATGTGGCATTCTCGCGGCGGAAAAACTTCATCGTTTGCGATATCGAGCGGTGCAGGCCCTCGCGCGCATCGGCGTCCCGCTCGGGTCGCTCCGCCGGACGGCGCCGCACCGCCGCTACGATCAACACCAGGATCAAGGCGGCAGCTACAGCGGCGCTGGCTAGCAGGATGGGATCGGACAGCAGAATTTCCATGTAGGCTTCAGGCTTCAGGCTTCAGGTCCAGGCTCCAGGCTCCAGGCTCCAGGCTTCACCGGGAGGGTCGATCTGCAATCAATTCGCAATCTACAATTCGCGATTACCTTGGGCCCCTGAAGCCTGGAGCCTGATTTAGAAAATCGACGCCAGATTTTCGACTTGACGCTTCTCGGCGAGCCGCCGTTCGATCGTCTGCCGGAGCCGCGGATCCAGGTCGGCCGGATTAATGGAGCGCAGCACAACAGCGGCGCTGGCGTAATCGTTGAGCGCTTCGTGGCTGTCGATAAGACCCAGCTGCGCCTGCAGCCGGCACTCACTGCACCGGGTCGCGGTCACCACCTGATCGAACCCGGCAAGAGATTCGCGCCAGCGCTGCTGCATCTGGTCGATGTTGGAAATCCGCAAGAGCGCCTGTTCGCGAGTGTGGCCGCTTGTTTCGAACTGGCACACCTGCAGGTAAGCGCTACGCGCCTCCTCAAATTCGTTGACCTGAAACAGATTTTCACCCAACCGAAAGCTGAGCATCGCACGCTCCGGCTGCGAAGCGGCCTGTGCAAGCGTCGTCTGCAGCAGCCCGATGGCTTGCTCGACATTGCCGGTCTTTTCATAGATCTCGGCCAGCTTCTTGCGCGCCTGATAGGTTACTGCACCGTCGGGGTAGTCGTGGATCAACTGCTCGAAAAGCTGCCGCGCCCGATCGACATGCTGCAGACTGACATAGTAAATATCGGCGGCCTCGAAGAGCGCGCGGGCGGCCAACTCGGTGTCGACTCCCTTTTGCCGGCGCAGCGCTTCGTACTCGACGGCAGCCTGCTCGAAGCGCCCCTGCGCATACAAACGTCCTGCCTGCTCGAAGCGCTTCAGGACCTGGTTTTCCTTCAGGACAAATACAGTTACCGAGGAAACGATAATGGCCAGCGGGATCAGCACATACACTTTCCAGTCGCGCAGCCGCAGGTCGGCCAGCCGCAGCGGATGAAGACCCGGTAAGTGCAAACGCTTACTTTTCATTCTCATTCTCATTGTCGCCGTTCTCAGGCAAGACTAGATTGATGGCTGCGACAAAATCGTTCTCCTCGAGGTCGATGAGCTTGACGCCCTGGGCGCTACGCGCGGCGGTCTTGCGAATCGCGGACGATTCTAGCCGAATCAGCTTTCCGTTGGCGGTGATCAGGATGACCTGCATTTCGTCGGTCACCCGCCGAGCCGCAACGACAGGCCCGTTGCGCTCGGTCAGCTTCATGTTGATGACTCCCAGACCCCCGCGTCCAGTCTTACGATACTCGGAGATCTGCGTGCGCTTGCCAAAGCCCTTGCGCGTGACCGTCAGGACGTTGCCTCCCTGCTCCTCAAAGAAGATCTCTACACCCACCAGCCGGTCGTCGCCGCGCAGCCTGATGCCGCGCACGCCGCGCGCCGCGCGTCCCATGTCCCGAACTTCCTGGCCCTCGAACAGAATCGCCTTGCCCTGTTCGGTCGCCAGGAAAATCAGATCGTTGCCGTGCGTGTGTGTCACGGAAATCAACTCATCTCCGTCGTCGACATTAATAGCGATGATACCGGCTGCACGCCGGTTGGAAAAGGCCGACAAATCCGTCTTTTTGATGACGCCTCGGCGCGTTGTCATCACGACAAATTCGTTCTCGCTGAATTCCTTGCACGGCAGCACGGCCGCGATTCTCTCGCCCGGATTGATGTTGATCAGATTGGGGATCGCTTTGCCCTTGCCGGCCGTTCCAACGTCGGGAATCTCGTAGACTTTCAGCCAGTAGACCCGGCCGCGGTCGGTAAAGACCAGCAGATAGTGATGTGTCGAGGCGGTAAACAGGTACTCAATTAAGTCTTCGCTTCGCGTGGTCATGCCGATGCGGCCCTTGCCGCCCCGGTTCTGGCTGCGGTACGTGTTGGCCGGCGTGCGCTTGATGTAGCCGGAGCGCGTCGCAGTAATAACGACGTTCTCTTCGGCAATCAGATCTTCGCGGCTCAACTCTGCCTGTTCATCGGCGATGACGGTGCGGCGCTTGCTTCCGAACGTCTTCTGGATCTCGCGCAGCTCGCCCTTGATGACCTGCTTGAGTTTCATCTCGCTGGCCAGGATCTCCTTCAACTCGGCGATCAGCCGCAGAATCTGCTCATACTCCTCGATGATCTTGTCGCGTTCCAGGCCCGTCAGACGCTGCAGGCGCATCTCCAGAATGGCCTGTGACTGAAGCTCGGAGAATCCGAACTTCGCCATCAGGTTTTCTTTGGCCTCGGGCGGCGTTTTCGATCCGCGGATCAACTGGATAACAGCGTCCAGGTGATCGAGCGCCTTCTTGAGACCTTCCAGGATGTGGGCGCGCTTTTCGGCCTTATCCAGGTCAAACAGCGTGCGGCGGGTGACGACCTCACGGCGGTGCTCGATGAAGTACTGGATGCATTCGCCCAGGGACAAAATGCGCGGCTGGTCATTGACGATGCTGAGCAGAATCACGCCGAAACTGCACTGCATCGGCGTCAGCTTGTACAGGTTGTTGAGAGTGACTTGGGCCGGCTCGCCCCGCTTAATTTCGATGACGATCCGCATCCCGTCCCGGTCGGACTCGTCGCGCAGATCGGAGATTCCCTCGATTTTCTTCTCGCGGACCAGCTCGGCGATCTTTTCGAGAAGCCGCGCCTTGTTGACCTGGTACGGGATCTCGCTGATGATGATCGATTCGCGTTCCTTGCTGTTAACTTCAATGACGGCGCGGGCCCGCATCTGGATAATCCCTCGCCCGGTGCTGTACGCGTCGCGAATACCCTGGCGCCCGTAAACGAACCCCGCAGTCGGAAAATCCGGGCCCGGCACCAGCGCCATGATCTCCTCGAGCGTCGCGTCGGGTTTGTCCAGCAGCAGAATCGTCGCTTCGACGATCTCGTTCAAATTGTGGGGCGGGATGTTGGTGGCCATTCCGACGGCAATTCCCGACGATCCATTGACCAGCAGATTAGGGTACTTGGCAGGAAGCACGCGCGGCTCTTGGAGCGACTCGTCGTAGTTGGGGACGAAATCGACGGTGTCCTTGTCGATTTCAGCCAGCAGTTCTTCGGCCAGCCGGTCCATACGGATTTCGGTGTAGCGCATGGCGGCAGCCGCATCGCCATCGACCGAACCAAAATTGCCCTGGCCGTCGATGAGCGGATTGCGCATCGAAAAATCCTGAACCATGCGAACGATCGCGTCGTAGACGGCCGAATCGCCGTGCGGATGATACTTGCCGATCACGTCGCCAACGATGCGCGCCGATTTCTTGTACGCTTTGTTGTAGTTGTTCCCCAGTTCGTTCATCGCAAACAGAATGCGGCGATGAACCGGTTTCAGCCCGTCGCGCACGTCCGGCAACGCCCGGCCGATAATGACCGACATGGCGTAGTCGACATAAGACACGCGCATTTCGTCTTCGATGTTGACTGGAATTTGATGCTTGGCGATGTTATCCATGAAACAGGCTCCAGGCTTCAGGCTTCAGGCTTCAGATTAGACTCTGGAGCCTGGAGCCTTTCTAGTCTCTCCCCCTAGTGGAACTGTAATATCTGAATTGATACCAATCGCACTGACCTAGCGCCGCTCTGCGGTGCAGTGTAAAGCGGCTTCACCACAGAGACACAGAGGAAACAGAGAAAACACGGAGGAAAACCTTGTACCAACGACCGGCTGTCCGTGATTCAAAGTATGCATCTCGACGAACTTACAGAGGCAGCCATCGGTGCTGCGATCGAACTTCATAAGACTCGTAAGCCAAGCCTTTTCTCTGTGTTCCTCTGTGTCCTCTGTGTCTCTGTGGTGAAGCCGGTCAAAAACCGGCCCCAGTTTTTCCATGCCGCCCGCGGAAGCGGATCAGTATTGTTAGTACCAGTTCAGATGTTACAGGCCACTAGATATCCAAATTCTTGACGTTCAGCGCGTTTTCTTCGATAAATTTCCGCCTCGGCTCTACGGCATCTCCCATCAGAATTGTAAATACCTCGTCGGTCTCGATGGCGTCGTTGACGGTGACTTGCAGCAGGGTGCGCGTTTCCGGGTTCATCGTCGTTTCCCACAACTGCCCCGGATTCATCTCGCCGAGTCCCTTGTAGCGCTGGATCGTCAGATCTTTTTTGCCGGCGCTGACGATGTAGGCGGCTAGCTCGTACTTATCCTGCAGCGTCGTGTCCTTTTCCTTTTCTTTTTCACGCACGATAAATGGCGGCACGTTAAAATCGGCGCTTTGCAGGTACAGGGACAGCATCTTCTGAAACTCGGCCGAGGAGAGCAGTTCCCAGTCGACCAGCAGGCGCGGACCCGACCCGCTGGTCAGAATGAGCTCCTGCAAACCATGCTCTTTGTCGACGGCGACTTCAGCCGTGTAACCCAGCTTCTTGAGATCGCCTTCCAGATTCTTGATGCGCCGCGCATCGGACAGAAAGGCGCGCGTTTCTTCCAGGAGTTGTTTGGCGTTGCGTTTATCACCGGCGGCGCCATTGACCGGCGACATAGCGGCCAGCAGCGCGGCCACTACGTTTTCGGGGAACTTGCGATGGAATTTATCGGCCAGCCGCTTCAGCTCCATCAATCGGTTCATCGCCTGGATCAACTTGGCTCCGCTATATTCGACTTGCAGACCCTTGATGGCGACAACCATGTCGTCGGTCGAACGCTTCATCAGATACTCGGTCAGCTCCTTCTCGTCGCGTAGATATTTTTCCTGCTTGCCGGCCTTCACCTTGAACAAGGGAGGCTGCGCGATGTAAACATGGCCGCGGTCGATCAGTTCCCGCATCTGGCGATAGAAAAACGTCAGCAGCAGCGTCCGGATATGCGATCCATCAACGTCGGCGTCCGTCATGATGATGATGCGGTGATAGCGCAGCTTGCTCGGATCGAAATCCTCCGCGCCGATGCTGGTGCCGATGGCCGAGATCATCGTCGTGATTTCCTGGTTGCCGAGCATCTTGTCGAAGCGCGCCTTCTCGACATTGAGGATCTTGCCCTTAATCGGGAGAATGGCCTGAAAACGGCGGTCGCGCCCCTGTTTGGCCGACCCGCCGGCCGAGTCGCCCTCGACGATGTAGATTTCCGAGAGGGCCGGATCTTTCTCCTGGCAGTCCGCCAGCTTTCCCGGCAGCGATAGCGAATCCAGCACACCTTTGCGGCGCGTCAACTCCTTGGCCTTGCGGGCCGCTTCTCGCGCGCGGGCCGCTTCCAGTCCCTTTTCTACGATGTGACGAGCTACCGATGGATTTTGGTCGAAATAAGCGCCCAGAAGCTCGTTGGTGACGGCCTCGACCAACCCCTTGAGCTCGCTGTTGCCCAGCTTGGTCTTGGTCTGTCCTTCGAACTGGGGATTGGGAACTTTGACGCTTAGAACGGCGCACAGCCCCTCGCGCACATCGTCACCGCTGAGGTTCTGTTTGAGGTCTTTGAGCAGGCTGTTCTGGATCGCGTAGGCATTGATCGTGCGCGTCAGCGCCGACTTGAATCCGATCAGGTGCGTGCCGCCTTCGACGGTGTTGATGTTATTGGCAAAGGAGAACAGCGACTCGGTGTAGCTGTCGTTGTACTGCAGCGCGATTTCGATCGTGACGCCGTCGCGCTCACCCTCGAAGAAAATCGGCTTGGGGTGCAGCGTGTTCTTGTTCTTGCTGAGGTGTTCGACGAAGGTCGCAATTCCACCTTTGTACTGGAACTTCTGTTTCTTGTCCGAGCGCAGATCCTCGATGGAAATGAGCAGGCCCCGGTTGAGAAAGGACAGCTCGCGCAATCGCTGCGACAGGATTTCGTAGCTGTACTCGGTGGTTTCGAAAATCTGAGTGTCTGGCCGGAAGGTGACCTTGGTGCCCCGCCGCTTGGTCGTTCCTGTCTTCTTGAACTCGGTAGTCGGCACGCCGCGTGAATAGGATTGTTCGTAAACCTGACCGTCGCGCCAGATCTCCAGGTCCAGTTTTTCCGACAGGGCGTTTACGACACTGATGCCGACACCATGCAGTCCACCGGAGACTTTGTAACTGTCGTGGTCAAATTTTCCACCGGCGTGAAGAACCGTCATGACCACTTCGGCGGCCGACTTGCCTTTGTGCTGGTGCAGATCGACCGGGATGCCGCGCCCGTTGTCGACGACCGTCACGGAGTTGTCTATGTGAATGCTGACCTGGACCTCGCTGCAGAATCCCGCCAGCGCCTCGTCCACCGAGTTGTCGACGACTTCATAGACCAGATGGTGCAATCCGCTGGGTCCGGTCGAACCGATGTACATGGCCGGACGTTTTCGGACGGCTTCCAGTCCCTCCAAAACCTTGATTTTGTCTGCGTTGTAACCGGTGGAGTCTCCGTTACCGTATGCCAGGGCGGGTTCGCCCGCCTGCAGCGACTCTTCGCGTGGATTGTCCATAGACTCCTTGCCGAAAGGGCTAAAAATTGCCTGATTATAGCATGGCAACAGGTTCTTAGACGGTTTTAGACAATAGCTTGTGGGTTCTGGGGTGACCGAGCGCAATATGTTGTGGAGGGTCGCTAGCGGCGGGCGCTGGGACAATACCCGGATCAATGCTTGATGTTTATTGTTTTCAGCTACTTACACTTTCCGTCGCCACTCGATGCGTTCTCAGACCGAAATGATCTCCAAAATTGAGGCTAAGTACTTGCCCTTCAAGCCGATTCAGCAGCGCCGCTTGGCAGCAATTTTGTTGTTGACAGAATTTTGGATGGGGTCGAATTGGGGTGGATAAGGTCAGTTCTAAATGGTATTCACCGCAGAGACGCGGAGGACGCAGAGGGGGCGCAGAGGGCAGCAGGTGGCACCGGCTTTAGCCTGTGGTTTTTTACCCAAGGCCACCGGCTAAAAGCCAGTGCCTTTCCTGCTTTTAGCTTCTTTGTCTCTGCGCAAATCTTCGCATTTCGCGACGATTCTCGGTTACGCCTTCAAACTACCGGCCCGCTCCCTCACGGTCGCGGCTCTGTTGGTGCTCCGTCGCCGGCATACGGCATACGGTTGCGGCTATGTCGCGCTGCGCCCCTGCGGTGAAGGCCCATCTCTTCACATCCTCTAAATCGGATTTACGCTTCCCTCTACTACCCGAAAAATTCTTGCGTGCGAAAGATACGATTCCACCAGGTGCTCTTTGGCGGTCGTGATGAAGACCTGGCACTTGGGCTTCAGGTGATCGACCAGCGAGTGTATGCGCTCAACATCCAACTCGGCATCGATGTCATCGATGAGAAAAAGCGGATAGTCGCTCCGGCGCCGGAAATACAACTCCAGGATCGCGAAGTGCAGCGCGTACAGCGCGCTGCGTTGCTGGCCGGCCGATCCGAAACGCTGCAGGCTCGAGCCACCCAAAAGGATCTCCAGATCGTCGCGATGCGGGCCAACCAGGCAATGCCCGAGGCGCATCTCCTTTCGCCTTTCCCGAGCCAGGGCCCGCCGAAAACTGTCCGCACAATCGTTGGCGCTGGTTGACGGCTCCAGCGCGACGTTGGGACGATACTCAATCTCGATCCGCTCACCCGCGAACAGGCCCGGCTGCAGCGCCTGCTGCAGTTGCCCAATCAGATCGCGGCGCGCCAGAAGGATGGCTGTTCCGTGTTCGACCAGTTGTTCGTTCCAGGCATCCAGCTCGCCGGTCATCTCCGCGGCGCCTCGGCGGATTTGAAGCAGCAACGAGTTCTTCTGCTTGAGCGTCTTCTGATAGTCAGTCAGCAGACGGACCGCCGAAGGCTGCAGATAGAGCAGCGCCCGATCGATGAAACGGCGCCGTTCGTCCGGGTACCCGCGAATGGTCGACGTGTGGTAGGTCGTGACAGTCACCGCGTCCAGGTGTCCTAGATAGTCGACCACGCCAGTCGTCCTGCCGTCGACCTGCAGCCGCTTGGAGTGGCCACCCAGCGACACCTCGAGGCGGGTGGTCCGCCCAGCGACCTCTACGTCGCCTTGCAAGCGCCAGCCGACCGCCCCGCTGCGCGTGGCTTCAGCCAGCAAATGGGTGCGAAAGGACTTGGTGTGCCCGAGCGTGTAGATCGCCTCCAGCAGATTGGTCTTACCCTGGCCGTTGTGTCCGACAAACAGGTTCAGATTGGGATCGAAAGAAAGAGACAACGTGGAGAAATTGCGGAAATCCGCGGCGCGCAATGCTGTCAGGCGCATGGCTTTTGACGGTTCTCGCACGGGTGTGGCGGGAGCAACGGCGCCTCCGTTTTCATTTCAGCGCCGCATCCGCCAGACCGGCTTGTAGAAAAAAAAGAGCGCCAGCGTCAAGGCTAACGTGCCGACGGCGACCACGACAAACAACACGTTGTCAATCTTGAATGGCAGGATGCGCTCGGAGTAATACTGGACAAACCCGCCCTCGTATTGTGGCCATCCGAGCCGTCCGCGCAAGAGATTTTCCAGCGGCGTCAGCGGGCAGAGAAACTGCAGGACTGCGATCGTGAATCCGTACAGGGTCGTCACCAGGTGCGCGACGCGAACTTTTGGAAAGTTCAGGAAAATGACTCCGCCGGCCACCACAAAGAGGACGAAACCAAAATGAACAAAGACCGTCAGGTAGAGCGCAATGGTCAGCAACGTGTTCATGAAGGGTTGAGAAAAGCGGGCTGACTACAGCTTCATCGGCATGACTACGTACTGGTAGTCGAAATCCTTGTTGGTGTGTGGACGGAACAGACCCTGGGTCTCTTCGTCCTTGAGATGGATGGAGACTTCCTGGTCTTCGATTGCATTGAGAAACTCGATCAAATACTGCGCATTGAACCCGATTTCCATGCGGTCACCGGTGTATTGGACGGCCACGGAATCGGCGGCTTCGCCATAGTCGGCGCTGGATGAAAAGACTTCCAGTTGGCCGTCACTGACCGACATCTTGATGGCGCGCGATCGTTCATCGGCCATAATCGACGCGCGCCGCAGCGCGTCGGCCAGTTCGCGGCTGCTGGCGATTACGGTCTTGTCGTTCTCGCGCGGCAACACCAATTCGTAATTTGGAAACTGCCCGGCCAGAACTCGAGAGACCAGGAGTCTCTTTCCCACCTGGAAGAAGAGATGGTTTTCGTCGCGGCTAAATTGAATGGGCTGCTCGCTCTCGGACGCAAGTTTAGCCAATTCCGTCAGAGTCTTCTTGGGAATCAGGGCTCGCACTTCCGCTTCCACCCCGTCAACTTCCAGATTTCGCGTAATCATGACCAGGCGATGACCGTCCGTCGTGACCATCGACAGAGAGGACGGCTTTAGAATCATCAACGCACCGTTGAGCGAATAGCGCGATTCCTCCTGGGTAATGGCAAAAATCGAGCGAGCGATCATACTGCCCAGGACAGCTGCGGGAAGTTGACGGCTTTCCTGTCCAGGGCTGGGGATGGCCGGGAAATTGTCGCGCGGCAGACCCACGATCTTGAACCTGGACTTCTCACAGGTGATGGTGACCCAGTCCTTGTCTGAGGACTTGAAGTGAATCTCCGACGTATCCGGAAGACTGCGAATGATATCGAAAAGCTTCCGAGCCGAAAGCGCCAACGCGCCGGCTACCTTGATCGTCGCCGCACAGTTGCATTCGATACTGACATCCAGATCAGTTGCCGTAATCTGCAGATCGCTTCCCTTGGCTTCCAGGAGCAGGTTGGAAAGAATCGGGATTGTATTCTTTCGTTCTACAACGCCTTGGACAAACGAAAGCTCTTTGAGGAGGTCGTTCTTTTTCACCAAGAAATCCATGTTCTACTCCTTTAAAGAAACAATCTTAAGTAGTTATGAATCTAGAAACAGTAGTAGTCCCTGTGGAAAGTGTCAATAACGTTCCATACGTCCTTGCCCTCAACGGGATCGCCTTCGGAAAAAAACATGTGGACTGTGTGCAGAATCCCAAAAAACAGTGGGAAAAAAAGGCAGCTGTGGATATCAACATGTTTTCCTTTTGGGGACGTGTGATAAAAGCGCGGCAAGCTATTGAACCAGGGCAATTAGCTTGTTGAGAACGGCGTTGAAATCTTTATCTTGGACGCGCATGGCCTCGATTTTGCGCACAGAATGGAGAACAGTTGTGTGGTGTTTTCCCCCGAACTCGCGGCCTATTTTGGGAAGCGAGTTATTCGTCAGCGTTTTGCACAGATACATGGCAATTTGACGCGGCTCGGAGACGTTGCGGGCGTTGTTTTTGGCCTTCAACTCGGAAACCTTCAAGCCGAAGTGTTCCGAGACGACCTTCTGGATGACTTCGGTCGAAACAGGACGGCTGGAATCAGCCACGATGTTGCGCAGGACATCCTGGGCCAAACCGAGGGTGATCTCCATGCCGGTCAACGAGGAGTAGGCGATCAGTCGCACCAGCGAGCCTTCCAGTTCGCGGACATTTGACTTGACGTTGCTGGCGATAAAGAGGGCAACACTGTCGGGAAGCTCCACGTTTTCGCGCTCCGCTTTCTTGCGCAGAATGGCGACCTTAGTTTCAAGATCGGGAGGCTGGATGTCGGCGATCAGCCCCCACTCAAAGCGGGAGTGGAGCCGTTCCTGAAGCGTGGGAATTTCCTTGGGCTGGCAGTCGCTGGAGATCACAATCTGCTTTTGCGAGTCGTACAGCGCGTTGAACGTGTGAAAGAACTCTTCCTGGGTGCGTTCCTTACCGCGCAAAAACTGGATGTCATCCATCAGCAGAACGTCAAAGCTGCGATACTTTTCGCGGAACTGGACCGTGCGGTCATAGCGGATCGAGTTGATCACTTCGTTGGTGAAGGTCTCCGAGGACATGTAGCTCAATCGGACGCCCTTGTTGCGAGCCAGAATTGTCTGACCAATGGCATGCATGAGGTGCGTTTTGCCAAGTCCGACACCGCCATAAATAAACAAGGGGTTGTAGGTTCTCGAAGGCTGTTCGGCCACGGCCAGTGCGGCGGCGTGGGCAAACTGATTGGAGGAACCGACCACGAAATTATCGAAACTGTACTTGCTGTTGAGCAACGCGGAGGGCACGGTGGCGGCAGCGTCCTCAAATCGCGGCGCGGTGTTGTGGGTGTGTCCGGGGCCGTGCCCGTTTCCACTGTGGATCGGTTTGTCGGCGTTCGGGCTGACAAGAAATCGAATCTCCTGTTCCGCCATGTTCATTTCGCCGAGCGTTTCCTGGATGACGCTCGAAAAATTCTCGGAAATCCATTGCTTAAAGTGCTGGTTGGGGACCTGGACCCAGATGATATTGGCCTCCTGGCCGCAAAAGGAGGTCGGGCGCAACCACGTGTCGAAGTTCTGGTGATTGACGCGCCGTTCGAGTCCGGAAAGGATACTCTCCCAAGGATTCATAAAAACATTCCTTCGTTGTTCTGATCGTGTTCGATTCTTTTCAGGGTGTTGTTCTGGTTGGAATCTGGATTCCGGCTTCGCCGCTGGCTCGAAACGCCCCCCAGGTTTTCCACAGAAAAATTCACTACTGTGGAAAACTCTTGGGCCATTTCAACCGCCATCCAGCGAAAAGCGCTCATGAAGGTAGCACACCGGCCGAGCTTCCTAGCAAGAAAAAAATCGAAAGATTTTTGAAACGGTGATTTGGCTGAAAGCCGCTCCAGATATGGCTTTCAGGCTGACCAATGGCGGTGCAATGGGCAGGGTGCCGCTTTCCACATGAGGGAGCCGCCGAGGGCGTGGGTGCGAAGTGGGTGCGAAAAGAAGTCCCGGCCCACCGGGGCGGGGTCCTGTGGAAAATACAAGGATGTACTTCGCGGTTTTGGGCAGGCTTGTGGCAAGGGCCTCTACTTTTGGAAGTACGTCCGCAGCCGTGCGAAAGTCACAGCCAGGTCCTCAGGGATGACTCGAGTGTCGCCGATTGTCGACATGAAACTTGCGTCGCCACTCCAGCGGGGAACGACATGGAGGTGCAGGTGGCCCTCGATGCCCGCACCGGCCGACCGCCCGAGGTTCAATCCAACGTTGAAACCGTCGGGATGATAGAGCTCCTCCAATCCCGTCTGGATCTTGCGGGCCCACTCGATCAACTCGTGAAGCTCCGCATCGGTAGCCTCCTTGAGGGTCGGGATGTGACGGTACGGTGCGACAAGGACGTGCCCGTTGGCGTAGGGATAGCGGTTGAGCATCAGAAAGCAGAGCGCGCCGCGATGAAAGAGCAGCGCCTCGGCTGGATCCTTCTCCGGCGCGTCACAGAAGATGCAGGACGATGGTTTTCCTGTCATGGAGGAAATGTATTGGAAGCGCCAGGGAGTCCAGAGGTGGTCCACGCGGGCTATCAGTGGCCAGTGGCCAGTTGAAACAAAGTGATGTGACGTCGGCATTAGACTTCGGTGCTGAAGTCCTGTCATCACACGAAGAGTATCCAGCATGGGTCTCTGTCGACCGACCGCTCCCTTACTTATGGTCGCGGCTCTCTTGGCGCTCCGTGTCGATTGGTCTGAGAGTGGCACCGGCCTGCTGGCCACTGGCCACTGACCACTGGCAACTTGGAAGGGTTAGACGCTGCTGTTGATCAGTTCCTTGAGTTCCTTACCCGGTTTGAAGTACGGGATTTTCTTGGCCGGAACATCGACTTTCTCGCCTGTCTTTGGGTTGCGCCCCATGCGCGAGGAGCGCTGCCGCAGCCGGAAGCTGCCGAAGCCGCGCAACTCGACTTTTTCCCCTTCCTGCAGCGATCCGATGATGCTGTCCAGGACGGTCTGAACGATGACCTCCGCATCTTTCTTTGTCAGTTCGGAATTCTTCGCCACTTCCTCCATTAACTCAGCCTTGGTCATGACTACCTCCAGAGGTATTCGAAGACAATTTGAGAATGAAAAGGATTGGTGTTAAACGGCGCCGGCAGAAGATCTCGCATAGAGGCGTCGCCTCCCAATATGACATCGAGGAGGCCGAGCCGGCGTTTTTTCGGATAGATGACGTTGGGCTTGCCGTCGATGCCGGCCAGTTTGGCGGCCTGGTCAATGGAATCCTGCAGCGTACCGACCGAGTCGATCAGGCCATGGCGCTGGGCTGTGCTGCCGGTATAGACGCGTCCGTCGGCCAAGGGGCGAACTTTCTCTTTTGACATCTTGCGTGCCTCGGAGACTACGGTCAGGAACTGGTCGTACATTTCGTCGATGAGTTCTTGCAAGTAGGCCCGCTCTTTTTCGGTCAGGGGGCGGTTCGGGTTAGGGGCGTCCTTCATTTCGCCGCTCTTGATGACGACGTCCTGCAGCTTGGCCCAGCGAACCAGATCGCCGATATTATACCATTCGGCGATGACGCCGATGCTGCCGGTAATGGTCCCCGGATTGGCGACGATCTTGTCGGCGGCGCAGGCGACGTAATAACCGCCCGAGGCCGCCACCGAACCCATCGAGGCGACCACCGGCTTTCGTGTCTCCTTGCGGAACCGGTTGACGGCTGCGTAGATTTCCTGCGACGCGGCCACCCCGCCGCCCGGACTGTCGATGCGCAGCACAATCCCCTTGACGGCAGAACTCTCCCCGTACTTTTTCAAGAGATCGAGGGTCGGTTTGCTTTCGAGAATGACGCCCTCCAACTCGATGACAACCAGTTGGGCGCCGCTCCAACTCAGACCCAGGTCGGCATCGGACTCGCCGCCAGCCGAAGAGAAAAGCAAGGCCACCAGCATGAGCGTGAAAAAGAGAAGCCCGACGAACCCGAGCGCGATCCAAAGAACTACTTTTTGATTTGCCATATTGACGCAGAGGCGGAGCGCAGAAGTGTCAGTGCCGCGAACGAAGAGAGCGGTGACCATCGAGTTCTTGCCACATGTGTCAATATCACCACTCTCTCCGTTCGTGACACTGCCTCTGCGTCCCCGCGGTGAACAGCTTTCCTATCAGCTTCCCTGTTCCTGCTTGTTTTTGGCCTTAGCTTTCAACCCCTCGAACGCTTCGCCGGCGATTTCACCGAGATTGTGCCGCCCCGATTCAGTCGCCGTGGCGTAGTTGCGGTAGTCGTCCCGTTCGACGGTTTCATCCAGGGCCTTGACGCTCAGGCCGATCTTCTTTTCGGCTGGATTCATCTTGATGATTTTCATGTCGACTTCCTGGCCGACCGCGAAGAGTTCCTCGGGTTTGTTGACGCGTTTCTCGTCCAGTTCAGAGACGTGACACAGTCCTTCGATGCCGGGCGTCAATTCGACAAAGGCGCCGAAATTGGTCAGGCGCACGATCTTGCCGTGAACCGCGTCCCCGACCTTGTGACGGGCAAAAAAGTCTTCCCAACGGTCCGGCTCCAGTTGCTTGATACCGAGGGAGAGACGCTGGTTGTCCACGTCGATGTTGAGTACGATCGCGCTGACGGTGTCTCCTTTTTTGAGGAGATCTCCGGGCTTAATGCTCTTGTTCCAGGAGAGGTCCGAGACGTGCACCAGGCCATCGATACCGTCCTCGACTTCGATAAAAGCTCCGAAATCGGTCAGGTTGCGCACTTTGCCCGAGATGATCGAGTTGATCGGATAACGCTCCTCAATCAGTTGCCAGGGATTGGGCTCGGTCTGTTTGATGCCCAGGGAAATGCGGCGGGCTTCCCGGTCGGTTTCCAGCACGATCGATTCGATCGTGTCGCCGACGCCAAGGATCTTGGAAGGATGCTTGATCCGCTTGTTCCAGGACATGTCCGACTTATGGATCAGCCCTTCGATGCCTTCTTCCAGTTCGATAAAGGCCCCGTAGTCGGTGAGACTGACGACCTTGCCCTCCACCTTGGCGCCTTTGAGGTACTTGCGATGCGCATCCACCCAGGGATCCTCGCGCTGCTGCTTATAGCCGAGCGATACCTTCTCGGTACCCTGGTCAAATTTGAGGATCTTGACTTGGATCTTGTCGCCTACTTTGAATAGTTCCGACGGATGGTTGACGCGTCCCCACGACATGTCGGTGATATGCAACAGTCCGTCAATGCCGCCCAGATCGACGAAGGCGCCGTAGTCAGTGAGGTTCTTGACGATTCCGTCTACGACCTTGCCTTCCTCCAGTTGCTGGAGAGTCTGAACCTTGGCCGTACGGTTCTCTTCTTCGAGCACGATCTTGCGCGACAAAACGATGTTACCGCGTTTCTTGTTGACCTTGATGACCCGCATGCGCAGCTCTTCGCCGCGCAGGCTGTCCAGATTGCGAACCGGATGGACGTCGATCTGCGAACCGGGCAGGAAACCACGGATGCCGATGTCGACGGCCAGGCCGCCCTTGATGCGCTCGATGACGCGGCCGGTAACGACCGACTGGTCGTGGTAGGCCTTCTCGATGACATCCCAGATCTTCATCCGCTCTGCCTTCTCGCGCGACAGGACGACGTGACCTTCCTTGTCTTCGGTGTGCTCGAGCAGCACGTCGACAGAGTCGCCGGCCTTGATGGTGATGTTTCCCTGCTCGTCACGGAACTCCTCGATGGAAATGATGCCTTCGGACTTGAAGCCGACGTCGACGATGACATCGCTCGGAGTCACCTTCAGAACGGTGCCGCGGACGACTTCTCCTTCGTGGAATTGTTTAAAGCTCGCGTCAAAGGCGGCCAGCATGCTGCTGTAGTCTTCCTTCGAACCCTCGGCAAAAGAGATCGGGTCGGGGCGATACTTGCCCGCGACGTTGCGCTGCCTGCCACCTCCTCGTTGGGTTGAAACAGTGCGGTCGTCAAAAGCACACATTGGTCAGATTTCCTCCTGGGATTTGGTCGTGTCCTTGAAAATAAGAGTGCGTGGGCCGTTCAGCGCAAACGCAGGCTGAGGCTCGTGGGAAGATTTTTGAAACGTACTGCGACAAGTTGAGGCATGACCTACTTTGCTTTGGAATTGGAAGCACCTGTTATACGGGCGCAAGCTGAAAAAGTCAACCTTATTGATTTGATGGCAAAAGGACAATCCCGCGCTTTTATGCCTTATTTAGGATGCTCAGAAGACGCGCCGCGCCTGCACTAGTTTACCAAAGACACCCGAGCCTGCCAGCGGGACCGCAATCAACGGTGCCGCGAGCGACGCGAGCGGGTCCGTGCCGGCAACTGAGACTGGCTGACACAACGCACGGTTATTTTGGCGATTCCAGCAAGCCCAGCCTTATGAGCCGCTGGGCTGTCTTGTAGATATCGCGACGATCTCCCTGTTTACGCATGCCGACAGCTACGACAATGACAACCACCTGCTTCTTAATTATCCGGTAGATGATCCGGTAACGCTGTCCAACCGACCTCAGACTCCGAAAGTCTGCAAGGTCGCCATGGAGCGCTTTGCCTTGAAGGTCCGGATCAGACTTTAGTCCTTCGACGTCCTCGGCTATCTTTTCGCGCACGCGCCGGTCCGTCACGTCGCGCAGCATGCTTCGGGCCTGCGGCGTGAAGTCGATTCGATACATCGAGGTTCAGCTCCTCCTTGATGTCCTCCCAAGAAATCCTCTTTCCCTGCTCAAACTGTTTCAAACTATTACGGAGGGCATCCATCAGCTTCGCGTCGGCCAAAATCTCCATCGTTTCGACGAGCGTCTCATAAAAATCCCAGGAGAGCACCGCCAGGACAGGTTTGCCGTGCCGGGTGACTTCGACGGCGCCGATCTCCGGCTCGCGCTCCAATTGATCGGACAGCTGGGTCAGTTTTTCTCTCGCTTCGACGATAGGCATTGTCAAGGCGCCGCTCATGAGTTGATGCCTCATTTCTGTGTACGCAATTATGTACTAAAAACCGTACATAGTCAAACGAGTGGCGCAATTTTTGTTTAGCCGCTTCGCTAGTCGCCCGCAATCAGAAATTTTAAGAGCCACCGTCCATCCCTGAGGACGAAAGCGGCACGATAATCGATGGGGCTGCGAATATACTTTGCCGCCACGAACCCGCGCGCGCCGTCTACAAGCTGCACGGCAATCCACAACCTCTTCGCGGCTCCTTGACCGGCTTGCACCGTCCAATCGGCCCGCACTACATCAAATGAAAGTTTTGCGATCGTCGGGCTGGATAAATCCGGTTGCCGGCGGACCCGGACGTCGCGGCCAATAATCACTCCGTGTTTGTAGGAATCGAAGGCGACTGACGGCCGGGCCGAAAACACATAAGGCGCGACAAACATTCGCTCGCCCTCGAACGATTTTTCGAATTGCCCGCCCAGGGCAAGGACCTCGGACAGGGTTTGCCAGAGCTTGCTGTCCGGATCCTCCGGGCGCCACTGCGCCTTGAATTCGGCGATACCGCCATTGCCGCCAAAGCTGTTGAGGATATCTTTCGCCAGGGCGCCGTACAAAAACGTCGTGTCCCTTTGTCTGATGGACGTCAGGAGGCGTGTCCGAAAGGCAAAGAATGAGGGGTCCTGTTTCGCTTCATCGACAGGAAGGATCTTGGTGATCTGGGCGTTCAAGTGCCAAGTGCCAAGTAGCAAGAATACAAGGAAGTGGCGAGTGGCCATTGGCAAAGAATACAGGGTAAATCCTTAGATTGCGGGCCTTCCTTGTATTCTTGCCACTATTCACTTGCCACTTGAACTGGTATAATCGCCGTTTACTTTGCCCAAAAAGAGGTATGCCATGAAAGAAGGCCTTCATCCAGCCTATGAAAAGGTGAAAGTACACTGCTCGTGCGGGAACGAGTTTGAGACCCGCTCGACCAACAAGGGTGAGATCCGCCTGGAAATCTGCTCGAACTGCCATCCGTTCTACACCGGCACCCAGCGGTTGATCGACAGCGCAGGACGCATCGAGCGATTCCAAAGGAAATACAAGCGCTGATGGAAAGGCCACTCCGGGAAGAAGACATTCTGGTCGGCGGCCAGGCCGTTATCGAAGGCGTGATGATGCGCACGCCGCATGCCTACGCCGTGGCCGTGCGCCGTCCGGACGGATCGGTCGCGATCCAGAAGGACGTCGTCCCGAGTCTGACCAAGCGGTTTCCGTTTTTGAAGTTGCCGCTCTTGCGGGGTGTAGCCACGCTGGTCCAGGCGCTGGCATTGGGAATTCGCACACTCAACTATTCGGCCAGCGTGGCCATGGACGAATCCCCGGTAGAGAGCCCGCAGCCGAAAAAAAAGGACGCCACGTCGCTGGCGCTCCTCGGATCGATGCTGGCCGCGCTGGCCTTCGGCGTCGCCATTTTCATTCTGGCGCCGCTGTACCTGACACGCTGGACGGCCGCGTATGTCCCGGCGCTCGAAAGCTGGGTGCTCTTCAACCTGGTCGATGGGTTTTTTCGAGTCTTGTTCTTCATTCTGTACATCGTTTTCATCTCCCGCATGAAGGACATCCAGCGGGTCTTCCAATACCACGGGGCTGAGCACAAGGTCGTCTTCAACCGCGAAGCCGCCGAGGAACTGACCGTCGAAAACTCCCGCAAGCAGTCCCGCTTTCACCCGCGCTGCGGAACCAGTTTCCTGCTGTTTGTCATGGTCGTCAGCATTATCGTTTTCTCCATCTTTAAGCTGCAGGGTTTCCTCTGGATCGCGGTGTCGCGCGTCTTTCTCATCCCGCTGATTGCCGGCATTTCCTACGAAATTATCCGTTTCTCGGCCCGGCACGCCGACCGGACCTGGTTGCGCGTCGTCATCCAGCCAGGCCTGTGGCTGCAACGCTTGACCACGCGCGAACCCAGCGACGACCAGATTGAAGTGGCGATCACCGCCCTCAAGGAAGCTCTGCAGGTCGAAGAAAGCGCCGTCGCAGCGGCCGCCTGATCCGGAGGCGGTCGGACAACCATGCTGGAACGACTGGAAGGCATCGAGAATCGATACGAAGAGCTGCAAACGATTCTCTCCGATCCGGCCATCATCTCCGACCAGGAAAAATACCAGAAGTTCGCCAAAGAGATGAGCGGCCTGACCGAGATCGTCGAGAAGTTTCGCGAATCCCGGCAACTGCGCAAGGGAATCGAAGAAACGCGCCAGCTTCTCGATGACCCGGAGATGCTCGACATGGCTCAAAACGAGCTGCGCCAGCTGGAGACGCGCGCAGCGGCGTGCGAGGAGGACCTCAAGGTCCTGCTGGTTCCCAAAGATCCCAACGATGAGAAAAATGTCATTGTCGAGATCCGTGCCGGCACAGGCGGCGACGAAGCCACGCTGTTTGCGCAGGAGGTCTTCCGCATGTACGGCCGCTATGCGGAGCGACGCGGCTGGAAGGTCGACATTCTTTCGGTCAGTCACTCGGGCGTGGGCGGAATGAAGGAAATCATCGCCGTCGTGGAGGGCGATAAAGTCTACAGCCGCCTGAAATACGAAAGCGGAGTGCATCGCGTGCAGCGCGTACCGGCAACGGAAGGCAGTGGGCGTGTCCACACCTCGGCCATCACCGTGGCGGTGCTGCCGGAGGCCGACGAGGTAGAAATCCAGATCGACGCCAAAGACCTGCGCATCGATACGTTCTGCTCCTCCGGTCCGGGCGGACAGTCGGTCAATACGACTTACTCGGCCGTGCGCATTACGCACATTCCAACCGGCGAGGTCGTCAGCTGCCAGGATGAGAAGTCCCAGATCAAGAATCGCGCCAAGGCGCTCAAAGTCCTGCGCTCGCGATTGTACGACCGAGCGCTCCACGAGCAGAAAAGCGCGATCGCCGAGAACCGCCGTTCGCAGGTGGGCAGCGGGGACCGCAGCGAAAAAGTCCGAACCTACAACTTTCCGCAGAATCGACTTACCGACCACCGCGTCGGATTGACCCTTCACCAGCTCGACGTCATTTTGGAAGGACATCTCGATGAGGTCATCGAAGCGCTGACGGCGCACTACCAGACGGAAAAGCTACAGACCGCCAGCTGAACGTCGGCTGTCTGCAAGTGGCAGTCGGCGGCGCCTTTCTAAATATGGATATTGCGGCCGCTATTCGCTCGGGCACCGATACACTGCAACGCGCCGGCATCGAGCACGCGCGGGCCGATTGCGAATTGATGCTAGCGGCTCTGCTGCAGTGCGATCGAAGCCTGATACTGGCCCATCCCGAACAACGGTTGTCACCGTTGCAGACGGAGGAATATTTGTGCCATGTCAGAGTGCGCAGCGAGCGGTTTCCCCTCCAATACATTCTGGGTCGGCAGGAATTCTGGGGCCGGCGATTTGAAGTCGATCCGGACGTTTTGATTCCTCGTCCCGAGACCGAGCTGATCGTAGAGGCCGTGCTGGCCGAAGCGGCCAGCGATGCCACGATCGCCGACATCGGCACGGGCAGCGGGTGCCTGGCCGTTACACTGGCGGCCGACTTGCCACAATCCCGGTTGCTTGCCAGCGACGTTTCTCCCCAAGCGCTCGCCGTCGCAGCACGCAACGCGGCGCGGCACGGCGTGGACGATCGCATCGTTTTCCTGCAAGGGAGCTGGTTGGAGCCATTTCGGGAGACCGAGGGGAAACTGGACTGGATTGTCTCCAATCCGCCGTACGGTGAGCGTAACAACGGGCCGGCTGTCGAGCCGGAAGTCTTGTTTGAGCCACGGCAGGCTATTTTTGCGGCAGGCTGTGCGCTGGCTTCCTATGAGCCGCTGGCAGCGGCGGGCCAGTGGCTTAAACCGGGTGGACGAATTGCTGTCGAGCTGGGTTTTGGCCTGGCCGAGAGTGTGCGGAGCCTATTCAACGGACGTGGCTGGATCGTGGAACAAATCGTGCCGGATCTGGCCGGAATCCCGCGGTGTCTGGTGGCACGTTGGAAATAGCGGTGCCCCGAGCGTTAAGCGAGAGGGCCGCGCTCAGTCACTGTGAACCCTGCAGGGCCTGTGAATGGCAGCAACCACGGCACTGCCGACTCAGACGTCCAGGTGGCGACCGGAGTTGTTGGGCATGAGCGTCTCGCAGCGAGATTACGAGCAAATCATCCAGAAGCAATCGGCAGGAGTGTTGACGATTTTGATCGACGTGTCCGCTTGGCGGCAACTCTTGGTGAAAATCGACGACACCACGTTGGCAGCCCTCGCAGGTCGGCCCGTCAGCCGATCACTGGCAGTGATTCGAATTTTGTCAGTCAGCGACCTGCCTATGCTTCTGGTCGCGGCTGCTCTTGCGATTCCGGCGTTCGGGTGGTGGTCACTCGGAGTAGCGCCTCTTACGGTCTTCGCCGGCTTGGCGTACAAGAGTAGGGCTAGCATTGGTAGGCAGCGCGTGGTCTTCGTGGCGACATTGTTCATCCTCGCCGTCGGACTGACGATTTTTCAGCCATGGAGTTTCTGGCTTCGTGCCTACATTCTCGTTCTCGCCATGGCCTTCTTGTTGATCCGGTTGCTCTACGTGATAACGAACGTCTTCGTCTTTCGGCTGATTTACGCAAGCTACGAATTCTTCAATCGCTTCTACTTGCAGCCCGAGGGAGCCCTGCTTCCGCTGATTTGGACTCAGCCGGAGTATTCAGGTGAAACGTCGGTCGCCTAACATCGGCTTGCAGCCGTCGGCGCCGTTGTAACCATGCGCCGCCGCGACTGAAGCCCAGCCAACGTTAGGCCGACAACCTGTGGTGGGCGTCACAAGCGTATAATCAAGTTAGTCATGGTTATTAAAAAGTCAGTCGAAACACTTCTTGAAACATTCGAGCGTCTGCCGGAAGATGCAAAACTTGAGGTGGCCGCAGAGATCCTGAAAAGATCGGCCAGATTCAAATTACCACCGCTGGACGAAGGTGTTCTTGTCCAAGCGGCTAATGATGTTTTTCTAGAACTGGACAAAACAGAATCCGATGGCTGATCCACGCCGCGGAGAAGTGATCAGACCAAGACCGAGCCCTCGCCACTATGGTTCCTCACACTACAAGTATTCGCGGTTCTCGCTTCGAGGTTAGTCCCAAAGTCGCTTTCCTTCAGCCTGGCGCATTCGACGCACAAAGCCTCGTAACCATTCCCCATGCAAGGTTGGTTCGAAAACTTGGCACGCTTACGACTGAGCAATTATCATTCGTCGAGGCGGGCGTTCGTAGGTGGCTCGGCTTGGAAAGCGTCAAACCTTGAGCGGCCCAACAAAACGTTGCAGCCGCCAAGTCGCGCGCGACTGCGTTTCTTTTTCGCACCGCGCTGCACTCGACGGCAGCGAGTGAGCGCGAATCCTTAGCTGGCCAGGAGAAGGAGGTAAGGGAAGCACTGCTGGTGTTACAATGGCAGCCACGGAGTAGTCACGCCTTACAGTGCAGAGGAACTCAAGCTCAAGAGATCGAGGAATCTTGGTGTTGACCCTCTCGTTAGACCAGATGAAAAGAGCAGTATCGCCGCGGGCTGCGGCTAACAAGCGGACGCGAAAGACGCGCCGCTCAACCGCCAGCCGTTATGCCTCTTGCTCTTGGTAAGGGGAATTGACGACAGCACCCGAGACACAATGTCCACTGTTGTACTCATCATCGTCGCTATTTTGCTCGGCTTAGTGATCGTCGGTGTCTTTTGGAACAGAGTGCGGTCAAGTGCTAACTTCAGTTTAGTCTACATACGGGCATTGCGGATTGAAGGAAGCAAGGAGCTGGCAATCGCCGCCGCACTCGAACACCTTAGAACATTTGTATTTGTTTACCGGGTTGCCCCCGCGCTGAAATCGGAGCTTTGTAACAACAGGCTGGACAAATCCCACAAGTTCGGTTACGGTGGGATGGATGAGTGCGAGCAAAGAGTCCAACGAAGCCGCA
>JBPCNK010000311.1:0-18649 GCA_051001345.1 Acidobacteriota bacterium | reverse complement strand
TCTGCCGAACACCACGTGGTGCAGGTTATCACCGAGTGGCGTTCGGGAGGCTCTGTCAGTTGGAGGTCCGCGTTTTGAGGCCTGTGGCGTCTCAAAAGTGTTCAGGAGGCTCTGACACTTGCCCCCTTAGTCCTTAGTCCTTAGTCCTTAGTCCATAGCCCCCCGATCCAGCGCCGGACTTCGGCCAGCGCCTTGCCGCGATGCGACACCGCGTTTTTTTCTTCGACGCTCAAACTGCTCAACGCCGCGCCGGCTTCGATCGAATAAAAGACCGGATCGTATCCGAATCCCCCGCCCGGCACCGGATGATCCAGAATGGCGCCTTCACAGCGCCTCTCCGTTGTAAATAACACTTGGTCGCCTGCAACACACACCGCGCACACAAATCTCGCCGACGACAAAAAAGTTAACAGACACGGCGCATACGTCGGTGCCGCACTGGCAACTGCCGACCGCCGACTAGTCTGGCCACTGACCACCGGCCACTGGCCACTGGTCCGCAGCTCCGCAAGGAGCCGGGCTATCCTCTCGTTGTCATCGCGACCGTATCGATTCGAGAAAACGCCGGGCCGGCCGTCGAGGAGGTCCACTTCAAGGCCCGAGTCGTCGGCCAGCGTAACGAGCCCGCTTTGGCGGGCGTAATGCAGGGCCTTCTGCCTGGCGTTCTCCGCAAACGTCAGCCCAGTTTCTTCGATTCCGGATAACTTGAGATCGCCCAGCTTCGCAACTTCAATTGGCAGTCCAATGAATGCCGTTTCAATCTCTCGCGCCTTGCCCGCATTGGACGTCGCTATCAACAGCTTCATCAGGGGTCAGGGGTCAGGGGTTAGGGGTTAGGACGTGGCCGTGCTCGTGGACGTGCTCGTGGCCGTAGTCGTGGTCGTGACCGTCATCGGTGTTCCATACGCCGACAGGCTGGAAGCCTGTCGCACCCTGGCATTCAGCCCCACCTGCTGCAATCAATCCGTGTTAATCCGATTAATCCGCGCAAACCTGCAGCACAATATCGCTCACAAATAACATTGCAACGAGGTTGCCTGCCGGCCGCGGCACTGCCAGCGCGGCGCACCCCGCATTATTGCAACCGTTTCGACTGGCCATTGGCCACTGGCCACTGGCAACTTTGTTGGACCTAGCGACCCGCGCCTAGCGACTCGCGACTGTCTCAGCCACCAGGCTCGGATCCGGCTCGAAGGCCTCGCGCAGCGACAGGTGCCCGGCCAGCGTGGCCTCTTCCTTCCCCTCGATCAGGATGCGGACGCGGCGGATGGCTGGAATGTTCTTGTTCAGCGAGTGCGTAATGGCGTAGACGGCGCTGGTTTCGGCGTCGACGCCTCCGACGAGCAGCTCGCGCGCTTCTTTGGACAGGTCCACAACAGCCAAACCATCGCGCGACGTGTAGACCTGGCGGACCTTGGTTTCCGGCGGCAACACAGGGCGCGACGAACCGTCGGGCCCTTCGACCAGCGCCAACACTATCTGGCGCGCCCGTCCGGAGAGGCTGGCGCTCTTGAGAATCTGTTTGGATTGCAACACCAGAATCCGGCCCGCCGACATGTCCGTGTCGGGCGACCGAAAATAGACTTCGACGCTGGTCTTCTCGCCTCCGGCTGCCAGCAGTTGCTCGGCCGTCTGCGCTCCGCCCTGATCGAGGGCCCGCTGGCGGCGCGCTTCGCTCCGGTACAGGGTAAAGCTGACCGCGGCGACTGTCACCAGCAGCACGGCGGCCAGAACCCACCAGCGCTGCTCGCGCAGAAAGTCGAACAGGCTGAACTTTTCCTTCTCTGCGGCCTCTTCGTCCGACGGGAAAAATTCCGGCTCGATGGGAGTCTTGTCGTCGCTCATCCTGCTACTGAACTCTTCCCAAAAATTTCAGCACCGCCGTGGCGAGGCTGTCACTCAATTTCCTGAAGAATTCCGGATCTACAATCTTGCTGGCGTCTCCCGGATTGGTCAGGTATCCGCATTCGACGACGACGGCCGGCGAAATCGATCCGCGCAGCACTTCCAGGGGGAGACTGACGGGATTGCGTCCCTGCACACCGAACAGACCGTTGAGCTGCGATTGCAGGGTCTGGGCCAGGCTCCGGCTGCGATCAATCTCCAAGAGTTGCGCCCGGTCCCACGGCACCAAGCCGCGCGTGGGCGCCTCGCGCCCGGCCGGCGGCGGCGGAGGGGCCCGGTGGACGTAGACTTGCGGCCCCTGGATGGCCGAATTGTAGGAGCCCCCGAAGTGCAGGCTGACGAAGGCTTCACTGCGATAGGAATTGGCCAGGCCTGCGCGCGCTTCGGCGCTCAGATCCGAATCGGACTGCCGTGCAATGACGACCCGCAAGTCCGAACGCGATTCAATCGAGCGGCGCACCAGTTGTGCCAGCGCCAGCGTGTAGTTCTTCTCCATCGACTCGGTGCCCGGCCGCACGCCATAGTCCGAACCGCCGTGGCCCGGATCGAGCATCACGATTCCGCGTGTCGGCTTGCGGGTAAACGGAATCGGCAGTTCGGGCGGCGGCGGCGCCGGAACGTCAACCGGAATATCTCCAACGGGTGGAGGAGGAAGCTCCGGCGCCGGCGGCGGTGGAGCAACCGGCACGACGCTGGCAATTTCGACCGGCTTGCCAAACATGTCGAAAATGCGCCGCTGCCCCTCGGTTGTCTCGCGATACTGCAGGTAGTTCTTTCCCTTGCGGATGACAAAGCTGGTCGTGCCCTCGCGACTATCAACCTCCACGGACTGGACGATGTCTTTGTCGGCCGGCGCGCCGCTCAAGTTGGGCCGAACGGCCGCGTTGGGAATGCGGATGCGCAGCGCGTCGGCGGTTTCGGCGACCTGCGCGGCGGCGGCGCGCGGCGACTCCAAGACGATGCGAACGTGGTCGCCCTGCGTGCTGACCGTCAACTCGGCGTTGACAGCCTCCAGGTCTTTGAACTCGTAGCGGAAATTCCCTACGCGGGAAACCTGGCCGTCGACGACAAGGGGGAGAGCGCGCGCGACAAATTCTTCGGAGACCAGCCAGCGGTCCTTTTTGCGGCGCAGCGGCGGTTGGGCCAGCGTCATTTGCTGGCCGCGCACGCCGATGGTGGCGCGCTGGTGGTTCATAACGATGCGCCCGCCGCCCGGACCTTCGATGATGGCCCGTTCGGCGACCTCGCCAAAGCGCAAATCCAGAAACTCGACGATCCGCTCCAGCTCGTAGTAGTCCTGGCCGTTTTCGTTCTTGGCGTCGAATTTCCTGCTTTTGTTGCCGCGGCTCAAGTGCAGATCGTTGTCAAACCAGAAGGCGCCGGTCGTGATTGTCATCGTAACCAGCAGGGCCGCCAGCGTCAGGAAGCGGTGTTTGCCCATCCAACGAACAGCCATCAGGAAATCGGCTCGACGTCGCAGGCATCGATCTCCACGGAAATCGATTGGAAAATCAGGTCCACGGACAGGACAAGTTTGAAGCGGTTTTTTTTCTGCACCAGGATTCCCTGCACGCCCTTGAGCGAGCCGCGCCGTACCTCGACTCGTTGTCCCTCGCGCAGATAGGGGTACGGATCGAAACGGATTTTCTCGCGAACGAAGATCTGCACCGAGTCGATCTGTTCTGCGGGCACGGGCGTCGGTGTCCCGTTGATGCTGATGAAGCGGACCACGCCAGGAACTTTGAGGACCTTCAGGCGGTCTTCAGGCAGCGAGATGTGGGTGAAAACGTAGCCGGGAAACAGCGGCAGGAGAACTCGCTTTTTGCGATCTTTCCACTGACTGATGACCTCGCGAACGGGCATAAAAGTCGTCACGCCCTGATCGAACAGGCCCATTTCGACGACTTTCTCGTGCCGGGACCGTGTCGAAACTGCATACCAGACCCGTTCGGGCCGGTCGCCTACACGTTCCCCCTGTGACGGCGCCACGTTCGAGACTATATCAAGGGCGCGTCGGACAGACAATTGGAGATTGGGGATTGAGGAATTGGGATTGACGGATTGCGGATTGGAGCATTGGGGATTTTGATAACCGCGTTCGTGGACGTGCTCGTGGACGTGCACGTGCTCGTGGACGTGGTCGCGTACGTTCGTCCTTGTCCCGTTGATGTTGATAATGTCGCTTCATGGAGCTACATTGCTAGCAATGAATATAAGAGCCGTCGGCATTCGCGAATTGAAAAACCGGCTCAGCGAATACCTCCGCTATGCCAGTCAAGGTGACCGCATTCTGGTGACCGATCGCGGCAGGGTCATTGCGGAGCTGAGCTCGCCCAACCACACGGCGTCGAGTCCGCAACTCCTCTCCGCTATCCTGGCGTTGGCAAGCCAAGGCTCGCTCCGAATTGGCGCCGCCAACGACAAGCAGCTTTATCCGGAGATTTCCACCGCCGTTGCCGAAGGAACCGTTGCCCAGCTTCTCGATGAGGAGCGCGGGAACCGGTGACTCTGCCATGAAAACAACTTCCATTCCAGCGCGCGAGCGGCCATAGCGGTGCCGCGCGCGTAAGCAAGCGGCCCCTCAGCAGAGATGCTAATGGCCTTCACCTGCTGTTGCCAGCAACATCTGCGCCGCGGCTTGAGCCGGCAATGCCATGGTTGCCGCCATTCACAGGTCATGCAGAGATTCAAAGTGGCGGAGTGGGCTCGCTTACCCCCTGGGCTTTAATCTTTCGCCCCTGCGGGGCGATTTTCGTTTCGACTCCTGCGACGGCCCAACGGTTCTCTCCGTTCCGATGCGGGGCGACTTTCGTTTCGACTCCTGCGACGACCCAGCGGTTCTCACCGCTCCGATGCGGAGGGCAAATGACGTGCCCCCGAAGGGGGCAAATAATAGAGCCCAGGGCGCGAGCCCTGGGTTTAGGGCCCGTCGCCTCCATGAGCCCCGGAGGGGCGAAAGAAATCGGGTGGTTTCGATTTTTTTCACATGTTCTTCCGCTCGGGGCACCACCTTGATGCGCGCTCCCAAGCCCACGCTGAAAATTTTGATCCTGGCTGGTGAATCCACGATTCATGAGCGCTGCCATGAGAGGTCGGCCGTGTTCTTAGTCATACTCGTGACCGTGCTCGTGGCCGTGAGCGCGTGATGAGCCGCCAAAAAGCCTACGTCGTAACTCGTCCTTTGTCCTTCGTCCTTCGTCCTGCGTCCCCTCCCTTCTCCCCAGTTGACTGTAACGCCCTCGCCGTATTATCTTTGACCCAATTCCATTGGGGTATTCCCCCTTTGAAGTGGTAATCCAGTCGACAAATCGACTTGCATTCGGAGGCCTGAAATGTCCGACCGTTTGGAATTTCTCAAGAATATCCCCATCTTCAGTTTCCTTACACAGGCTGAACTGGTGGAATTAAACGGGTTGTTCGTCGAGGCCTCCTACAATAAGGGCGAGACGATCTGCAAAGTCGGCGATACCGGAGACACGTTTTACGTTGTCTTGAGCGGCGAACTCGAAGTCTGGGGAGGCAGCAGCGGCGAGTTGCGCACCGGCACGCTCGGCCCCGCCGATTTCTTCGGCGAAATGGCGATTCTGCAGGGAGGCAAACGCACGGCGACCGTCAAAATCTCCATCCGCGCGCGGCTGCTGCAGCTGGACAAGGCGTCCTTCGAGCATTTTTTCCTGCAGAATCCAAAAGCCCTCGAATACTTCGCGCGCATACTCTGCAAACGGCTGGCCAGCGTCACGCGCGGCGAGCGCGTCGAGCGCGCTTCAACGGCCATCACCGTTGCGAGCCGCCCCGGCCTGAAGGGCAAGACGCTGGTGGCAACGCTGCTGGCCGAGTTGCTCAAGGACCTGACCGGCGCCGAGGTGCTGCTCGTCAAGGTCAAACCGGGCAACCAGGGCCCGCAAGCCAACGTCGCCCAATTGCTGTCCGACGACCTGGGCATGGCTTCCGACAAGATCGTCCGCGAACTTTCCAGCGGCAGCCTGGGAATTTCCGTCCTGCAGGTCGAGGCCAACCCGGACAAGACCAAGGAGGCGTACGGCGAGAGCGCGTCCAACTTGATTTCCAAGATAAGCCACCTCTACCCCTACATAATCTTCGATCTCAGCGCCGAGCCGCGGGCGCTGTTTGAGTCGGCCAGCATGTTCTCCGACGTCCTGATCCACATCGTCGATGCTCCCGACAAGGTCCTGGATCAGCGGCCCGATTCGGGGATGAAGCTCTACCAGGTCGTCAACCTTCATAACGCCAGCTCGCGGCAGATCCCGATCAATCATTGCGAACCGTTTGTGATCCCCAACAGCAGCGCGCTGAACACAGGCGACGTTTCCGTGGCGCGATTTATCCGCGAAAACCGCGCGGCGCCGGCGGCGCTGCCGCTGCACCGGCTGGCGCACAAACTGGTCGGGTCCACCGTGGGCCTGGCGCTCGGAGGGGGCGCCGCCTTCGGCATCGCACACCTCGGCGTGCTCAAGGTGCTCGAGCAGAACAACATCCCCATCGACCTGGTGGTGGGCTGCTCCCAAGGCTCGATTATCGGCATCGGATATGCCGCGGGAATCGGCACCGAGGAAATGGTCGCCATTGCGCGACGGCTCGGGCGCAAGCGGAATTTTTTCACCGCGATGGATATCGCCATTACCAAACCGGGCCTGATCGGCGGCAACCGCCTCATCGAGATTTTTTCGCCGCTGCTCAAGGGCAAGACGACGTTTGAAGACCTGATTATGCCCTGCCGGACCGTTGCAACCGACATCGAGAGCGGCGAACGCGTCCCGATCGGAACGGGTCGGCTGGACCTGGCCTTTCGCGCCAGCGCGTCGGTCCCGATGGTCATGTCGCCGCTGCGCTGGAACAACCGCGCGCTGGTCGACGGCGGCGTCAGCGACCCGGTGCCGGCCGAGATTGCCCGGCAGATGGGCGCCGACCTGGTCATCGCCACCAACGTCGTGCCGCCGCTCAAACGCGGCGTCGAAAACGTCGTCTCGAAAGCGTACCGCCAGATCAACCGGCTCAATCCATTGTCGTACATCGGCGACAGCCGCTACCTGCCCAACGGATTTGACATCATCATGAATTCGATGCAGATCCTGCAGTACGAGCTGGGCAACTTCAAGGCCATCTCGGCCGACGTGCTGATCAATCCGGATCTGTCCGACTTTACCTGGATTGAGTACTACCGCTCCGAGGAGCTGATGCAACGCGGCATCGACGCGGCCGAGAAATCGCTGCCGGCCATTCGCAAAGCGATCGACGACAAACTGGCCCCTGCGCGCCGCTTCGCCCAGCGCCAAAAAGAGCAGCCGATCGTCGTCGCCACCGGCGCTGCAGCAGGCGCCAGCGGTCCGGTCCCCGCCTGAGCCCAGGATTGGGTTCGGTCAGAGGCGCGCAGGCTTGATGCGGATCGACGGAGCGATAGTGTGGATGCGCCGCCATGTCAGTGCCGCGCCCGGAAGGGTGCGGGTGACATTGCGACTTCAACAAACTTTTTCCCAGCCGTGGCATTGATTCCAGGGCGCATCGGCTAATCCAGCCGCAGCGGCAACTATCACATCTTGACTGGGGCCGCGCCAGCAGCTTGACCCCTTGAGAGCGATGCAATACAGTAAACATCCCTCGCGTTCGTTCGGGGCGTAGCGTAGCCTGGCCAGCGCGCCTGCTTTGGGAGCAGGAGGTCGCAGGTTCGAATCCTGCCGCCCCGACCAATGGTTTCATGGAGCTGCGGGCTGCGTGCGCGGCTCGTCCGAAATCCCTCCTCTGGATTGAACGCAGTCACCAGCGAGACGTATACTAAACAGGGATGCCGATTGTGCCGTACCACGCGAGACTTCTAGCCGTTGCATTTGGTGGTCTTCTCACCGCATCGCCCTGCACGATGGCGTACGGTCAGGATTACGATCCACAAAGCAATTCGTACAGCTACCGCGGTGCTTCTGTGCCACGTTACTTTGTCGTGGCGAGTTTCTTTGACCACCTGACCCACCGGTACGGAACCGAACCCGTTGGGCAGGCCGCCTTCCAGGAAAAGCTGCTCACATGGGGTATTTCGTCCAATCTCCCGGCCGAAGAGGCGGTGACGAAAGCCATGCAGCGCGCGTTGTTGATCGCTGGTCGGCGGTTGGATCTCAGACCGTTCCTCAACGATCTCAGTCTATTTGAAAAGGTCCAAGCCGAATGGTTCCTGAAGAATGTTCGCGATCTGCGCACGGTTTATCGTGACTTCAGCGAAGAGTTGCAGGCATTAGGTATCGATGTTGGCCTGATTGAATCGTATATGGATAGAGAGATTCGACCTAGCATAACCCTTTCCTCGCTGCGCGAGCCGGCCATACGGACGATGATGGCAGCTCGGGAATTTGATTCCGACCCGAAATCTCCAACGAAGCCAAAGTAGTGAACTAGATCAGAAGTGCTCAACAGAAAAAACGGAGGCAGAAAAAACCGACAGGCTGGGATACTTCTCGATCCGAGATCGTCGCTCCTCGGCCATCCTGGAAGGAACTTTTTGCACCAAGAGAAGCGCGGGCTGCTAAAAAAAGTCGGCCGGCAAGACGATCTCAAAGAAGGCGCCGTCCATTTTCCTTTAGCTGCTAAAGTGATCTCGATTGAAGTGAATGATGTTGACAACGCGGGCCGTGCATGAGGTCTGCATGCCTACCATCCTGCTGGTTCAGGGCTGGCGGTTCTTTTTCTACATGAATGAAGGCAACGAGCCCGTGCCCATCCACTGCCACAAGGGAGACGCGGAATGCAAGTACTGGTTGAGGCCAGAGCTCTACGAGATCGAAGAGGCATGGTCCTACAATCTCTCTCCGCGCTTGCGACGCGAGGTGCGCAAGATCATCTTCGATCACTTCGACCTGATCGTGGAAGCATGGGAAAAGCAATTCAGAGGTAGACGCGATGCAAACGACTGAGCCAATCACTGCCACGGCGATCGAGACGACACGCGAGGCGCTCGTCTTGGTGCTGGGACAGCGCAAGGTGAGGATCCCTTGGGAGAAATGCTCCGAAAGGCTGGCTTCGGCGACCGAGCAGGAGCGGCTGCGTGCGGAACTGTCACCCGGCGGCTACGGGATACATTGGCCGTTGATCGATGAAGATCTATCGGTCAATGGCCTTTTGCGAGAAGGCAACCAAAGAGACAAGCGCTCGTGAGGGGAGAGACTCGTGTGGAAGATCTTCTACGAACAGAATTGACCCGACCGCGAGGGATCCTCACGACCTTCCTGTAAGCCGAAAAATCACGGGTTCGGACCTTCAAGACCCACACTGCCTTCCAGCGTGCATTTTCCGCGAGTCAACAAGCACGGCGGCAGGACTCTGACGATGTGCTACCCGCTTGCAGCCCTCAAAGGCACCGTCATCACATCAAACCTAAGAGCGAAGGTGGTAGCGAAGCGCCATTTGATCAACCGCTCGGGATGCGGCGCGACGCGCCCGGACGACCTTGACCATCGGGCTGCGTCGCGAGAAGTAATCCGTGGCTCAAAAAACAAACTTGAGCGTCATCTGGAAGCGGCGCGGGTAGTTGGCTTGCGTGCCGGCGGTGACCTGGCCAAAAGCGGCTTGCGCAGGGTTCAAGTTGATCTGATTGGTGAACAGCAACGGATGATTGCGGTGTGACGCCCGGCCAATACGCGGCGGCTTTGCTCGACGTCGCGCGCAGCGTTGCGGGCCGCAGGGTCGCAGCCATGCCGATGGCAGAGCCTTCGCAGCTCGAGCAGAGGATTCGCGCGGTGCTCGATCCCGCGATTCGCCGCCGCTCGCGCCGCGCCGCCGGCATTGTCGTCACACTGGCGATTCTCGCTGCCGCGCCGATTCTCGCCGCCCTCACTCCCGCCGGCACCGTCCCCCGCCCGCGATCGATTGAACCGGATCTTCTCGGCGACGCCGTCGCGTCGCCCTTTAGCGAGCGTGTCCAGCCGCCTGTACCCGTCCGCCGCGTCGAGGCCAGCGGGCCCGACGCCCCGCTGATCGCCATGATGACGGATGCCGCAGCGCGTCAGCCGCGCACAGAAATCGACTTCGTCGCCGAGCGCGCTCGATGGGCCCTTTCGCGCGCGCACAACGGCCAACTCGTCGCACCGCTTCTCGAGTCGCTCGGCGATCCCGACTGGCGCATTCGAGCGTACGCCGCATGGGCGCTGGGGCATTCCGGCGATGGCCGGGCCACGGCGCCGCTGGCCGCGCTGCTCGCCGAACCGGTGTGGCGCGTCCGAGCCATCGCCGCGCACGCTTTGGCCACCCTCGGCGATCCCGCCGCGGAGCAGGCGATGCTGGCCGTCATCGGCGATCCCGCGTGGCAGGTCCGCTCGGGAGTGGTCCGCTACCTGGCCGCGATCGGAGGACACCGCGCCGTAATCGAAGCTCTGTGTGCCGATCGCCACATGGCCGTCCGCTGGATCGCCGAAGAGTCGCTCGGCGGCCACTGATTTTTTTGATCGCCGATGTTAATTTTTTGACATAGGAGGCCCTATGAACCGCCTGCTCCGAGTCTTCGTCGCCCTCACCTTCGTTGCAATCGCACACGCTCAGCTGCCATCGCAACTAGACACCTACATCGAAAACGCGCGCGTAGCGTGGGACGTTCCCGGCCTCGCCGTCACGGTAGTCCACGACGGACGCGTGGTCGCGACGACGGGCTATGGAGTCCGTCAGCTCGGCAAACCCGAGCGCGTCGACGAGAACACGATGTTCGACATCGCCTCGCTGTCGAAGGCGTTTACCGCCGCGGCGATCGCCACCCTCGTCGACGAAGGCAGGATGCGTTGGGACGACCCGCTGCGCCGCTACCTCCCGCAAGTCGAGTTCTCCGATCCATACCGCACCGCCAACGTAACGATGCGCGACCTCCTGGCGCACCGCGTCGGAGTCGAACCGGGCAACTTTATGATGCGGTTCTCGAATTACTTAACCGGCGAAGTCCTCCGTCGCCTGCGCTTCCTGAAAGAGCGCGATCCTTTTCGAGCCGGAATGGTGTACTCGAACATCGGCTACACGGCCGCCGGTGAAGCCGCGGCGGCGGCCGCGAAGATGTCGTTCGTCGATCTCGTTCGCACGCGTCTGGTCGAGCCGCTCGGGGATTCACCACTCCGGATGAAAAGGACGCAGCCTTCGAGGCGATCGTGCTCGTTGACGTGCACGTGCTCGTGGCCGTGGTCGCTTGTCTAGGACCGCCCGCCTAAAAGCTGACAGGCTGGAAGCCTGTCCCACTGTGGCTCGGTTCATTTTCATCAGGGGCGGTCAATCCCCAAGCTCCTGGCTCAAAATTGGATGAATTCCGGATCCTTGAACGCTGCTACTATGCAAAAATGGAAGCGCCTCGACCTCCCAAAGAAGCGGAGCGCCTGCAGGTTCTGTCCGAATACAAGGTTCTCGACACTGCGCCAGAGGCGGTGTTTGACGACCTCACCTCGTTAGCAGCGCGCATCTGTCAAGTTCCCGTCGCCATGGTCTCGTTGATCGACGAGAACCGTCAATGGTTCAAGGCATCGGTCGGAGCCGCGGTGTCGCAGGCCCCGCGAGCGGTTTCATTTTGCGCTCACGCCATCCTTCAGCCGGAGGTCTTCGTCGTGTCCGATGCTTCCAAGGACGAACGATTCGCCGACAATCCCATGGTGACGGGCGATCCGAAAATCCGGTTCTATGCCGGGGCTCCCTTGATAACGCCCGAAGGTCATGCCTTGGGCACTTTGTGCGTCATCGACCGCGTTCCCCGCGAAATGAACGCAGAGCAGCAAGAGGCTCTGCGCGTTTTAAGCCATCATGTCGTGGCTCAACTGGAGCTGCGGCGCCGTTCCCACGAATTCGAAAACCTTTCGGCTCAACTGAAAAACATCTTTGATAATCTGGACGACCTCTTCTTCTCGATTGATGCCGTACACAGCAAACTTTTGCAGATATCCCCTGCCTGCTCGAAGATCTATGGTTTGCCGCCGCAGGCTTTCCGCGACAACATCTGGCTCTGGAAGGACCTGATCCACCCAGAGGACGCCCCTGCCGTCGAAGCAGATCTGCCGAGGCTGGCTGCGGGAAAAACGATGCACAACGAGTATCGCATCGTGCTCCCGGACGGAAAGACCCGCTGGGTGGCAGCTACCGCCAAACCTTATCTGGACGCAGCCGGAAACTTGACGCGGATAGACGGCATCATCTCGGACATCAGCGCACGGAAAGAACTGGAGGAACTGCGGGATAAGCTGACGCACATGATCGTACACGACCTGAAGATTCCGCTGACTGGAATCAGCGGATATCTCGACCTGTTGAAAATGACGGCTCAGAAAAAGCTCGACACCGAGGAATTGGGCTACTTGCAAACGGCCCGCTCCTCTGTTTCGGTCCTCGTGGAGATGATCATGTCATTGTTGGATGTCGCCCGGATGGAAGCCGGTTCCATGCCGCTGAATCTGTCAGCCTGCGATCTGCAAGATCTAACGCGAGAGGCTTTCGAGAAGCTGCTTTCACTGCAGGGCAAACGAGAGCTGACGCTGGAGGCGCCTACTGATCAATGTTCCATTCGGGTAGACGCTGACGTTATCGTTCGCGTGATCACTAATCTGGTCGGAAACGCGATTCGATACACGCCCGAGGACGGGACCGTGCGCGTAAAGCTCGCTCACGTTGACGGAGGCCGTGTCAGGTTGAGCGTCAGCGACAACGGCCCGGGAATTCCGGCTCAGTTCCATCGGCGAATTTTTGAGAAGTTCGCCCAGGCTCCTGCCGGGAAATCTGCCCCAAAATATTCGACCGGTCTGGGGCTGACGTTCTGCAAACTCGCCACAGAAGCCCATGGTGGGCGTATTGGGCTTGAGAGCGAAGTCGGAAAAGGCAGCACGTTTTGGTTCGAAGTTCCAGAGATTGCTGAAACGGCATAGCATTGCCGGTCTGACGCGATTCTGTGCGCTCTCGGAACCGCCTCACTGCGCCATGCCAACTGTCACAAGCGCCGCAAACAACGGTGCCGCGAGCGAACCGAGCGGGTCCGTGGCACTCAATTCGATCCAGGTTGTTGGACACCAACCGTTAATCTCGAAAGATACACGAATCGCAACCGGCGGAACGGACGCGCTCGCGTCGCTCGCGGCACTGTTGATTGTGGGCCTTTACCGAAAAATACGCGAAAAGGCAGCCAGCAAAGACCGGTTTCCCGTGCGATTTTATGCCCAGTTTTCTGTGCTATATTTCGTATGCGGCCCTGAGACAGGTCGCCAGCTTAGGTTTGTTCGCTGTCGGAAGGCGCCTTATGGTTTCTAACTTTGAGCCCAGACCGGTCATTGTGCTCGCCGACGAGGACGAGGCTGAGGCCGGAATTCTGCGGACCATTTTGGAAAAACACAATTTCCAGGTCGCTCAAGCAACGGATGGCTTGACCGCGCTAGACCTGGCTGTCAGATCCTCGGCCTACCTGGTGATTGCCGCGCTCTACCTTCCCGGCCTGGATGGCTTTCAACTCTGCCAAAAACTTCATCACAGCGATGCACAAACGCCTTGCATGCTGATTAGTCCTTATGGCCAGAATCCCGACAAATGGCTGGGTCAGGAGACGTTCGCCATCGACTATGTGCAGCGCCCCGTGAATGCAAATGAATTTGAAAGCAGACTGAAAGCCATACTGCAGATACGGCCGATAAAGGCGCCGGAACCATCGATTGCCGCCAGATTGAACCGCGCCGCTGAAGTTTCGGATCATGCGCTGCCTTGTCGGGATGCCTCTGAAGAGGCTCCGCTGATTCGCAAAGAGGCAGCTTCTTTCGTTTCGGCCTCGATGAAGCGTGCGGCAACTGGCGAAACGATCGACGCACAAAGAGGCTTGGCGGTGGTTGGAACAATTATCGAGTCGTTGAAAAAAAATAACGAACTGTTATTAACGGCGTCTGATCGGAGCGCGGAATTTTCGGTAGCTCATCATTCCATCAATGTCGCGATATTGGCGTCGGTGATGGCGCAGACCTCGGGCAAGGCCGGGCAGTCTCTGTTGCGTATCTGCCTGGCCGGGATGCTGCACGATATCGGAACGGTCAAACTGCCGGAAAAGCTCATTTACAAACCGGGCCCGTTGACTGCCGAGGAACGCTCTCACATGCGGCGACGACCCATCTATTCGGCCGAAATACTTTCAAACGTCAAGGGGCTTGAATGGCTGCCAGTGATCGTTAGTCAAGTATGCGAGCGGGACGACGGTCAAGGCTATCCTTACGGCTTGCGAGGAAAGCAGATCAGTGAGGAGGCACGTCTCCTGGGGATCTCCGACGTTCTTGAGGCTCGTACGCATGCACGCCCCTATCGGCTCCACGATTCCCAAAGGTACTGATTCGGTTACAAAGTACTTCGTACTTCGTACTTCGTAATTTGTAATTTTTGCCTTAAGCTGACTTGCAAACCCGGCCACCGAAGTTCTTTACCCTACCGGTTCCATTGTCCAGGGCACTGCGGAGTTGGGAAGCGCCCGCTCCAACTGGCAGCGTGCAAACCTTTCGGGCAGACCATGGTTGACGTCATTGGAATGATTGCCGCAGGGATGGGCCTGTTTTTTACCGGCCTGAAGCTTGTCAGCGGCAACTTCAAGCAGATGGCAAGCCGGCGCCTGCGCTCGCTCGTCGCGCGATTGACCGACAGCTTCTGGAAGGCGGCCCTGCTTGGCGTCGTCTCCGGGGCCATCCTGCAGAGCACCTCGGCCATCACGTTTATCCTTACCAGCATGATTTCCAGCGGACTGGTCACCGTTCGGCGGGCTCTGCCGATCGTCACCTGGTGCAACGTGGGGTCTTCGGCGCTGGTATTTATGGCGGTGCTGAACCTTCGCATGGCAGTCCTGTACCTGCTCGGCATTGCCGGAGCCAGCTTCGCCTTCGAAAAACCGGTGCGCTACCGCAATGCCGTCGGCGCCATATTCGGGATCGGGATGCTGTTTTACGGCATCGAACTGATGAAGAGCGGCGCGGCTCCTCTGAAGGATTTTCCGTGGTTTAATCAGATCATCGCCGAGCACAGCGACTCCTATGCGCTGGCCTTTTTGGGCGGCAACCGGTCTGATATGCGTCGTTGTCGTGGCGCTGTTCTTCGTCGCCGTGCACAGGCGCTGGTTCTCGCGGCTGCGAAACGGATTCGTTGTCACGCTGATTGTGGGCATGGTGCTGGCGGGGATCTGTTCGTCGGCGCTGGTCGGAATCTGGGGTTACAAGGCGGGACAACGAATTCTTCAGCAGCAGATCGTCGCTGACCTGGACAGCTCGGGAGAAGTCATCGAGGCCCAAATCCAGCGAGACATCGCTGCGACGATACGTCAGATGGAGAAACTGGCCGGAGTCATGGCGCCCTACGTCGGGACCCGGTCCGTCAAGATACTAGATGAAAAGTTGCGAGAGGCCCTTGAGTTCAACACGCACCTGCTGCAACTGCAGTTGACTGATGCGCAGTCCACCGTCCTGATCGAACTCAGCCTGTCGGGTAAGATTGATCCGAGGAGCCGCCTTGCTTCCGCCTTCGGCTTGGAGGGGAAATCGTTCGCCTCCGAGCCCTACATCGCGCCGACGTTCAACAAGTATGTGCTCAATCTGAATGTACCGGTGCGCTCGGCGGCTGGCTCGGTCATCGGCACCATGGGCGCGCGCTACGACCTGCAGGAAGCGCTGCTGGAGCTTACTCGCTCCAGTCGATTCAATCAGAGCGGGTACGCAGTTGTCGTCAACTCGGATGGCCGCATCATCGCGCATCCGAACCAGGAGCGGGTCAACGACGACATATCCAGCTACGAGGCGGTCAAGCGCGCGCTGCGCGGAGAGAAAGGCTCGATTTCGGCTGTCAACAAGGCCGGGCACGAGAAGCTGATGTTCTACCGGCCGTCAAGAGTCCCGCATCGGTCAATCCGAAACCGCTGGCGCTGTTGACCGAGATCGATCAGAGCGAAGCCGATGCGCCACTGCTGACCCTGCGCACACAGTTTGCATTGGCTGTCGCCGTCATCGCGCTGGGGTGTGTGATCATCGCGCTCGTGCTGTCCACCTATATTCGGAAACCGCTGGCAGGTGTCGTGCAGATGACCGAACGAGTCGAGAAAGGCGACCTGACGGCGGAGCTGGCCGCTCACGGCCACGATGAGATCGGAAGGCTGGAGCGCGCGTTGAACAAAATGGTGATCGGATTGCGAGAGCGGGACCGGGTCAAGCAGGTTTTTGGCCAGTACGTCGCAACGCAGGTTTCCGAAAAAGTGCTGCAAGGCGCTGTCAACCTCGGCGGCGAGAGCCGCTTCGTGACGGTGTTGTTTTCCGACATTCGCAACTTTACAGCAATGAGCGAGGAGATGACCCCGCAACAAGTCGTGACCTTCCTCAATGACTATTTTACGGAAATGGTCGAGGCCGTGTTCGAACAGGGCGGCGTTCTCGACAAATTCATTGGCGACGGCCTTATGGCGGTCTTCGGCTCCTTCGGTGACGTCTCCGACCACGCACAGCACGCCGTACGCGCTGGTTTGCGGATGAAGTCACTGCTGGCCAAAATCAACGGTGAACTCGCCATGCGGGGCAAGCCTCCGATATCCATCGGCATAGGCATCCACAGCGACGACGTGATTGTCGGCAACATCGGCTCAAACAAGCGCCTGCAGTACACTGCAGTGGGCGACGGGGTCAATACCTGTTCGCGGGTAGAGGCGCTCAACAAGGAACTCGGCACGACCATCCTGATCACCAAGCCGACGTACGAACTGGTCAAGGATGTCTTCGAATGCCGCTTCGTCAATGAAGTCCCGGTCAAAGGAAAGGCCAAGCCCCTGCAAGTCTACGAAGTAACAAGCGTCAAAGGCGACGTGGCGGCGCCCCGAGCGTAAGAACGTGTGAAAAAATCGAAACCACCCCATTTCTTTCGCCCCTCTGGGGCTCATGGAGGCGTCGAACCCTAAACCCAGGGCTCGCGCCCTGGGCTCTATTATTTGCCCCCTTCGGGGGCACGTCATTCACCCTCCGCATCGGAGCGGTGAGAACCGTTGGGCGGTCGCAGGAGTCGAAACGAAAGTCGCCCCGCAGGGGCGAAAGAATAAAGCCCAAGGGCGTAACGATGGCGTAACGAGGGGGCCCCACTCCGCCACTTTGAATCTGCAGGCCCTGTCAATGGCAGCAACCGTGGCACTGCCGGTTCAGGTCGTGGCGGAGATGTTGCTGGCAACAGCACGTGAAGGCAATTAGTATCTCTGCTGAGGGGCCGCTCGCTTACGCGCGCGGCACCGCTGCCGCTTCGTCGATGAAGTCCCGGTCAAAGGGAAGGCCAAGCCCCTGCAAGTCTACGGTATTGAGCAATCTCACTTTTTGACCACGTACCAGTTGTTCTGGATGTCGTGAGCCAGTTGGTGCGTCTCAATGGATCGGAAACCGGCCCGCAGCAGGTACTCGCGTGTTTTTTCCTCGCCCCACATCGCGCCCAGGCCCTCGCCACCCTGCGCCAGAGACACGGTCATGCAGTGCATGCACGAGACCGTGTAGAGCAGCGTGCCCAGCGGGTGCGTGATGTTGTTGTGGACTTGGCTCGATCCTCGGATGTCCTGCATGAGGTAGACGCCGTCGGACCTGAGCGCACGATGAATGCCCTTTAGGACACTGAGCGGCTTTGCCTGGTCGTGCACAGCGTCGAACGTCGTGATGAAGTCGAAAGCGTCGGCCTCAGCCTTGTCTTCGAAGTCACTCAAGTCGACACGCAGGAACTCAACGTTGCCCAAACCGTTTGTCGCTGCCTCCCTACGCCCCGCCTCGATGGCCTCGGCTGACAGATCCATTCCGGTAAACCTGCTCTTTGGAAAGAGCTTGCCCAAGCGGTTGATGATGCGACCTCTACCGCATCCAACATCGAGCGCGCAAATACCTCGCGTCAGCCTTTCGGTCAACTCCGCAACGAGGGGAAGGACGTGCGACTCCAGCGACGAGAGGACAGATTGACCGCTGTCTTCTGCCATAACGGCATGAAATCGAGGAAACCGCTCGTAAGGAACGCCGCCCCCTTTTTTGAAGCACTCAACGATCTCATCCTCAACGCCACCCAGCAGCGAAATGTACTGCGTAAAAACCGCCATGTTGTCGGCGGCGGCTGCGCGCGTCAGAAAAGAGGCGTGTTCGGCCGGCAGCCGGTAACGATCTGTGGCCGGTTCGACTTCAACGACACGTGCGGTGACCATCGCAGCGAGCCACTCGCGCACATATCGCTCGTTCAACCCTGCTCGCGCTGCGATCTCTGTGGAGGTTGCCGGAGGCAGCTCGCGCATGACGTCAAACAGGCCCGTGCGGTGGCCGACAGAGGCCATCAGGCAAAGAGCACCGTCATTGAGCGCGGTCAGCAATCGTCCTGCGAACGCCTCCGCCTTTGCGGGATCGAATTCAGCGTCAGTTTTCGTTTCCGACATTTCATTATCTCCAGTTGCCAGTGGCCGGTGGTCGGTGGTCAGCTAAAAACGGTGCAATGGCGCGGCGTGCGCCACGTTGCCGGTTGGTCTGGCGACGGGCGACCGGCGACTGGCGACTTTTGCCTACACCCCGGTCATGATGCCGCCGTCGATGGTCAGCGCAGTGCCGGTGATCCATTCGGAATCGCTCGAGGCTAAAAACAGCGCCGACCGGGCGATATCTTCGGGCTGGCCCAGGCGCTTCATCACCGTTCGTCGCGCCGTTTCGGAAACGGCGCCGGAAGGATCCGGAAACGCCGCTGCGGAATCCCAGATCAGCGGCGTATCGACGGGCCCCGGGCACAGCAGGTT
>JBPCNK010000310.1:0-5902 GCA_051001345.1 Acidobacteriota bacterium | reverse complement strand
TGGAGCTCGTCTCACACACCACATCGAAGCGGGAAGCCACCACTCCCAACTCCCCACCCCCCCCCCCCCACCCCCTAACCCCTGCTCCTAGCCCCTGACCCCTAAGCTCCCCAATCGGCCAGCCGCTTCTTCCACTCAGCCAGCAGGGCCTGGGCCCCCTCGTCTGAGCGGTGCTCTACCAGGACACGCACGATCGGCTCGGTGTTGGAAGCTCGAATGTGGACCCAGCCCTGGTCATAAAAAATCTTAATGCCGTCGGTTTCATCGATCGGCCGATCGGCCGCGGCGCCTCGAATCCTTTCGAGCAATTTGCGGACGCAGTGCGGATGAGTATGGTGGACGTCCTTGACCATGGTATAGCGTGGAAGCTGTGCGGCCAGCTCTGAAATGCTGCCGCCGGCCCGGGCCAGCGAGTGCAGCACGAGAGTCATTGCTACCAAGCTGTCGCGTCCGAAATTGATCTTCGGATAGATCACTCCGCCGTTTCCTTCTCCGCCGATAATCGCTTGTGCCTTCTTCATTCCCTCCGTTACGTTCACTTCGCCGATACGCGTTCGAAGCAGCGGTACGCCATAGTGGCGAGCGATGTCGTCGAGCATCCGGGAAGTTGACAGATTGGTCACGACAGGCCCGGGCCTGACAGACAGAATATAGTCGACGGCCAGTGCCAGCGTGTACTCCTCGCCCAGCGGTTCGCCTCGCTCGTCGACGATGGCCAGGCGATCGGCGTCGGCGTCCTGCGCGAATCCGATGTCGGCGCCCTCCTTGCGGACCAGCGCGCCGAGCTGTCCAAGATTTTGGGGCGTAGGTTCGGGCGGATGCGGGAATAGTCCGTCCGGTGTCGTGTTAATCGAAACCTGATCGCAGCTGAGACGCTCCAGCAGGTGAGGCGTCGCCACGGCTCCGGCTCCGTTGCAGCAATCGAAGGCCACTCGCAGGCGCCGCCCGCCCGGCAGTGCACCCAGTTCGGCCAGGATAGCATTCAAGTGGACGTCAACGGCGTCGGTGCGCCGTTCGATGCTGCGCAGCGATCCAGAGGGGGCCCGATGGTATTCCTGCTGGTGGTAGATGCCCAGGAGTTCTTCGGCCTGATACGGATTGAGAAAGCAACCGTCCTCTTTGATGAATTTCAACGCATTCCATTCCGCTGGATTGTGGCTGGCCGTAATGGCGATACCTCCGGAAGCGCCGGCATGACGCACCGCCGACTGGATGGTGGGAACCGGGGCGATGTCGACGTCTACGACTTTGCAACCGGTCGAAATCAATCCCGACAAGACGGCGTGTTTGACCATCTGGCCGGAGGTTCGCGTGTCTCTTCCGACCACGATCGTTCCGCCGTCGCGGTAGGTTCCAAAGCTCTGCGCAAAACGGGCCAGCAGCGCGGGGTCGAGCGACTCTCCGATAATGCCGCGCACTCCCGAAATGCTGATCTTCAACGACCGGATCGGTTTCATAGTCAGTTCAGTCGGGATTGCGCCCAGTCGGCCAATTGCAGTGCGCGGCCTTCCTCGGCGGCCTCGCTGATAATTCGAATCATCGATTCGGTGTTGGAGGCGCGCAGGTGCAGCCAGCCATCGGGCCACTGCAGCCGAACGCCGTCGCTGAGATCGACTTTCACAATGGCCGGATCCTCGGCCAGGACATCGCGGAATTTTTCCAACGCCGAGAAGACTTCGCGGGGTGAAAAATGAATATTTCGTTTGATCATGTGAAGACGCGGGAATCCCTCGCAGATTGACCCGACGCTCTCTCCGGTTCGGGCCATGTGATCGAGCAGTGCGACGATGGCGGCCAGGCTGTCGTGATTGGAATGCAAGCGCGGCCAGATGATTCCGCCGCTGCCTTCACCGCCTATGACGGCGCCATGTTCCTGGACGGCTTCGGCGACGTAGGCTTGCCCGACAGGCGTGCGCAACACCGTGCCGCCGTGCTGCTTTGCAAGGTGATCGATCAGCGCCGTGGTACTCAGGTTTGTGACCACCAAACCCGGCTTGCGGCGCAGTTCGATATCGGTCAGCACCGCCAGGCTCCACTCTTCAGGTAGAGCGCGGGACTGTTCGTCGACGATACCGAGGCGCTCGCCGGAGGCATCATGCGCGAAGCCGACGTGGGCTCCGCTGGCTTTGACCAGCGCCGACAGCCCGCTCATGTGGGCCGGGATCGGATCGGGATGATGGGGAAAATGCCCGTTTGGATCGTCGTTCATCACCAGCACACGGCAACCGAGACGTTCGAGCAGCAAGGGCGTGACGTGCGAACAGGCGCCGTTGCAGCAGTCCAGTGCGACGACAAACTGCCGCGCCCGGATGCCCTCTGCGTCGACGGCTGCCACCAGGTGATCGAGGTGGTAATGGATGGCTTCCGGCCTGCGTTCGAGCGGCCGGATCTGGGTCCAGGAGGCCTTGCGGAATTCACCCTGGTGATAGATGTCCAGTAGCTCTTCTCCCTGCGGAGCACTCAAGTAGATGCCGTCGTTTCGAATAAATTTCAGCGCATTCCATTCTTCAGGATTGTGGCCGCCCGTCATGGCGATGCCACCCTGGGCGTTCTGAGCCTTGATGTAAAACTGCAGGGTCGGAGCAGGGCAAATACCCAGATCGATGACTTCGCAGCCGCAGGAGAGCAGGCCGGAGAGCACCGCCGAGCGGACCATCTCTCCGGAAGGACGCGTGTCGCGCCCGATCATGAGGCGGCCCCCGTCCATATACGTAGCGAACGCGCGCGCAAATTGGATCAGCAGCTCGGGCGTCAGCGCCTGCCCCACAATCCCACGGACTCCCGTAACGCTGATCTTCAGAACGTTGGCCATCGAGATGCTATTTTATGCGATAGTTGCCAGCCAATGACGATGATTGAAGCGACCGCTCCTACGCGCATCGACCTGGCCGGCGGGACACTCGACATTTTTCCGCTCTATGTCTTTGAAGGGGGAGGAATCACCGTCAACGCCGCCATCACGCTCAACAGCCGCGCCCGTATCGTGCCACGGCAGGACCACCGTGTTGTGTTGTCCTCCCAGGATCTGGACACAGTCGTCGAAGCCGACAGTTTCGACCAGCTCCCTGAAGGGGGGGTCATGGACTTGGCGGTTCGCATTCTGAAGTTCTATCGGCCGTCGGTGGGCGTCGACGTCGAGTTGCACAGCAGCGTGCCGAAGGGTTCGGGTCTGGGCGGATCCTCTTCACTTCTGATTTCTCTCAGCGCAGCGCTCAATGAACTCAACGGCGGACGCTACACGCGCGAAGACCTGATCAATCTGGGAGCCAACCTGGAGGCTCAATCGTTGAGAATTCCGACCGGCAAACAGGATTACTATCCGCCCGCCTTCGGCGGAATCAACGCCATCTGGTTCAATATCGACGGAAATGTCCTGGAACCGCTGACGCCCGGAGACGAGATTCTGGGTGAGTTGGAAGAACGACTCGTGCTGACCTACACGGCGGAAAGCCGATTCTCCGGGACCAGCAACTGGAACATGATGAAGCAGTATATCGACAACGTGGGAGCGACCGTCGCCAATCTCCGCCGCATCAAGCAAACCGCCGTGGAAATGCGTCAGGCAATCATCGAACGCGATCTCGGTCGCTTCGCCAAGCTGCTGTCGGCCGAATGGGAGAACCGCAAACGGCTGGCCCGGGGAGTGACCACGCCCCGAATCGATCAACTGATGGCCGAAGCACACCGTCGCGGAGGCATTGCCAGCAAGGTCTGTGGAGCCGGGGGCGGTGGTTGCATGATTACGTTTGTCCAGCCGGGCTCGCGACAGGACGTCATTTCAGCCCTGGCCGCGCTTGGAGCCGAAGACCTGCCCTTCGGCATCGCCCGCAGCGGCGTCAAGGTCAGGGGACAGAGGTCAGGGGTCAGGGGTCAGGGTTAGGCTTCAGGGGTCAGGGTTAGGCTTCAGGGATCAGGCTTCAGGGGTCAGGGAATTGCGGATTGCGAATTGCGGATTGCGGATTGATTGCGGATTGATTCCTGAGCCCCTGACCCCTGAACTTGAACAACTCGACATCATTGGCCGCGTAGACCCGGTCCATAAACTTCTCCCGCAACTCGTCGAGCATACGTTTGGCCGGGTCGTTGCCGTCCGTGTAGCGCAGATCAAACACAGCGTGCGTGACTCCCTTCTCCACGGAACGCCGTGCGATCGATTCCGCGTCGGAGTGTTCGAAGATGTAGGTGCCGTCCTTGGAAAACGTATACAGAAAGGGCCGGTCGCAGTAGTACGCCGCGCCGTCGCCGGACATGACGTACGCATCGGCCGGGAGGTGCTCATTGATGTAACGGTAAACGTAAATCGACGGGAAATCTCGCGCGATGTACGTATCCTTGTCCACCCGCCCGAGGACAGTTTGCAGGGCCAGGCTGTCTGCGTTGAGGCGCAACTCGAATGCCGGTTGCAGTTTTGTATAGACGGGCGGCAGATAGCAGACGGCGTACAACGTCAGGCCGGCTAGAACAGTCAAGGAGGCCGGCCGGCTGGCGCCGGGACGCAGCAGCAGGCCAAGCAATACGGCGTAGATCGGCATGACCGGTACCAGGAAGCGGATTTCCTGGACCGTCACAAACCAGAGAGCCGTGTACCCATAAGCGACTGCCACAAGCACGAGTACAATTCCGAAATCCACAGTACGACGTCGCAACAAAACCAGCCACAGCAGCGGCAGCGCCAGCGCGGCCAGAGCCCCCGGTGATCCTCGAAAGGCCGTCGGTTGTGTCACAAAACGGACTGGCAGGAGCGCCGCCGCAACGGCTCCCTTGCCCAGCCCGAAGCGAGCCCTTTCCGCGTCTTCAATCTCGACGATCTGGCGATTCAGATACGGACTTTGAAACACCCGCTGCGCCAGCGGGAAAACGGGGTTGCCTGTCTGGAGATAACTTTTCAGATACCATGGAGCGACCACCACCAAGGCGGTTAGAAAAAAAAGCAGGATCTTCCCCCCCCCCCGCCGCCAGCCAAAATCGCGGACCCGCACCGCCAACAGGACGAGCAGAAAAGGCCCAAAAAACGACGCCTGATGTTTGGATGCCAGCGCCAGTCCAAAAAAAAGCCCGCTCGCAACCAACGTGTGAGTGTTCAAAGGGCGCAAGAGCACCAGTGTCAGCGCGCACAGAGCGAAGAGCGCATGGGGCAGGTCGATCATGGCCGCGGCTGCCTCCCACTGCAGGACCGGGATCGAGATGAAGAGGAGCAAACCGATATACGCGCTCTTGCGCCCACCCAGCCGCCCCAGACCATAAACCCAAAGCGCAAGCAGGACAAAAAAGAGAAAGTGGATTAACTTGGCCCCGGCCGCGCCGCCGAGCTCCATTCCAAGTTCGAATAGTTGCACAGGCGTGAAAGGCTGGTGCGTGGCGCGCAGGTTGGGAAAAAACAGGATGCGATGAGCCTTCAGGTTTTCGCGCGCGTATTCCGAATAGAAACAAACTGAATCGAAGGCCACCTCCGGCGCCAGCGCGTAAATCAGCGGAAAGGCCAGGGCGGCCAGCGCCAACAATAGCGGAACCCACAACCACGCATTCCGGCGGTACCGGCAAAACAAGGCCGCCGATTGGGCGCAGACCCAGGCAAACTGGTCGCGGATCTCCCGCCGCAAAAGCCAGGTCAGCGCCAGCAACCCGCCCGCCAGAACCACTCCGTAGAGAAGCCCAGCCAACCCGAGTGCAAAGACGCCGTAGGCGAGCAGGCCGAGCCCGAGGGCACACTGCAGAACGCGCTCGAGAACCGGAGGCGCCTGCAGCCTCCCGCTGCCAAGTAGCCGAGCCCCGATGGCCAGAGCCGTCAGGGCGATCCAACCGACTGCCAGCAGCGAGCGGATCGCGTCGATGGGCGGGGCAAGGGCGGCCATGGAGAAATGAATCATAACAGGGGTCAGGGGGGGGGGGGGGGGGGGGGGGG
>JBPCNK010000309.1:0-4336 GCA_051001345.1 Acidobacteriota bacterium | reverse complement strand
GATCCACCCGCGTTTCGTTCCGGCGCCATGATGCCCGGGCTATTCGACCGACAACAGCGTAGCGACATTGCGAGCTATTTTGTGTCGCTCGGGGCCGGCGGATCCGCCGATCAGACCAGGAAACCGGCGCGGCATGACATCGCCAAAGGCAACCAGCTTTTTGGAATGCTTGGTTGCGCGGCCTGTCATCAGGAGCAGGGCTTGGGGCTGGATGGAATGGGTTCTAAAACCACGATCGGGCCCTTGGCCGAGTACCTCAAAAATCCGGCGAAGTTCGATCCGGGGGGCCGCATGCCGTCGATGATGCTGACCGATGAGGAAGCGTTCCAGGTGGCCGCTTATCTGGTCGATACCCGAAACCGGGACTTCGAGCAGCCGTGGAAGTCGGGCGATCCGGTGCGCGGAAAAGAACTGGTTCAGTCCGAGGGCTGTCTATCCTGCCATACGCTCGACGCCGCGGAACCGCTGTCGAACCGGCACCGGGCGCCGCGGTTGGAGCAGGTCGCGCCAGCCCGTGGGTGTCTGGCAAGCGAGCCCCGTCGTGGCGTGCCCAACTACCGCTTGAGCGCCGATCGCCGCGAAGCGATCCAGGCCTTCTTACGGAGTTACAAGCTGAGCCCTGATGTCAGCCACGCTCCGGTTTATCAGTTGCAGAGGAGTTTGCGGAAGCTTCGCTGCGGCGCGTGTCACCACATTGATTCGACAGTTCCTGCGGCGACGGTGAGTGACGCGGCGCCACCGCTGACCGACGTTGGTGCGAAGCTGCGCACGGGCTGGGTCGAACAGGTCCTCGTAAACCGGCAACGGGTGTGGAGCGGGCTCGATCTCCGCATGCCCCATTACGATTCGCACCACGTCCGACCCATGATCGATGCATTCGCTCTCGCATCCGGAGTCCAACCGGGTGAGGGACCCGGTTCGCCGCCTGTCACCGCTCTGCAGTCGAGCCACGGCGCCGGAATGATCGGCACGGATGGGAACAAGGGCGGATTGGCGTGCATCGGTTGCCACGACTGGGGCGAATACAAATCGTTGGGCGAAGAGGGGCCGCAGTTGATCAACGCGACCCGGCGGCTCCGCTATGACTGGTTTCATCGCTGGATGCTCAACCCGGCCAGGATTCTTTCGGGCACATCCATGCCCAACTACTTCAGCTCGACGGAGCCGAAGCCTGCACGCGAGATGATCGACACGCTTTGGGCCGCCCTTTCGATGGGCGAGGGCATGCCGCTTCCCGACGGCCTGAAGAAGGTCGAGACGGCCGATGTCGAAGCCCGACCCGTGCCCGAGCGCGAGGCCATCGTGATTCGCTGGGACATGCCGGAAGCAACACCGGCAGCCATCGCCGTTGGACTACCCGGCGGAATCTCTTATTGCTTCGATGCCGGCCAATCGCGGTTGCGCTACGCTTGGAAGGGCGGTTTTGTCGATATGACCGAGACGCTTCGGCGCAAGGTGGACTCCAATCGCTTGACGCCAACGGCCAAGCTCGTCGGCGAGGTCTTCTATCGTGGTGACGAGTTTCCGTTGCGGCTCGGTACGACGGACCGCATTCCCGAACGGCGATTCCGTGGTTACCGGGTGGTGGAGGGTGCTCCGGAGTTTCACTATCAGGTTGACGGAATTGAGGTCTACGAGCGCATCGTCGCCGCACAGAATAACCAGGGCATCACCAGACAGTTCACCGTCGGCCGCGTCGACCAGCCTATGTGGTTTGCGGCAGGCCGAGGTGCAGGCGTCGTGGTTTCATCCACGATCGGAGACCCAAAGAGTGGACCGCTGCCGATTCCTCGCGGAACCAACGTGCGCTTCAGTGTGACGATCACGCTGGAAAGCAGAAGCCAATGAAAAGGCAGTTCCTCGCACTTCTCTTGCTGGCTGCATCAGCGCTGGCGCCGGTGGTTACCGTAGCCCAAGTTCCGGCCGGCTGCTACCGCATCGAAACGGTCCCGACTCCGCGCGAAGTAGCGCCCGAAGTGACTGCTGTCGTATTCACACCGGACGGTCAACTGGCGGCATCCTTTCGCCGGGGGTACATTTTTCTGATGGATCCCGTTACATCCCGCTGGCGGCGATTCGCCTCAGGTCTGCAGACGCCGCTCGGAATGCTGCCTGGCAAGCGCGGCGAGTTTTTCGTCGCGCACCTGCCCGAATTGACGCGCGTGGCCGATACCGATGGCGATGGCGTGGCCGATCTCTATGAAACGATCGCCGACGGATGGGGCATGTCGGGCAACTACCACGAGTTTCTCTACGGACCCGTGCGCGATGCCGCGGGCAATTTCTATGTGTCTCTGGGTTGCGCCTCCGACGGGGCGGCTCCCAGACCCCCTGTTCGCGGGGAGTTGAGCCTGCGCGGCCGGGTTGCCCGAGAGCAAAAAGAAGGTTCGGTCTACAAAGTGGGGCACTACTCGCCAGTGCCGTATCGCGGGTGTGTTGTGAAGATCACACCCGAGGGCAAAGTGTCTCCCTTCGCCTGTGGATTTCGTCAGCCGAATGGACTGGTGCTCAACGCGGAAGGGGACCTGTTTGCGACAGATAATCAGGGCGACTGGGTCGGAACTTCGCCGCTCCACCATGTGACCCAAGGCGCGTTTCACGGTCACCCGGCCTCTTTGAATTGGGATCCGGCTTTTGAAGGCAGAGACCCAGTCGAGGCCAGCATCGAAGAACTCTCCAGACGACGCAAGATGCCGGCGATTCAATTCCCACAAAACGACATGGCCGGTTCGGCGGCGCAGCCCCTGTTTGACACTACCGGAGGCAAGTTTGGGCCCTACGCCGGTCAGTTGTTTGTGGCCGAGTGGACGTACCCTCGAATTCTGCGAGTGGATCTTGAAAAGGTGGCAGGCGAGTACCAGGGCGCCTGCTTTATCTTCATCGACGGCAATGGACTGCGGTCGGGCAACAACCGCATGGCCTTCTCACCAGACGGCAGAAGCCTCTATGTGGCGCAAACCTCGCGGATCTGGGGATCGAGCGAAGGACTTCAACGCATCGTCTGGTCCGGGCAGATTCCTATGGACATTCTGAATATGCGGCTGACCCGGACGGGTTTCGAGCTGACGTTCACCAAGCCGGTCGATCCGGAAACGGCAAAGTCTACATCGAATTACTCCATGAGTCACTATTACTACCTGTATCACGGCAAATATGGCTCGCCGAAAACGGACATCATGCCTGCCAACGTTACTGGCGTCGCCGTCTCCGGCGACGGGCGACGCGTGACGCTCACCTTGGATAAATTAGTTCCCGGACGAATCTACGAACTTCGCCCCGACCGTATTAAATCCGCTGACGGGGAAACCCTGGTCACACGCATCGCAGCCTACACCTTGAACCGGCTTAAGGAGTGAAATCAGGCTCCAGGCTTCAGGCGCCGGCGGTGAGGAAACAGGATTATCTGGATGCGGCGCTGTGGGCGCTCGCTGGTGGGCCAGGTGTGCGATGAGCGTTCAGGCGATGATAGCGGCGGCTTTGGTTGCGCTGCTGACGGCACCGGCTGCCGGATTGCTGCTGTCGCCCGGCCAGAGTTTTCGGGATTTTACTGCGCCGACGCCGCTGCCTTACGGGCACACGCTCGTGCTTGGTTTTGCCGGCGGTCGGGAGAAGTGGCACAAGCAGCACGCGGTGCGGCGGCTGGCGCTCGAGTTGCGCGCGTTGCAGCTTTTAGGCGTTCACGTCGAGACGGTCGAGAACAAAAAACGGACTCTGGCGCTGGAACTGGTGCGTCGCGCCTTCGATCGAAATGGGGACGGCGGCCTGGATTCCAGCGAACGCGGAGGTGTGCGGCTGATTGTTTACGGCCACAGCTTCGGCGGGGCCGCCATCGTCCAGCTGGCGCGCCCACTCGACACACTGGAAGGTCCCGTCATGCTCAGCGTGCAGATTGACAGCGTGGGCCGCGGCGACGCTGTCATTCCGGCCAATGTCGCGTGGGCCGCCAATCTCTTTCAGAAGAACGGACTACTCATCGCCGGCGAGCCCGCTATCAGGGCTGCCGACCCGTCACGCACCGTAATTGTAGGCAACTTCGAATTTGACTACCACGACCGGCGGATTAATCTGGCGGGCGTTCCGTGGCATAAGAAGATCTTTCGCGTCGCGCACACCCGCATGGAACACGATCCCGTTGTCTGGTCCAAAGTGCGGGACCTAATTCTGGAAACAATCGGACGGTAACTCCGCTCATTGGGCCGATGCATTTCCCTGAGCCGGGGGCGGCCCCGTTTCACCGAGGAGAACATTCGGAGCAGAATCGATCCGAGTTCCCGGACCTGCTGGAGGGCCACCCATCAACGGTGCCGCGAGCGACGCGAGCGGGTCGGCGCCACCG
>JBPCNK010000308.1:0-10393 GCA_051001345.1 Acidobacteriota bacterium | reverse complement strand
GGCCAGTGGTCAGTGGTCAGTTGGAACTGCCTATCGACCACTGACCACTGGCCACTGCGCCCCTGCGGTGAAAAGAATTTTGGTTAGAGTTTTTTCCGCAACACGCGATTGACCATTGCCTGCGCTTCCGGAACGCCCAGCAGAATCGAACCGCCGAAATAAGTCAGTCCGAAGGCGGCGCAGCAGAACAACGCGACGGCGATGTGGGGCAGCCCGAAAAAACCGGGCAGCCAGGCACCCAGTGCCGGAACCGCAAACCACGCCGTCAAACGCGAGACAGCGACTCCGGCCAGCGCCAGGATCCAGAGGATGGCCAGGTACCGCAACGGTAAACCGGTGCGCCCCAACCGCTGGTTTAACGCGCGCCGCAACATCCCCAACTCCACCCACGCGGCCAGACCTGCCGACATGGTTAAACCGACAGCACCGAGGGCCTGTTCGCCACCGGTCATGTGCGGAATGGAAAACCCGGGAATCCGATCAAGCAGTGCGATGAGTTGCGCGCGCAAAGGGAAGGCCAGCAGATACCCCAAAGCCGCCGCCAGAGCCACGCGCGCAATGGCAAAGCGCACGGGAGTGCGCGTATCTCCCAGTGCGTAAAATGCGGAAGAATACAGCCGCCCCTGAGTAGCAGCCAGAAGACCTACTGAGTAAGCTCCCAACAGGAACCAGACAAAGAGAGTGTCCTCAGGACCGAAACGTCCGCTCTGGTAGAGCGCGGCCACGAGAATATCTCCAATCAGGATGAAAGCGGTCGCAGTCGGCACAACCAGAAATGCAATCTGCCGCAAGCCGCGGTCCAACCGCTGGCGCAATCGGGCATAGACCTCCGGCAGACTGCCTAGCTCGCCGGACATCTGGGGAAGTTCTGCGGCCGCAACCGACATTCCGAACAGGCTGATGGGCATAAGAGCGATGGTATAGGCATAACTCAGGCCGGCCACCGCGGCTGCGCCCAGAAAACTCGCCATGATCTCGTCGACAAAAGCACTCACTTGAACGACGCCGCGTCCGACCACAAGCGGCGCAAAGTTGCGCAGGATCCGCCGCACCGGTTCGAGCTTCCAGTCAAGCGCCAGCCGTATGGCCGGCGCATGCCGGAGCACAAAGGGAATCTGAATGCCAAACTGCAGGGCCGATCCAACCACAGCGCCCCATGCCAGTGTCCTGGCCAGAGAGAAGCCTGCCAGGCGCGACCCGAAACCCACCAGCGTCAGAATCAGAACAAGATTCCACAACACCGGTGCGACATACGGGATAAAGAATTTGCGGTGGCTGTTGAGGACTCCCAGACACCATGCCGACAACACAAGCAGCCCGACGCCAGGAAATAGAATGCGCACAAGATCGACGGTCAGGTCCCGAACCTCCCCTTCGAATCCAGGAGCAATGAGGTCAACGAGCAGCGGACTGGCCAGCATGCCGAGCAGCACCAGCACGCTGGTAACAAGCGCCGTCAGCGCAGCGACAGCGCCGGCGACCCGGCCGGCCAGTTCCGGCCGTTGTTCGGCCAGCAGGCGGGCGTAGACCGGAATGAAAGATCCGGAAAGCACTCCTTCCCCAAAAAGATTCTGCAGGAAATTCGGAATCCGGATAGCGGCTTTGAAGGCGCCGGCCGCCGGGGAATTGCCGAGGTAATGAGCGAAAAAGCGTTCCCGCACCAGGCCAGCGATCCGGCTGAGCAGAATGGCAAAGGCGATCAGCGACGCGTAGTTGGCGGAACGCGGTTTGTGACTTGCAACCGCCGCAGGCTCACTCCCGTCGTTTATGTGGGTGGTAATCACAAAAAGCAAGAGCCTCCAGGGAGAAAATAGCCCATAACAATGTAGCGCGGATTGACACGGATTGAACGGATTGAAACTATTGGAACGCAGTTCGCCATGAAAGATCCGCGCTTACGGCCGCAAACCCGATTAAAAGGGCGGCGCCGACCCGCTTGCTATCGCGCGCGGCACCGATGATTGTCGCCCGGTTAGCAGAACCGGGACGTTGATCAGTTTCACTGTCGGACTCCAGAATTATTCTTGGACGGCCACTTGAACGGCTCTTCGGCTGGTGCTAGTATCGCCCCACTTCCAATACTTTTCACGAACGCATCAAGGGCCGCACGCCGGAAAGGGTGTCTCGATGGGCAGATCGATCAGTCTAACTGTCAACGGAAAAACCGAGCAGCGGGAGGTCGAGCCGCGCCTGCTGTTAGTGCACTACCTGCGCGACGTTCTCGGGCTGACGGGTACGCACATTGGCTGCGAAACGTCCATCTGCGGCGCCTGCACGGTACTGGTCGATGGCCTGGCCGTCAAATCTTGCACGCTACTGGCCGTGCAGGCCGATGGCGGCAAGGTAACGACCATCGAGGGTCTGGCACGCGACGGCCAGCTTCACCCGGTGCAGGAGGGATTCTGGGAGCGCCATGGTCTGCAGTGCGGCTACTGCACGCCCGGGATGATCCTGACCGCGTTACAAGTTCTCGAGCGCAATCCGGATGCTAGCGAACAGGAGATCCGTCACGGCCTGGATGGAAACCTGTGCCGGTGCACCGGCTATCAGCACATTATTGAAGCCGTACAGTATGCCGGGCGGAAGATGAAAGCCCAAAGCGCAACCCCAACAGACCCGCGACCGTAAGGGAGCGGGCCGGCAGATCGAAGAGGTAATCGAGAATCCTGGCGGAATGCCAAGATTTCACCCATTAACAATGTGAGGTAAGTTCAATGGGCCAGAAGCTTGTAGGACAACGAATCAAACGCACCGAGGATCCGCGCCTAATCCAAGGGCTCGGCCACTACGTCGACGACATCGCTCTACCGGACATCTTGCACGTGGCGTTCCTGCGTTCGATGCATGCGCACGCGCGCATCCGCAACGTTTCAGTGGAGGCGGCTCGCAAAGCGCCCGGCGTGGTCGCCGTCTACACCGGCAAGGAGGCCTCCGACAAGATCGGGCCGGTTCCGTGCGCCGCAGCGCTGCCCGACCTGCGAATTCCGGATCATCGCGTGCTGGCGACCAGTAAAGTGTACTTTGTAGGACATCCGATCGCCGTTGTCGTCGCTACCGACCGCTACAAGGCTCGCGACGCCATCGATCTGATCGAGGTCGATTACGAGGAGCTTCCGGTCGTAGTCGATGCCGAAGCCGCCGCGCGGCCCGGACCGGTCATCCACGATCAGTTTGGCGATAACATCGCGTACCGTTTGACGGCAGGAGAGGGAGATATCGAAGCCGCGCTGGCGTCAGCCGATAAGGTGTTAAGCCAGCGCATCGTCAACCAGCGCCTCGCGCCCGTGGCCATGGAGCCGCGCGGAGTGCTGGCGCGCTACCTGCCCGGAGAAAAGGAACTGACCGTCTGGTCCTCGACACAGATTCCGCACCTGCTGCGGACGCAACTGGCGCTGATGATCGGGATGCCGGAAAACAAGCTGCGCGTGATTACGCCCGAGGTGGGAGGAGGATTTGGGTCCAAGCTGAACGTCTACGCCGAAGAGGCCCTACTGGGATGGATTTCTATTCAGTTGGGCAAGCCCGTCAAATGGATTGAAACGCGCCGGGAAAACATGCAGGCGACCATTCATGGCCGCGGCCAGGTGGGCACGATCGAAGTGGGTTTCAAAAAAGACGGAGCGCTCACCGGCGTGCGCTACAACGTCGTGGCCGATCTGGGCGCGTACCATCAACTGTTGACGCCGGCTATCCCGACACTAACTGGCCTGATGTTGTCGGGCTGTTACAAGATTCCAGCCATCCAGATCAACGTCACCGGTGTTTTTACCAACAAGGTGGCTACCGACGCCTATCGGGGCGCTGGGCGTCCCGAGGCCACCTACGTCATCGAACGTGCACTGGATCTGGTAGCAGCCGAACTCGGACAGGATGTCGTCGAGGTCCGGCGCAGAAATTTTCCGGCGCCGGAAGAATTTCCATTCAAGACGGCAACCGGACTCTCTTACGATAGCGGCAACTATGAAGGCGCTTTGACGAAGGCCTTGCGGATTGCCGACTACGCCGGGTTGCGGCGGCAACAACAGCAAGCCAGAAAACAGGGAAAGTTTTTCGGGATCGGAGTCTCCACCTATGTCGAGATCTGTGCGCTGGGACCCTCGCAGGCTATGCCGGCCGGTGGCTGGGAAAGCGCAACGGTGCGGATCGAGCCGACCGGCATGGTCACGATCTTGACGGGAGCTTCTCCGCATGGCCAGGGGCAGGAAACATCCTTCGCTCAGATCGCAGCCGATGAACTCGGGGTCGGCATCGACGATGTCACCGTCATTCATGGGGACACGGCCATCGTTCAGTATGGCATCGGCACCTTCGGAAGCCGCGCAACGGCCGTCGGAGGAACGGCCGTCTTCATTGCAATCGAGAAGCTGAAGGAGAAGTGCAACCGCATTGCGGCCCATTTGTTGAAAGTGGAAGGGGAAGTCCAATTCAAGGAGGGCCGCTTTTCCAAGGGAACCGTCGCGGCCGCAGCCGGGTCTTCCGAACCTGTGGTTCCAGTCGGCCAGGCGCCAGCCGCTGCGCTGCCGGAACCCGATGCCTCCGACGGAGTCTCACTGCGGGACGTAGCGTTGGCGGCCCATCTGGCCAAAGACATTCCGGCGGATCTGGAACCGGGCCTATCGGCCACCTGCTTTTTTGAACCCAAGAATTTCACATTTCCGTTTGGAACTCACATCGCCGTTGTCGAAGTCGATGGCGAGACCGGCGAGATTCAACTGCTTCGATACGTCGCCGTCGACGATTGCGGAAAAGTCATCAATCCGATGCTCGTCGATGGCCAGGTTCAAGGAGGCATCGTCCAGGCGCTGGGTCAGGTGTTGTACGAAGAGGTCATCTACGACGAGCAGGGGCAACTGGTCACCGGAACGCTCATGGACTATGCGGTGCCGCGGGCGAAGATGATTCCGCACTTGGAACTGGACCGCACGGAAACACCGACGACGGTCAACCCGTTGGGCGTCAAAGGCGTGGGTGAGGCCGGAACGATCGGAGCGACGCCGTGCATCCTCGGAGCCGTCGTCGATGCGCTGGCGCCGCTCGGTGTCCGCCACCTCGATATGCCGCTACGGCCCGAATCGATCTGGCGGGTCCTGCGGGACAAGAAAGGAGAGAAACGGTCATGATTCCTGCGCAATTCGATTACGCGTCTCCAAAGACTCTTGCCGAAGCCGTAGCGCTTTTGGCGCAGCATCCGGATGACGCCAAAATTCTGGCCGGCGGCCACAGCCTACTTCCGGCCATGAAATTGAGGCTGGCGTCACCGCGCCTCGTTATCGACATCGGGCGCATTGCCGATCTGGCCTACATTCGCGAAGAAGGCCGGCAAATTCACATTGGCGCACTGGCGACGCATTATCAAATCGAGTCGTCGACACGTCTGAAGGAGATTTGCCCTCTACTTCCCGAAACGGCTGCTCAGATCGGAGATGTGCAGGTTCGCAATCGAGGAACCGTGTGTGGGAGTCTGGCCCATTCCGATCCGGCCGCCGACTGGCCGGCGACGATACTGGCGCTTGACGCCGAGATGGTCGCCGTCAGCTCCCGCGGTGAACGAGTTCTGCCGGCGGCTTCTTTCTTTGTTGACCTGATGACGACGGCTTTGCAGCCGGGTGAGATCTTGCGCGAGATTCGCATTCCGGTACCGCACAAACGCACCGGCCACGCCTACGTCAAAGTTGCGCAGCCCGCATCGGGTTTTGCTGTCGTTGGTATTGCGGTCAACCTTGTTGGCGGCGATGACGGCAAGTGCAAATCGGCTGGGATCGGCATTACGGGAGTCGCTTCGAAAGCTTACCGCGCCTCGGCGGTCGAGAAGGCGCTGGCCGGCGGCGCGTTTGACGAAGCACGCCTGGCCGAGGCCGCTTCGCATGCCGCTGACGGGATTGAGGCCAACGGCGACCTGTATGCCTCGGCCGACTACCGCCGCCACCTTGCCACCGTTTACACACGGCGTGCAATTGCCAAGGCAGCTTCGCGAATTAGGTGAAAGGGAACCCGTTCACTTGCCACTTGAATGGCCATGTCCGTCGTTCCTTGTATTCTTGCTACTGTTCCCTTGCCACTTGAATGTTCCCTTGCCACTTGAATGTTCCCTTGCCACTTAAATGCAGCTTGAAGGATCTCACGCACTGCAGTCCCGCCGCGTCCGCGTCTATGACGTCCTGACCGATCCGGAGGTCCTGCAGCGCTGTATTCCGGGCTGCGAGAAACTGGAAAAGACGGGCGACAACAGTTACGCGGCGACGTTGCGCGCCGGCGTCGGATCGATCCGCGGCGTTTTTTCAGCAACCGTCCAACTCGATGAACTGCGCCCGCCCGAACATTTCCGGATGACCGTCGAAGGAAAAGGCCAGCCGGGCTTTCTCAAAGGCGCAGGCACGCTGGACCTGGACGAAGGGCAGGATGGAACCGTCGTGCGTTACCGCGGCGATGTTCAGGTGGGAGGCACACTGGCCAGCGTCGGACAGCGTATGATCCAGGGCGCCGCGCGCATGATGGCGTCGCAGTTTTTCACTGCCATTGAAGCGGAAGCCGTGCGCGAAGTCAACCAGCCTCCGCCCAAGCACGGGTTTTTTCGAAATCTTCTTCGGTGGTTGAAACGGGTGTTCGCGGTGCCCCGCGCGTAAGAACGTGTGAAAAAAACCAAAACCCACCCCATTTCTTTCGCCCCTTTGGGGCTCATGGAGGCGACAAACCCTAAACCCCAGGGCACGCCCTGGGCTCTATTATTTGCCCCCTTCGGGGGCACGTCATTCGCTCTCCCATCGGAGCGGTGACAGACCATTGGGCCGTCGCATGGAGTCGAAACGAAAGTCGCCCGAATGAAAGCGAAACGAGCGACGGTATTAAAGTTGGGCCATCGCAGGGAGTCGAAACGAAAGTCGCACGAATGAATGCGAAACGAGCGACGGTATTAAAGTTGGGCCGTCGCAAGGAGTCGAAACGAAAGTCGCCCGAATGAATGCGAAACGAGCGACGACGGTATTAGAGTTGGGCCGCCGCAGGGACTCGGAGCGACGACGGTATTAAAGTTGGGCCGTCACAGGGAGTCGAAACGAAAGTCGCCCCGCAGGGGCGAAAGACTAAAGCCCAGGGCATAAGCCCTGGGTTCCCGTTCGTCGTTTCGACAAGCCCCGCAGGGGCGAAAGATTAAAGCCCCGAGCGTTAGCGAGGGGGTCCCACTCAGCCACTTTGAATCTGCATGGCCTGTGAATGGCAGTAACAATGGCACTGCCGGCTCAAGTCTTGGCGGAGATGTTGCTGGCAACAGCTCGTGAAGGCAATTGGCCTCTCCGCTGAGGGGCCGCTCGCTTACGCGCGCGGCACCGCCATAGCCGTCTGCCCCTGAACGGAAGTTATTGTCATAGCAGAGCCACCGGCTGGAAGCCGGCGCCACTTTGACGACCATTCAGGTTCTTAGCGACTTTTCAGATCATCCTCCCACCTGTGCCGTACCCGGAAGGGTACGGGTAATCGAGGACGGCCACGTGCACGTGCACGAGCACCTCAACGAGCACGTTCACGTCCTGACCCCTGACCCCCGATCCCTGACCCCTGAAGCCTGACCCCTGTTTTTCATCCTCCCACATGTACCGCCGGGCGCCTGGCGGGATTGGGTTCGGCCTTGCGCAGGACTTCGTGGGTCACCGGCGCCGTGTCGCCTTCACCCAGAGCGATATAGCGCACCATGTACATGAACGGGTTGCCTTCGGTCCAGCCGAAATAGGCGTGAGGGATCGCACCGGTCTGATCGCGCAGGTACAGCAAGAACGCGGCGATGGCGTTTGGAACTGCCGGGCTTTGCGTGCGTAACACGCGGTAGCCGCCGATATCGTGACCGCGCACGAAAAGCTTGTCGGAAAACTCCGACGCGTCACCGGGTTGAACCTCGAAGAAAAGAATCGAGTCGTTTGCGGGGATATGGTTGGCGTCGCGTTTTTCCGCTTCCTTATCCCGATACTCCTTGATGTCGCCGCGGTCCCGGCGATTGGCGACGATTCGAATCGTTTTATGGTGGGACTCGTCGATGAACTTTTGAGCCGTCTCGTCCAGATCGATTTTCTCGACGCGCAGTTCCGTGGTACGCAACCCACGCGAGATCAGCGAGACAAGAATAATGCTCCCGATAAAGAAGGAAGCGATCTTGATCCCTTCCGGACGTTCGTAGATGTTGACGAGCGTGGTGTAGGTGAACACCAGTGAGATCGCCAGAAACGCCCACCGTAGCCAACGCCTATCCCAAAGCGCCAGCGTGACGGCAATGGCCGACGAAGTCATCAAAACCAGCACGCCGGTTGCATACGCGCCGCCTTGGGCGTCGACGTCTGCGCGGAACAGGATGGTGACCACAAACGCGATGCCCGTGTACACCAGCACCAGCGGGCGGGTCGCGCGCGCCCACTTGGGCGCCATTCCGTAGCGCGGCAGATAGCGTGGAACAATGTTGAGCAGACCGGCCATAGCCGAAGCGCCGGCAAACCAGAGAATGAGCGCGGTACTCAGATCGTAGATCGTCCCGAAGACGTCGCCCAGATACAAGTGCGCCAGGTATGCCAGCGCCCGGCCATTGGCCTGGCCGGCCGCCTCGGTGGCCGTTGCACTACGGAATTCGCCTGCCGGAATCAGGACGGTGGTTATAAAACTGCTCATGATCAGCAAAACGCTCATGATCAAGGCCGAAGTGACCAGCAGCTTGCGCGTATTGCGGATTCGGCCTGCCGGGTGATCCGACGTGTCCGATGGATCGCCTTGGATAAGCGGCATGACAGCCACGCCGGTTTCAAATCCCGACAGTCCCAGCGCCAAGCGCGGAAACAGCAGCAACGCGGCGGCGACCATCATGACGGGGCTGCCGTGCGCCGTAAAGAGAGCGTCCTTCCAATTGGCCACGAGGCTAGGTTGCAGCCAGATCTTGTAAAAACCCACTCCGATGACGACGGCGTTAAGCGCCAGATAGATACCCACCAGGACCACCGCAATTCCAATCGCCTCGCGGAACCCTTTCAGAAAAACCGCGCCCAGCACTGCCAGCAAGAAAAGCGTCAGGGCCACGCGATGTTGTAGAAAGTCGGGCATAAACGGATTGTGCATCAGGTGGGCTGTCGCATCGGCGGCAGACATCGTCATTGTGATGACAAAGTCGGTGGCCACGAAACCCAGCAGGCACAAAACAAACAGCTTTCCCTTCCAGCGCGTCAGCAAGTCCTCCAGCATCGAAATAGAGCCTTCGCCGAGGGGACTGGCGGCGGCCACGCGCCGGTAAATCGGCAACGCTCCGAATAGTGTCAGGAGCACCAGAACAAACGTAGCGACGGGAGACAGCGCCGCGGCCGCAAGAAACGCGATGCCCGGCTGGTAACCGAGCGTGGAAAAGTAGTCGACGCCCGTCAGGCACATCACCTGCCACCAAGGGTGCTGGCGGTGTTGTCCCTCGCGCTCGTGCGGACCTTCAACTTCCTTGATGCGGCTGCGCAGCAACCAGAGCTTGAAGCGGTTGCGGGATCTGCGGTGCGAATTCGTCTGAGGCATTAAGAAAGGTGGTTACTCTGTTGTACGTGAAATGCGCACAGGGCGGAGCACCGTGCCACACGCAATTTACACACTACTTCTGAACTTCCTCCGCTGCAGGGTTGGAAGGCGCTTGCCTCGGGGAAGACCGCCCCACGCCCAGATGGTCATAGTGCAGCGCGGCGTTGAACAACAGGAAAAAACTGCCATTGGTTTCCTGCCGCCACATGGGATTGTTGGCAAACATCACGACGTGACCTTTCCCGACCGGCAGATCGACGACTGCCGATTTGCCGGACAGTTCACTTCCTCCATCCAGCATACCGCTGACCCAAAGCTCCTTTTCGGGTGCAAAGCGAAGCACAACTCGCGGGCGCAACTGGGGTGGGGGCAACAGAAAGCGAGCCTGCTCGCGAAGTTCTTCAGGAATCCGGTCGCCGGGTTCGCCGCCCTCAGGCCGCGCTGGCGTCGACGATTGTCCGAGACCGAGCGGCCGGCCCTGCGGCACGTCCGGGTCGGTGAGGCTGCCGCGCCCCGTCAAGCGGCCGGCGCTCTCACCGCCTGCTCCAAAGCCTCCCCCTCCGCCCCCGCCGCCTCCTCCAAAGCCTCCCAACCCGGATTGCACCTGCAACAGCGGCGCCTGGTTGAAATAGACGGCAAGCCCCTCACCGTACCCGTATGCGATCGGGCTTTTTCGGTCGGCGAAGACGGAATTGTAGACGCCTCCTCGCGCAGCCAGCCTTTGTGACGGGACAATGGAAACGCCTTCGACGATCCCGAAGTCGATCGGCACACTGGAATTTCCACCGACGGTGACAAACAGCCCTCCGGCCTCGATGAAGTTTTTCAGATTGACGATACCGGACAACTCGATTCCGCCGCGCATGTC
>JBPCNK010000307.1:0-11466 GCA_051001345.1 Acidobacteriota bacterium | reverse complement strand
CTCTTCGCCCTTCTCGAGCAGCCTGTTCTCTAACGGCGCGCCATCGGCGCTAATCCTACCCCAAAAGTCTTGCTCGCCGCCAATCGAGCGTAGTACCTCCCGCGAATCGGTGGAGTGGGACTCCACTTTGACCTGCGGAGACAAGGTGGCAGACGCGGCAGCTCTGTCGCTTGCAAGGGCGGGGGGGACCGTAAAAATCACGTTCATCGAGCGAAGCAGGAGGAAAGAAGCGGCCGGCAGCACAATGCCGAGCACGGCGCCCAAAAAAACCAAGCGTCCCAGATGTCTTTCTTTTTGCGGCGACTCGGGGATCACTGCGACGGGTGCAACGTGATTAGCGCGATACAGTTCGAGAACAACATCGACATCCAAGCCGAGAAAGGCAGCGTACGCCTTGAGCATGGATGTCCGATAGATACCACCGGGTAGGTCCTCGAAGCGATTGGCTTCCATGGCCTGCAACAGGAAAGACCCTATTTTGGTTTCCTGCGCGACCGCCGCGACCGCGATTTGTTTTCTTTCGCGTTCTTGTCTTAAAAGTATGCCCGGCATTTTGACGCTTCGCCGCATCAAGCGGCGAACGATCTCCGCTTTCTCAGAATCTATTCACAGGTGGATGTCCGGCATTTTATGTTTCAACCCCAGCCAAGTCAATAGGATTGCAGATACGTTGACGCTCTGCTGAATGGTTCAAGGATTTTGGCAGAGGCCGGAACCTTGACGCAACTGCTGTGATTGCTATGCGATCGGTCAACAGTGGGCGCATGCGACTGACGCCCGGCAACTGGCGACCACCCGGCGCTGGCTGTGCCATACTAAGCACCGATGCGTTTTCTGACAGTATTACTGCTGCTGGTATCCCTTCCGCCGGCGCTGTCTGCGGCGGGCCCTGCCAATCCGATCAGTACCATTTTTTACGATTTCAACGTGCGCGTCCTGCCCAAGGATCATCGCTTCGAAAACGACGCGACGCTGCGGTTGCGCAATGACGGACCTGATACGGTTCGCCAAATTTTTGTGGCGTTGCCGTCCAACGCCCGACTGCACACCGTCAAAAACAAAGACGGCGCGTTGATCCGTTTCGAACGCGAGTGGGAACGTGTGAGTCTGACGCTGGCTGGCGTGCTAGCGCCCGCAGAAACGATCGATCTGACATTTCATTATGATTTTGAGTTTCACGGCAAAGGCAACCCGCTGTTTCAACTCTCGATGAATATCGAACCGGGAGACAGCTATTCCCTGTTGAACTGGTACCCGACAGCGCGGTCGATTTTGACCTATGAGGATGTTCTCATTGAGGGTGACAAGGCGCCTTTCCGAATGACGCTGGACGTTCCCGCCGGCGAAACAGCCGTGACGATGGGTCGGCTCGTCTCTCACACGCTGTCGGGCGACCGAGCGCAATGGACCTGGGAATCCGGGCCGCTGCGACCGGCTGCGTTGTTTTTTGTCAGCGGATATTACGAGAAACGCCTAATTCACACGGGATCAATGCCCATTGAGTTTTACCTGCGGCGCGACCAGCGTGCCGGAGAACTCGAGTCGCTGGCGCGCATCGTCTCCGACACGGTGGCGGCCAACACGCGTCGCTATGGAGACCTCGGCATCCGTCCGTATCGCGTCATTTCCTTTGGGGGCGAAGGCGCCCGCGGATATCCCGGCGCGCTTTTGGTGGCCGAATCATCGGGCTACTTCGACCGATCCGACGGACCGGATCTTTTCGGAATGTCAGACCGCCGTTTTGTTGTTGCCCACGAAGTTTCGCACACATGGTGGGGCAACGCGGTGACAGGGGTCGGGCCGGGAGGCAATACGCTGCTCTCGGAAGGCTTTGCCACGTATGCGGCCAGCCGCGCGCTGGGAGAAAGAGACGCCCGCCAGCGCGAGTGGGAATTGGTACGCGCCATGCGCGACAGTGTCCTTGCCGGCGAGGTCAGCCACCAGCCGATCGTCGAAGTCAACAATCTGTCCAATGCCTTTACCGGCGATGTCTACAAGCGCGGAGCGCTGGCTCTCTACAACCTTGCGTATGAAATCGGCGAGGAGAGGCTCGATGCCGCCATGCGGTCTTTCTTTACGCGGTATCGCGACGGATTTGCGAGTGTGGCCGAATTCGAACGCGAGGTTCTGCTTTTGCACCCGGGCGTGGGCTGGTTTTTCAAGCAGTGGTTTTACTCGACCAGGTTGCCCGATGTGCGAGTCGAGAGCTGGGAAGCGCAAGCTGAAGGGGATAAGTGGCGGCATCACGTCGTCCTTGTCAACCGTGGCGACGGGCGCGCAACGTTTCCGCTTGTCTTCCGTGATGAGAAGCAAGAGAACAACGCGATGGAAATTCGGGTGCAAGCCGAAGCCGGGCAGGTGGTAAAGGTTGACCATCTGTTGAATTTCCGCGCCGCGAGCGTCGTGGCCGACCCGCAGGGACGCATCTTTCAGGGACGCCGGGTTGGCGCGCTCCTGGTCGAAGCCGAATCACTGCGACAGAAGGGACAGTTATCCGAAGCAAGAACTCTTCTGAACTCCGTGTTGGAAGTCGATCCGGAAAATGCTCGAGCATTGTATATGCTGGGCCGCGTTTCCATGGTTGAAAACCAGGAGGACGAAGCCATCAAACTCTTCCGGCGTTCGATAGCCAACTACCATGGCGCCGGATGGATTCCGGTGTGGAGTTGGATCCGCCTGGCGCAGATCCACGACCTGAAGGGCCAGCGGGCACAAGCCGTCGAGGCCTATCGCAAAGCGTTGGAAACAGGAACGGACGTCAACGGATCGCTTGAAACAGCTCGCCGCGGGCTGACATCAAGTGGCAAGTGATCATTCAAGTGGCAAGTGATGAGGGGCAAGAATACAAGTAAGACGTGACGGTGTAAAATGGAGTCTATGAAAAAAGTGTCGTTCCTTTTGTCAGTTGGGATGGTCTGCGCAATGGCTGCAACGCTGATTGGGCAGGCAGCCGAACGCGATGCCAGAGCCGACGCCGTTGTTGAAGCCTATCTGAAAGCGGCCGGCGGCGCCGACGCCATCGCGGGCGTCAAGGATACAACCATCGTGACAATAGGTCATGTCGAAGGGCCGCAGGGAAGAGTCGAAGTCAAATCGACCATCTACAGCAAGGGGCAGCTCAAACAACGCGTCGAACAAAAGGCCGGCATCATGGAGATCACCATCGGATTCAATGGCGCAAACGGATGGCTCAAGCAGGGAAGCGTCGTGCTGGATGCCCCGGCAGCAGTGGTCGACTATGTGAAGGCGGCGCTGGCCCGCGAAGAACTTTCCGAGCGTTACAAGGAAGAGGGGATGAAGCTGGAATACCTGCCCGGCAGCGAGGTGGAGGGCAAGAAAGTTGACCGGGTGCGCTTTACCGATCGTGACGGTAATTCGACTGTTGCTTCGTACGACTCGGAAAGCCATCTGCACGTTCAAACGGAATTTTCGGGCCCCAGCATGATGGGTGGCGGGATGACTCAGTATCTGACCATGGTGGCGGATTTTCGCGAGGTCGCCGGTTTGCGCTTCCCCTTTCGCATTGTCGAGTACGCCGACGGCAGAAAAATCAGCGAAAGCCAGGTGGTGGAGGTCAAGATCAATTCTGGATTGTCCGATAGTCTGTTCGAAAAACCGCACCCCAGCGGAGACTGAGCCCTGCTGGAAGCAGGAGTGGCAACCGTATGCCGTATGCCGTATGCCGCAGGCCGGGCGACGGAACCAACAGAGCCGCGGCCGTGAGGGGGCGGGCCGACAGTCTGAAGGCGTAATCGAGAATCGTCGTTGTTCACAAGACTGGTAAGCCAGCTCTTCTCTGTGATCCTCTGTGTCCCCTGTATTACCAATTGGTGAAATCTTGTTTTTTGAGCAAGATTCTTGATCTCGCTTCCTTTTTACAGGCCCGCAGCCTTCCGACCGCGGCTCTGTTGGTGCTCCGTCGCCGGCCTGCGGCATACGGCATAAGGCATACGGTTGCGGCTATGCCGCGCTGCGTCTCTGTTGTGAAGCCGGTCAAAAATTGGAAGCGATTTTCCTTCCAATTCGCTCGCGCCGGCGGCGCCAGCGTTGGCGGATCTCCGGCGACTGCCATCGGCCGGCTAGCCTGAATTCCGCCTCGCGAACCGTTTCAAGCGCACCGGCCATGTCGCGCAACGAGTGCTCCTGGATTTTTGCCAGCTCCTCAAAGGCCGCCAGCCGACCGTAGCGCCGGTCGGCCGTCAAGCGACGCCAGATCTCTTCAGCCTCCTGCCGGCGGCGCTGACGTTTGTACAAGAGAGCCAGTTGCTCCAAAGCGTCGAAGCGCTCCAGGGAATTGCCGGCATGGTCGGCCGCTCGCCGATACGATTCGGCGCCGGCTTCGGCGTCGCCGATGCGAACAAACAGACGACCGGCGCCACGGTGATCGGCGCCAAGAAAACTGTTCGGCTCGGCCTGCAACGCCCGCCCTACCTGTACCGCCAATCCGACCAGCGAAACCATATCCCAGTAATTGTGTCGCAGCACCGGCTCGATCCAGCCGATGTCGCCGCTGCGCAGATAAGAAAAATAGCGCTGCGGAATTTCATACTGCGGAATATCTCCCTGCCGGCTGAACTGGAGCAACCTGCGTTCCAGTGTCACCAGGCTGCAATCGGGCAGGATTCGCTTCCAGAGGCTTCTGCAAACATGCAGGAGGTCCAGGTGGGGATAGCTGCGCACGCCCGACGCCAGCCGTGCCAGCACCAGCCGCGTCTCGAGCAGATGCAGATCGAAGCTCTTGCCGTTAAAGCTGACGCAATAACTGAACTGTTCGCACAACTGCCGGTACTCTTCCAGCAACGCAGCCTCTTGACTGAAGTCGGGCAGCAGATACTGCCGAACCACGAACGCCCCATCGCGAAGGTAGCCAAGACCCAAAAGAAACACATAGGTTCCCGTGCCGCCTGCCAGACCCGTCGTTTCCGTATCGAGAAAGATCGCCCGATCGGCGGTAAACTCCGCGAAACGATGGTCGCCGCTGGCCGTCGAAAACGTCGCGGGTGAAAGGCTGGCGAACTCCTCCATCCGGACATTGCCGTGTGCCGAAGCCAGCGGGACGCTGCGCTCGGCGACGTAGCAAAAGCCGTACTGATTGCGGACTTGTTGCAGGCTCGAGGCTTCGGATTCCTGGCTCCAGGCTCTCGGCTCGGGCAATAAAGCAGATTTCGAACCTGCGGCTTCGGGACGGTGGATCTGTTTGAGCCGTTCGCGCAGATCCATAGCCGGCTACATCGCCTTTCGGCGAGTCGCCGGCGACAGCAGCGGCAGCAGCTCGCGCACGATCTTTTTCAATGGATGAGTTTCGTTGATCGGACCGACGCAGGATGGACACCCATTCGGGCAAGGACAGGCCTCAACCATCTGCAGCGCGCGAACGAGCAGTGCTTCGTGTGTCTCATACAGCTTGGCGCTGAAACCGACGCCGGCTGGGTGATTGTCGTACAGGAAGAGCGTCGGTTCGAAGCGGCGCTGGCTGTCCAGATCGAGCGCGGCTGGTTGGCCCGACGGGCTGAAGACACCGAGCCCTTCGCGCGTATTGCACGCGACCCATTCAGCCGAGCGATCGCCGACGCTGCGTCCCACGTCATGGATATCGCACATCAATGTGAGCGCCGCCAGATGTTGCAGCCCGTAGCTGAGTCCCAGAAGGGCCTCGATCACATCGGCGCGCGGATAAGGCATCGCGTCGGCCAACTCGGCCGGAATCGTAAACCAGTATCCGGTCGAGTGCATCTCGTGCCGCGGCAGGTCAATCGTTCCGTAGCCGACGTTTTCGGACGTGTAGAATTTGATCTTCTTGAATCCGGGAAACTGCTCGAACAGGTGAATCTCGCCGTGCTCTACGGCCAGGGGTCCGACGTGGCGGTGTTCTAAGATGTCCAGAATGCGGATGCCCGAGTACGAAACTGCTTGCGTGTAATAGTCAACTGTGACGGGCCTGACGTAGGCCTTGCGTCCCGCATAATCCATTTCCTCGACGTGATACTGCGCGCCTTCGTGCATGTAGATGGCGTCGCGATGAATCAGAAACGGAGCGCTGTCGAAATCGACTTCGGCAATGGCCCGGTTCTCCTCGGAACGGTCGAACACCACGAAGTTGTCCTCGGACAGGTTGCGCAGGCTGACCGATTCGGCCGGATACGATTCCTGCGTCCAGTGCCAGCGGTCCCCGGAGCGGTGGACAAATCGATCCTCCTCAAGAAACTTCAGGATCTGCTCCAGGTCTTCAGAGCCAAAGCGCTCGGTAGCCGTAAAGGGAAGTTCGAAGGCCGCGCACTTGATGTGCGCCAGCAGGATGTGAAGATTGTCGGGGTGAATCCGCCCGAACTCAGGCGACTGATCGAAAAAGTATTCCGGGTTGTTGATGATGAACTGGTCGAGCGGCAGATTGCGGGCCACCAGGATGGCGGCCGAGTGCTCCGACCGGCGTCCGGCTCGCCCGGCCTGCTGCCAGGCGCTGGCAATCGTCCCGGGATACCCGGCCAGAATGCAAACCTGCAAAGATCCGATGTCGATGCCAAGTTCCAGAGCGTTGGTGGATACGACACCGCTAATGTCGCCTTCGCGCAGTCCTTTTTCAATTTCGCGGCGAAGGTTGGGCAGGTACCCTCCGCGATAGCCGCGCAGCTTTTGTTGCAAGCGCGGATCGGAAGAAAACATCTGCTTGAGATATCGAACCAGGACTTCCACCTGCAGCCGGCTGCCGGCGAAAATGATCGTCTGGATATTCTCTTTGAGAAAGCGGCCCGCCAGGCGCCGCGCCGCGGTCGTCGCCGAGCCGCGGATGCCAAGCTCGCGGCGAATCATGGGCGGATTGTAGAAAATAAAATCCTTGCTCCCGGAAGGAGCGCCGTTGTCGGCCACAACGGCGACTGGTTCTTCCAGGAGAAGTTCGGCCAACTCGCCCGGGTTGGCAATTGTCGCCGAGCTGAACAGGAAACGCGGAGTGCTTCCGTAAAAGGCTGCTATTCGCCGCAACCGGCGCAGCACATTACAAAAATGGCTGCCGAAAACGCCGCGGTAGGTGTGCATTTCATCAACAACAACGTAATGCAGGTTCTGGAACAAAGCGGCCCACTTGGTATGGTGCGGGAGGATGGCCGTGTGCAGCATGTCGGGGTTGGTCAAAACCACGTGGGCGCCGCCTCGTATCCGCAACCGCAGGTCCGAAGGCGTGTCGCCATCGTAGGTGTGGGCAAACAACGCGCCGGGCAGATCTTCGCCCATCCGCTCCAGTTCGGCCATCTGATCCTGGGCCAGCGCCTTGGTAGGGAATATGTAAAGAGCCCGCGAGGAATTGTCGCGCAGCCATTCATCCAGAACCGGCACGTTATAACAAAGTGTCTTGCCCGAAGCTGTAGGCGTTACCACAACCACGTGATGCCGGTCGCGGACCAGGTCAATGGCGGAGGTCTGGTGGCTGTAAAGAGACTCGATTCCGCGCCGTTGCAGCGCGGCGCGCAACGCCGGCGAAAGCCACTCGGGAAGGGCCGTTGATCGGGCCGGACGTGCCGGTAAATGGCGCCATGCTGTAATCGTCTCTTGTTTGTCCCCGTGACGACGGAGTTTTCGGAGGATGCCTTCCAATGGCATGCGTCATGGTAGCAAAAACGTATAGGGTGAAGAAAGGGTAAAATCGATGGCTCATGGTCGCGACTATGCTAAACTTCCTCTCTTTATGAACAAGACCGTCCTGACCGTGCTGGCCTGCGTCCTTGCCTGGGTCGTCCCTGGCGCAGGCCATTTCTTTCTGCGGCGGTGGGTGCGGGGGACCGTTTTCTTTGTTTCCGTCGTGTCGCTGTTTCTAATCGGACTGGCGCTGGACGGTAAGCTGTTCGGCGCGGAGTTTACCGACCTGTTTTCCGTTCTGAAATTCGTCGACAATGCCGCCATCGGGATTTTCTATTTTGCCGGCCGCACCATGGACAAAGGGATCGGAGACCTTACGTCGTTGAGCTATGAGTACGGAAACACGTTTCTGTACACGGCCGGGCTGCTGAATATGCTACTGATCCTGGACGCTTTCGACATCGCGCAGGGGAGGAAACAGTGAATCATTTTCTTTCGCTGGTTGTTTTCTCCTTTTTTGTTGCCGCTGTCTTAAGCCTGATCGCCAAAGATGGCCGCCGAGAAGTGCTCCGTTACTTTTTTTTCCTCTTCGGTTCCTTTGTCGCCGCGGCTCTGGTGGTCGGCTGGCTGATGTATCCCTTTCCGTTCGGCAAATAGGACGTGCGCCGGTTCCTGTTCTGTCAGGCGCCGGCTCTGGCTTTCACGGCTTTTACTTTTTATCTCTCCTCGCAGTCCAGCCCGCCCGGCGCCGACCTCGGTCCGGACTACGTGGGCCATTTTCTCGAATTCGCAGTGCTGACCTGGTTGTGGTGGCGCGCCTTTGCCCAGTGGTCTGTGACATCGCGCTGGGCGCCTTGGCTTGCGCTTGGATTTGTGTGCATCTACGGGATATTCGATGAGTGGCATCAGAGCTGGGTGCCTGGCCGATCTCCTGAGTTGCGGGATTGGATGGTCGATGCGGCGGCGGCCGCGGTGGTGGCAGGTCTGTGCCATTTCAAGGGGAAGTGATCAGTAGCAAGAATACAAGGAAAGGCTGAGGTGGCAGATTTCCTTGTATTCCTGCCACCGGCGCCACTTCTGCCGATCCCAACTGCCGACTTCCCTGACCCCTGACCCCTGAATCCTGACCCCTGTTTTAGGATACTATTTCGGAAATGGGCCTTCAGGAATACCACCGCAAACGCGACTTCAAGAAAACCGTTGAGCCCAAGGGAAAGACCGGACGCCAGCGCAGTCCCGGACTGCGCTTTGTCATTCAGAAACACGATGCCAGCCGACTGCACTACGATCTGCGGTTGGAGATGGAAGGAGTGCTGCGCTCCTGGGCGGTTCCCAAGGGACCAACGTTGCGGGCCGAGGAAAAGCGCCTGGCTGTACAGGTCGAAGATCACCCTCTCGACTACGGCGACTTTGAAGGGACCATCCCCAAGGGACAATACGGCGCCGGAAGTGTGATCGTCTGGGACCGGGGAACCTACCAGGCCGATGGAGATCCGGTCGCGGCTTGGAAAAAGGGCCGGCTGGAGTTCACGCTCGATGGCGACAAACTGAAGGGCCGTTGGATGCTCATTGCGATGAAGGGGCCACGCTACAAGGGCAACGAGTGGCTCTTTTTCAAAAAGCGCGACGAGTACTCCGATGACGACGGCAGCGATATTACCGAAGAGCGGCCCGAGTCGGTGGTGTCCGGCAAGGAGATCGGCGAGATGGGAGCCGAGGATTCGCAGTGGCACACACGAATCGAGCGCGCGCTGGAGGACCGCGGGATCAAAAAACAGCGCCGCAAACCATTCCCCGAACGCATCCAGCCGATGCTGGCGACTCTTACTGAGAAGGCTTTCGACGGTGACGAGTGGATTTTCGAGATCAAGTACGACGGGATCCGAACGCTCGCCTACAAGAATGGTCCCAAGGTGCAACTGTTGTCGCGCAACCAGAATGTCATCACGGCGCGCTACCCGGAGCTGGTGGCCGAGTTGGCCGCGCTTCCCGCCGAGCAGGCTGTCCTCGACGGAGAGATCTGCGCGCTGGACGATGCCGGTGTGCCGCGCTTCCAGTTGTTGCAGCCGCGCATGCACGTGACCAACAAGAAACAGATCGAGCGCCTGGTCGAGGACGTACCGGTCGTCTACTTTGTGTTCGACCTTCTCTATTGCAATGGATTTGACCTGATGTCCCTTCCGCTTGAGTCGCGCAAGAAAATTCTGGAGCAGGTGGTCGAGTCGCGCGGACGGCTGTTTTTTTCCGAACACCTCTCCGGCCAGGGCCGCTTTCTGGATGTCTGTGCCGCGCGCAGCCTGGAAGGGATCGTGGCCAAGCGCGCCGTCAGCGCCTACCAGCAAAAACGCAGCCGGGACTGGCTGAAAATCAAGTGCATCCAGCAATCTTCCTTCGTCATCGGAGGCTGGACTCCGCCTGCCGGCGGCCGCAAACATCTCGGCGCTTTGCTGCTCGGACAGTACGACGACGGCAAACTCCGCTACGTGGGCCGCGTCGGCACCGGGTTTGATGCCGGTCGCCTAACCGATTTGATTTCTCGTTTGAAGAAACTGGAGCAGGCCAAGCCGCCATTTGACAAGCCTCCTGCCATCAAGGGAGCACACTGGACGCGCCCTGAATTGAGTTGCCGGGTCAAGTTCAACGAGTGGACGCGCGAAGGCAACTTGCGCGCGCCCGTCTATCTTGGACTCGAAGAACAGCAGGGGTCAGGGGTCGGGGGTCAGGGGTCAGGGGAAAAGCAGGGGTCAGGGGTCAGGGATCAGGGGTCAGAGCCGCGACCGGAAGGTCGCGGGTCCCACGTAGTCAGTCGGCAGTTGGGAGGGAGCAAGAGGCAAGGGTCAGGGGACAAGAAGGAGAAGCTTAAGGCGGAGCGGTTGGCGGAAATCCAGACCCCACGGCTTGTCTTCACGAATCTCAACAAGATGTATTGGCCGCGTGAAAAGTACAGCAAGGGCGATTTGATCCTCTACTACGATCGGATTGCCGAGGTCCTGCTCCCTTATTTGAAGGATCGGCCCCTGACGCTCAAACGACATCCCAACGGAATTGAAGGACAGCACTTTTACCAAAAGGACGCGCCCGACCACACGCCCGAGTGGATTCGCACGGAAAAAATCGCTTCGGGCGGGCCGCGCGCCAAGATCAACTACATCATTTGTGACGACCGCGAAACACTGCTGTACCTGGCAAATCTGGGCTGCATCGAGCAGCACCCCTGGAACTCGCGCTGTCAATCTCTCGATTCGCCCGATTGGGTGCTGTTTGATCTCGATCCGGAGGACGTGCCGTTTCCCGGAGTTCAGGAAGTAGCGCTGGCGCTCAAGGAGGTGCTCGACGCGGTCAAACTGACTGGGTACCCCAAGACCTCGGGCGCCACCGGGATTCACGTCTACGTTCCGGTCAAGACCGAATTCGGATACGAGGAAGTCAAAAACTTCGCCGGCGTTCTGGCTGAAGAAGTCGTGCGCAAGCTTCCCAAAGTGGCCACCACCGAAAGGGCGATGAAGAATCGCCACAAAAAAGTCTACGTCGACTATCTGCAAAACGGCAAAGGCAAGACTATCGTGGCCCCCTATGTGCTGCGGCCCGTCAGCCGGGCGGCAGTGTCGACGCCGCTCGAATGGGCTGAGCTCAAACGGCCACTCGATGCAGGTGATTTCAACATCGAAACGATCTTCGATCGGCTTGAAGACCGGGGAGACTTATTCGCGCCTGTGCTTTCCGGAAAGCAGTCACTTCGCAAATTCATCTCTGACGAGTGATTGACGGCAGTGCTTATGAATCATGGGGATTTACCACCAAGGATGAAACGTGTGAGCGTGGGCCTGGGGGGGGGGGGGTCTTGCGCGCACCTCCCCCAATGCTCGACTTTTTCTGTGGGAAGCCCGCACCTCCAAA
>JBPCNK010000306.1:0-4105 GCA_051001345.1 Acidobacteriota bacterium | reverse complement strand
CACCTACCGCCGCCGCCCACCCCACCCCTCCCCCCCCTCCCCCCCCCCACCCCTCACCCCTGCTGTTTGGCGACTGGCGACTATGAGCAAGGGAGCGGGTACACGAAAGAACAAGAATTCAGCGACTTTGTAACATAATAAGACTATGGCGTCCAGTTCTCCTAAGGCCGGTCTCGAGCCCGAATTCGCGGGCCGAACCTTCGATGACTTCCTCTTCCGGCCCCAGCGCGGGCTGGTGGGGAGCCGCCGCCAAGTCGACCTCGCCTTGCCGTTGTCGCGCCAGCACCGGATTTCGCTGCCGATCATTTCGGCCAACATGGACAGCGTCACGGCAGCCAGCATGGCCAAGACCATGGCGCTGGAGGGAGGCGTGGGCATCATCCACCGCGCCATGAGCATTGCCGAGCAGACTCGCGAAGTTCTGCAGGTCAAGCGCAGCCACGGTCACATCGTCGAAAAACCTCTGGCGCTTCCGCGCAACGCTACCATCCGGGAAGCCAGACTCTTCACGCGCAAACACAACATCACCGGCATCCTGATTGAAGACACACCGGGCAGCTACCGGCTGGCCGGCATGCTCTCCAATCGCGACATGCCCTGGTCGGAGGGCCAGGAGGATCGCCCCGTCGAAGAGTTCATGACACCCATCGAGAGGTTGATCACGGGTCCACCCAAGATTGGAATCGCCGAAGCGGAACGAATCCTCTCGGAAAAGCGCATTGAAAAACTGCCGCTGGTTGACGCCAACGGACAGATTCGCGGACTGATTACCAAGAAGGACTTGATCCTGTCGCGGCAGCGCCCTTATTCGAGCAAAGACTCCAAGGGGCGGCTCCTGGTGGGGGCCGCAATCGGCGCGCGTGGAGATTTCCTGGAGCGGGCGGCCGAATTGCTGGCTGCCGGCGCCGATGTCATCGTCATCGACATCGCGCACGGCCACTCCGATGTCATGCAGCAGGCCGTTGAAGCCTTCCGCAAGCGTTTCGCCGAAGCCGACCTGATCTCGGGCAATGTCGGCACGGCAGCCGGCGCGCTGTTTTTGAAGGATCTCGGGGTGGACGCCATCAAGGTCGGTATCGGTCCGGGCCGAGGCTGCCGGACGCGATTAGAGACGGGCGCCGGAGTCCCACAGTTGCAGGCCATCCGCGAAGTCTGGCGGGCCGTCGAGGATTCCGTACCGATCATCGCCGACGGCGGCGTTAAGCACGACAAGGACGTTTTTCTGGCCATCGCGTGTGGGGCTTCTTCAGTGATGCTGGGAGGAATGCTGTCGGGCACCGACGAGGCTCCCGGCCACGTCATCATCGACCCGGCGACGGGCCATAAGAAAAAGCTGTATCGCGGGATGACTTCGCCCGAGGCGGTTCTGGAGGCGCTCTACGATGCCGAAGACGGAGACGCTGCCGAGGAAGCGCTGGCCACGCCGCCGGAAGGGCAGGAAATGCAGGTTCCCTACAAAGGAAGTGTGATCGATGTTCTGCGGCGGATCCGCGGACATTTGGCCTCGTCGGTCAGCTACGCCGGCTCCGCGTCGCTTGACCAGGCCCGCTCCGCGATTGTGCGCGACCCGTTGAAGTTCCTCATTCCATTGTCGGAAAGTTCTCGTGATGAGTCCTATGAGAGGTAGGTTTCAGTGCTGCGGTGTCAGTGCCACGGTGTCAGTGCCACGAACGAAGAGAGTGGTGATATTGATGCACGTGGCAAAAACCCGATGGTCACCGCCCCCTTCGTTGGCGGCTCTCTAGTTGGCGGCTCTGTAGTTCGCGACACTGTCACCGGATGTTCAGTTCAATTGGGAGGAACCTGCGGCAGCGGCGGTGGTCGGCGCCTGCTGAGGGACCATTCCAAACAATTGCAGGAAATGGACGGCGCGCTGGGCCGGCCCGACCAGGCGAATTTCGCACTGCATGAACTGACAGTTGGTCCAGCTGAAATCGCCACCGCTGTAAATTAACACCGAGTTGGCGATGGTGCAGTTTTCGTAGTGATAGCCGTCCATCTGCAGCACGCTACCGGAAATGTTCTGATTGGAAACAACCAGCATCGCCCCTCCCGCGTTTGTCATAGGAAGTGTCAGTGCCACGAACGAAGAGAGTGGTGATATTGATACACGTGGCAGGAACTCGATGGCCACCGCTCTCTTCGTTCGCTCTGTGGTTCGCGGCACTGAGACTTCCCCATAGAACACCAGCTTAACACTCTGCGCAAAACTGACGGCTGGAAGCCTGTTCCACCAGCCACTTGGAACGTTTGTCGGAAGGGAATAAAGTAAGGAGTGATGAACGAAGCGAGAAGGCTGCGACGGGTTTGGTACGGACTCGCACTGCTGACATTGCTGGCGGGCGCGGCGTCCAGCCTTTTGCTCGCCCTGAAGGAATCCAAAGACAATGCGTACGTAGGAGACGAGGCCTGCAAAGGCTGCCACGCCACACAATACGAAAGTTTCAGGAAGACAAGCATGGGACGCTCCATGACGCGACCCGATTCCCGCGATCCTCTCGGGGACTTCGCGCGGCCGTTCGAGTTCTATAGCCAGATTCTCGATCGTCACTATGCTGTCTTTAAGAGACAGGGGAAATACTTTCATCGTGAATCGCAAAAGGATTCTTCAGGAAAAACTCTTTATTCAGACACCCGCGAGGTGAAGTATTCGGTAGGTTCGGGTCGCGTCGGCAGGAGTTATTTGATTGCCGATGGCAACCGGCTTTATATGTCGCCGATTTCCTTCTACACCTCCGCGAAACAGTGGGATCTTTCTCCAGGCTACGAAAACAAGTCATTCCATGGATTCAATCGTCCCGTCTGGGAGCAATGCGTTGTCTGCCACGCCGGTCTGGCCAAGCCGGTGAGGGGAGGCTTGAACCTTTACCTGGATCCGCCGTTCCAAACCTTGGCGATCGGATGCGAGCGCTGTCATGGTCCGGGACAACAACATGCGGAGTTGAACCGGTCGGGAGAAGTCGAAGCGGCTGCGCGCGCAATTGTAAATCCCCGCAAGCTGCCGAAACAACTTCGCGACAATGTTTGCGACCAGTGCCATCTGCGGGGCGACGCGCGCGTTTTGCGCCCGGGCCGAAGCGAAGGCGATTTCCGGCCCGGCCAACCACTGGACGAGACGATTGCCATATTCTCGGTCCCGCTGCAAATCAAGGGGGAGCGGGGAGAAGTCTTTCCGGGCATCAGTCACGTCGCGCAAATCAGGTCAAGCAGTTGCTGGAAGGCGACTGCCGGTGAACTGGCCTGCACAACTTGTCACGATCCGCATCAGGAGCCAAGGGCAACGGCGCGTGTCGACCACTACAAGAGCCGCTGCCTGACGTGTCACAAACTGCAGGAGTGCGCCGCCAGGCCGGAAACCCGGCACGCTACTTCGCCTCCGGACAACTGCGTCGGCTGCCATATGCCCAAAAGCCAGGTTGTCGGTATCGCTCACGCGGTGGCAACTGACCACCGAATTCGCCGGTCGCCTCAGGCGGCTCCGGGCCCTGCAGCGCTGAGCGTCAGGGGAACCGACCTCGTCTACGAGACCGCGGTTGGCCAGTCGGCGCCCGACCTGCGCACACGGGCGCTGGCTTACGCTCAACTGTCACTGTCTCCTTCCTATCGCCAGAGCGCCTATGAGTTGCTGGAACAAGCCGCTCGCGAGTATCCCGACGATCGAGATGTACAGGAGTCCTTCGGATTGACTCAACTCCGGGTTTCGTCAGACCCCGCTTCGATCGGGAGAGCGGCGCAGGCTCTGCAACGTGCGGTTGCGCTGGGCACGCCGACCTTGCAGGTTTACTTGCGTCTGGCGGAAATCCGGCTGAGCGCCGGCCAGGTGAACCCCGGTATCCGGTTGCTGGAGCAGGCTCTGGAACTTGAGCCGCGCATGTCCAGCGCCGCGTTGCGCCTTTCTGAAGTTTATCTCGCGCTTGGCCAACCTGAGAAAGCTAGAACCGTATTGGTGCAAGCTTTGAAACTCGATCCGGGCAACTCGTCTCTGAGGGAGGCGCTGAAATAGGGGTCAGGGGTTAGGGTCAGGGGTTCCGGAGTGAGCGTACTCAGTCTTTCCATGCATGCCAGAGAACGGCAATCAGCGGTGCCGCGAGCGACGCGAGCGGGT
>JBPCNK010000305.1:0-29545 GCA_051001345.1 Acidobacteriota bacterium | reverse complement strand
CTCGCCCGGAAAGCTCCCAAGCTGATCTTCGTCTTTCCGTTGCACCGGCACGTCCAGAAGCGCCTGTGCACTCTCGATCCGCCGGCTGTCTCCGTCACCGATGAAGACTAATGCGGTAAACAAATACGATTTTGGAAGGTTGGCAATGGAGCGGAGTGGCCCGGATTCAATCGGGCTCTCCGACCTTGTTTACCAGCGGCCGGTTGACGTTCAACAACCGCGAATCGGGAATGGTACTGAACAACATCACAGCTAAGGAACTGCAGAAACTCGTCAAGATCCGGAAAGAGACCGTGTGCACCTCGGGAACTTGCCGTGGCGTGGTCTACTGGCTGCCACAGACCATCATCGACAACACGCTGGCCGCATTCGAGACGGGTGGAAAAACGCTGGCCAACCTGAATCCGAACGAGCCTTATCTGGGTCCGCCGCTCACCCCGGGGCAACTCGGAGGCCGCGTGTTCCTCTACGGACCGTGGACTTCGCGCTGGGACTTAAACGTGATGAAGCGGACGGCTATTACCGAGGGAACCAACTTCGAATTTCGGGTTCAGTTCCTCAACGCGTTCAACCAGTCGAGCATCACAATTCAAGCGCCCGGTACCAACGCCGCCACGGGCGGCATTGGCGCGGCCTTTGGCCAGACGACCAATGCGTACCGCGATTTCACGGTGTCTGGTACCAATGATCCGGGCGGGCGGTTGATCGAATTTCAGTTGAGGCTGAATTTCTAAGAACAGGGGTCAGGGGTCAGGGAATTGCGGATTGCGGATTTTATTGTGGATTACGGCCCCTGAAGCCTGACCCCTGACGCCTGACCCCTGCTATTTTATCTTGGCAATCACGGCCCGAACATCGGCCGCGTTGAGCGCTTGAGGCACGTCTTTGAGATACTGCTCGAAGGCCAGGCGTGCGTCTTCGATTTTTCCCTGGGTGATGTAAATCTGCCCGAGCAACAACTGGGCTCCTCCCATTGCAGCGCCCCCGAGCCGATAGGACTCACGCAAGGGGAACTCGGCTTCCTCCAGCCGCTCGAGGCGCATCAATGCGCCACCCAACTGCAGTTGCGCATTGGCCGAAGCCGGCAAAATCTTGACCGCTTTGGAAAACTCAAGGGCGGCGTCGGCATACAGTTGTTTGCGGTTGAGCGCCAGGCCCAGCTTGTAGTGCGCATCGCCGGCGGGCTTTTTTTCCACACGCGCATCGGCCAGCACCGCGCGCAGATGCGTCTCGGATTCATCCACCCTCCCCAGCGCTGCCAGCACGTCGGCCAATCGGATACGGGCTTCCAGCAGCAGCGGAAAATCGCGGTGCAGATCCTCGAGGATCTTCAGCCCCTCGTCGTAGCGGGACTGCTTGGTCCTGACGATGCCGAGATTGAGACGCGCAAGGAAGGCAGTCGGACCGATGCTCACGGCCCGCTCAAACTCTTCGGCAGCCTCGCTGAACCTTCCCAATTGCATCAACAGGACTCCCAGGTCGTTGAGCGCGCGGAAATAAGCAGGGTGAATGGCCACGGCACGTCGCAGCTTCTTCAGGGCAGCGTCGCTCTTGCCCGCTTCAAGCTGTTCGATGGCCTGCTGGTAAGCCTTGCGGGCCTTATTGGGAACCTTGGCGTCAAACTGGGCCAGTTCGACCGTCGCCGCCGGGGCATCGACAGGCGGCAGCCAAGGCCGCAGAAAAACCGGAATGTAACTGAGGGTGTAAAGCTTGAAGGAAACGATCGTCGTATCAAAAGTCCGCTCGTCGCCTTCCACGCGGATCGTGTACCCGGCGTTGGGCGGCAGGCCTTGCGAGCGGGCGATCAGGAAGCGTCCCTTCGAATCGGTAAAGAACGTATCGGTGACCTTGCCGTCGTCGGTTGTGACCTGCAGTCGCAGTTCGCGGGTCGGCATGGATCCGTCCGGCATAAAGAACTGCACCGACGACGGCGCCTGGGCCCACAAGGGCGACGCCAACAGCAGGCAAAGCGCGCCTGCTCCAGCGCCGGTCGGAAACCTGGAGAGAAACATGTCGCTTAATTATACGCCGAACAAAGTTTGGAAAAACCGGCTTGCGGATCTGATCGGCGAGGTGTAATAAAGTACGAAGTACGAGGTACGAGGTACGAAGTACGAGGTACGAGTTTTCCGTGGTTTTCATTAGTCTTTCGTCCTTCGTCCTTCGTCCTTCGCCACGAGGGTGTCAAAATGACAATCCGCCCAGAATCAAACAGAAACAACACCCGGAACATTTCACGCCGTGCCTTTGTGGCAGGCGCGGCCGCAGGTTGGATGATCGTGCCGCGACACGTCCTGGGAGGTGTTGGCTTTATCGCGCCCAGCGACAAAATCACGGCTGCCTGTATCGGAGTGGGGGCGCAAGGCACACGGGTCATGCTCGATTTCCTGGCCCTGCCGGAGGTGCAGGTCACTGCCGTGTGCGATGTCAACAAGCAGAGCAGTGACTACGTCGAGTGGGGAAAATACGAATTGCGCGACAAGGTGCGCAGGGCCATCGCCAAAGCGGATTGGGGCGGAGACTCTGCCGGGGTCGCCGGACGCGAGCCGGCGCGCCAGATCGTGGACGCCTATTACGCCACGCAGAAAGAATCGGGCAGTTACCAAGGCTGCGCGGCCTTCGCCGATTTTCGCGAATTGCTCGAAACCGTGACGGACCTCGACGCGGTCATTGTCGGAACGCCCGACCATGCCCACGCGGTCGTTTCCATCGCCGCCATGAAGAAAGGTAAGCACGTCTTTTGCCAGAAACCGTTGACGCATTCGATTCACGAAGCCCGCCAAGTGGCGCAGGTCGCACAGCGGACAGGCGTCGCCACGCAGGTGGCCGTTGGCAATCAAGCATCGGAAGCAACGCGCCTGTTGTGCGAGTGGGTCTGGAGCGGCGCGATCGGACCGGTGCGGCACGTGCACAACTGGTCGGACCGGCCTTATTGGCCTCAAGGAATCAACCGTCCCGCCGAGACGCCGCCTGTGCCCGAAGGACTCGATTGGAATCTGTGGCTGGGGCCAGCGCCCGAGCGGCCGTATCATACAGCCTATCTGCCGTTTGTCTGGCGCGGCTGGCACGACTTCGGCGCAGGCGCCATCGGCGACATGGGCTGTTACAGCTTCGACACGATCTTCCGCGTCTTGAAGCTGGGATCGCCTCTAAGCATAGAGGCCAGCTCCACTGAGGTCCTCAAGGAGACCTTCCCGAAGGCGTCGATCATTCACTACAGCTTTCCAGGACGTGACGGGATGCCTCCTGTAAGAGTGACCTGGTACGATGGCGGTCTGCGGCCGCCGCGGCCCGATGAGCTGGACAGCGGACAAGAAATGGAAAAGGAGGGTCTGTTGTTTGTCGGTGACCACGGCAAGATTTTATGCCGCTTCAACGGCGCCAACCCCAGGCTGATTCCCGATTCAAGAATGAAGGAATTCAAGCAGCCCGAAAAAACGCTCCCCCGATCGATCGGCCATTACCAGGAATGGATCGCAGCCTGTAAGGGCGGCAAGGCGGGGGGCGGCAATTTCGAATTCACTGGTCCGGTCACCGAAGCGGTGTTGCTTGGCAATCTGGCGCTGCGGACAGGAGCGAAGCTGAATTGGGATGCTCCCAACCTCGAAGTGCCGAATCTTCCCTCCGCAAAACCATTTGTCCAACGCGAGTATCGGGATGGTTGGACGCTCTGAACTACGAGGTACGAGGTGCGAGGTACGAGGTACGAACGAAGGGCGAAGGACTAAGGACGAAGCACGAAGCACGAGGGACGAGGACAGATTCCTCGTCCTTCGTACCTCGTCCTTCGTACCTCGTCCTTCGTACCTCGTCCTTCGTACCTCGTCCTTCGTACCTCGTCCTTCGTACCTCGTCCTTAGTCCTTAGTCCTTAGTGCCTCGTTCCTTAGCTCTGTCATGGCGCTGGCTTCGACTGGTCGATGACAACGATCGAGTCGACTTTTGAAATCTTATACTCAACCGTCGGACCGTTGGCCCAGCGCACTTCCAGCTTCTCGATGGCCTCGGCCGGTCCGAGGCCAAAATGTACGCGCAGATCGGATTGAGCCACCTGACCTCTGCCGCTGGCCACTTCCCCACGCATCCGTACTCCGTTGGCAGTGCAAAAAACGACCGAGCCGATGGCATCGCGCGGGCAACGCTGCGTGACGTCTCCGATCAGACGCAACTCGAGCCAATGACCCGACCGGCTGCCTCCGTCGTTTCGAAGCAGCGCCGGAGCGTCGTCTATATTGTTTAAGAGAATGTCCATGTCTCCGTCGTTGTCATAGTCGGCTACGGCCGAGCCGCGCACGGGCCGCGGTTTGGTCAGCCCGGCGCCGCCCGAAGATCCGATCTCGGCAAAGCGCGTCTTCAAATTTCGAAACAATAGCGCACGCTGCCGGTAGGAGGTGTTCCATCCGGCCGCATCGACGGCCGGATAAACATGGCCGTTGGCCACAAAAAGATCCAGCCAACCGTCGTTGTCGTAGTCGAAGAAGTTGGTTCCCCAGCCGAGAAACGGGATGGTGATTTCGCCAAGCCCGGCCAGAAAAGTCACATCGCTGAAGTTTTTCCCGTCGTCGTTGTGATACAGGACGTTGGAATCGTCGGCGAAATTCGTAATGTGAATATCATCCCGCCCGTCATTGTCGTAGTCGCCAATGGCCACTCCCATGTGCGCCTGCTCGCGGCCGCTCTCGTTGAGCGCCGTGCCGGAACTGTAACTGACGTCGTCAAACGTGCCGTCGCCGCGGTTGCGATACAGATAGTTGGGCGTCGAATCGTTGGCTACAAACAGGTCGAGCCGCCCATCGTCATCGGAGTCAAACCATGCGACGCCGAAGCCATACAGCCCTTTCGGATCGGCCACTCCGGCACGGACGCTCACTTCGGAAAAGGTCCCATCTCCGTTGTTGCGGAACAGGTAGTCTCGCGCGCCTTCCAGGCCACGCGGGCCGCACATGACGCGCTGGCCCCGGTACTGGCAATAGCTGGCGCCGACCGAATAGGACGCTCCCATGCCCGCCGCGGCGGGCCGATCCGCGGCGGCCGGGCCGGCAGGGGCGGCTGCCGCATCGGGACGCGCTGGCGGAGGCTTCTTGTTCAAATCGAATCGCACGTAGCCTGCCACAAACAAATCCAGCCGGCCATCCCCGTCGTAGTCACCGAAGGCGCATCCGGTTGTCCAACTGTCAACCGACACGCCCGCTTTTTCCGCGACGTCCGTGAATGTTCCGTCACCGTTGTTGTGGTAGAGGCGATTTTTCCCGTAGTTGGTTACGTAGATATCCTGCCAGCCGTCATTGTCGTAATCTCCGGTACCGACACCCTGTCCCCAGCGTTGGTTTGACACTCCGGCGCGGGTGGTGACATCGGTGAAAGTTCCGTTGCCGTTGTTTCGGAAAAGCGCAGCACGCGGCGCGACGGTCCTCCCTTCCAGGGCTTCGTACGTCGAGCCGTTGACCAGATAGGCATCCTGCCAGCCGTCATTGTCGTAATCGAGGAAAGCGCAACCGGAACCGGTCGCATCGAGAATGTAATCCTTTTCAGGCGTGCCTGAAACGTGCCGGAAAGAAGCCATCCCCGCCGACACCGTGACATCATCGTAGCGGACGCCGGCGGCCGCATGCGGCGAAGGCGGAGGCGGCCTATCCGTCGGCGCTGCGGCTCTTTGCCCGACGGCCAGCCAGACGCTGGCAAGCGCTGCTCCCAGCAGGCAGCCTGCTTGGGCCAATTGGCGCGGAAATCTTGCCGGTTGTTTTCTACTCAAGTCTGCACCCATTCCGATCCGCGTCTCTGTTGTACTCCGAAAAGATTTCCCCATGAAAACAATAATCGCCCACACTGGAGAGAACAGCATCGTTTCCTGCACGATGTCGACAACCCGGGGGTCTTTAGGCCTTCGTACTTGTCTTTTCTCACATAATCCTCTGCGAAGAACAAAGTGCGAAGGGCGAAGGACAAAGGACGAGTTATGAGTTACAAGTCACGAGTTACGAACTTCGTTAACTGGTACCCATTATCTTGCCCTTAGTCCTGAGTCATTAGTCCGTAGTCCCTGGTCGTTCCTTCCGTCCCTTAGAAGGACGAAACTTTTTGTAAAGAAATCTATGTTCTCAGGCTCCTCCGTAGTAGATTTTTGCAGCCCTAACCAGAACCGGAGAGAGGACACTTATGCTGACCAGAGCACGGTCGATCACGCTGCTAGCAGCCGCTTTGGCGGCCCTTTTCCTCGCCGGCGTTGCGCTGGCGCAGGATCCTCCTGCGCCGCCACAACTTGTTGCCGCCCCCAACCGGGCGCCCGATGAGGGCAGCGGACCCTTCAAGACGCTGGTGATCCGAGGCGCCATCCTGATCGATGGAACCGGAGCGCCTCCTCAAGGCCCTGTCGACATCGTCATCGAGGACAATCGCATCAAGTCGATCCAGAGCGCCGGCACGCCGGGTCTGCCGCTGCGCCCGAACCGGCGGCCGGAGAAACCCGATTTCGAAATCGACGCTACGGGCATGTACGTGCTGCCCGGGTTTGTGGATCTGCATGTGCACGCAGGTGGGCAGCCCAAGAATCCCGACGCGGAATACGCTTACAAACTCTGGATGGCGCACGGCGTCACGACCGTTCGCGGCGTGCCGCTCACGTCCAACGCGGTTGCGGTCAAGGAAAAGGAGCGCAGTGCCCGCAACGAGATCGTGGCCCCTCGCATTTTCAACTATCAGCGCCCGGGCAGCGGCTGGCAGGGCGGCTCGATTGATACCACCGAAGCGGCGCGCGAGTGGGTTCGCTGGGCAGCTGCCAGCGGCGTTGACGGTTTGAAACTCGGCTCGCAGCGGCCCGAAATCATGGCGGCGCTGCTGGACGAAGCCAAAAAACTCGGGCTCGGCTCGACGGCGCACCTCGGACAGGGCGGGGTCGCGCAGATGAATGCCCTCAAGGCGGCCCGCCTGGGACTGGGGACTGTAACCCACTTCTACGGGCACTTCGAGTCGTTGTTGAAAGACCATGTGGTGCAGCCCTGGCCGGTCGACCAGATCAACAACAACGAGCAGCAGCGCTTCGGGCAAGTGGCGCGTCTATGGGACAAGATCCACGAGCCCGGCAGCCCGGAGTGGAAGGCGTACCTGAAGGAGCACCTGGAATTGGGCACGACGTTTGATCCCACTCTGACCATCTACTCAGCCGGCCGCGACGTGATGCGCCTGCGCAACGCCGATTGGCACGAAAAGTATACGCTGCCTTCCTTGCTGGATTTCTACGAGCCCAGCCGCAGCAACCACGGCTCGTACTTGTACTACTGGACGACCTGGGACGAAGTCGCCTGGCGGAACTTCTACCAAGTGTGGTTCCGGCTGGTCAACGATTACAAAAAGATGGGCGGGCGCGTGACGACCGGATCCGATTCCGGATTCATTTACTCCACCTATGGATTCGGCCTGATCCAGGAATTTGAGTTGTTGCAAGAGGCAGGTTTTCATCCACTCGAGGTTTTTCAAGCCGCGACGATGAACGGCGCGCTGACGCTGCATGAGCCTAAAAAGCAGCCCATCGAGTTTGGCGCCGTGCGCGCGGGACTGCTGGCCGACCTGGTAATCGTCGACCAAAACCCGCTGGAAAATCTGAAAGTCTTATACGGCACCGGCGCGATCAAGTTGAATGACAAGACTGGCAAAGTCGAGCGCGTCGGAGGCGTCAAGTGGACGATCAAAGACGGCATTGTCTACGACGCCAAAAAGCTGCTGGCCGATGTGGCGGCGATGGTGGAGAGACAGAAGCGGGCTGTAGGCAGTAAGCAGTAAGCAGTGGTTCAATCAGTGGCGCGATATTCACGAGTATTCACCACAGAGACGCAGCGCGGCATAGCCGCAACCGTATGCCGTATGCCGTATGCCGCAGGCCGGCGACGGAGCACCAACAGAGCCGCGACCGTGAGGGAGCGGGCCGGCAGTGAAGGTTTCACTCATGAGTACTACAGAGGGCACAGAGAAAGCACAGAGAAAAGCCTTTCGGGGTACCGAAAATTCTGATTCATGCATCTAATCCCTCTGTGTTTCTCTGTGTCCTCTGATTACCAGTTGGCGAAATCTTGTTATTTCAGCAAGATTTTCGATCCCGCTTCCTTCTTACCGGCCCGCAGCCTTCCGCCCGCGACTCTGTTGGCGCTCCGTCGCCGGCCTGCGGCATACGGCATACGGTTGCGGCTATGCGCGCTGTGTCTCTGTGGTGAATAGGATTAGAATTAACAACATCAATCAGAATAGGAAGACGCTGGAAGTGTGCGCACCGGAAGCGGAGTGCCTATGACGAAAGTACGCTATACAACAGCCGTCGCCGTGTTGTTACTGCTGGCGACTTCCCTCGGGTCTGCGCAGTCCGGCGATGCCATCACTCGCAAAGCACGGCAGATTCATTTCTCCTCGATCGTCCTGGACACGCACATCGACACGACACTGCGGCTGGCGCGCTCCAACTGGAAGTTTACCGATGAGCACTCGGCCATGCCTCCGGGCATCCCTTCCCGGCCGCCGTCGCAGGGACAAGCCGGCCACTGCGATCTTCCCCGAATCAAAAAGGGCGGCCTTGGAGCGCTTTTCTTCGGAGTCGTTGTCCCGGGCAGCGTGACCGGGCCGGCCGCCGTCGAGCGAGCGCTGGTCCAGATTGCCGCTGTCCACAAACTGGCCGAAGACCTGCCCGGCGACGTGGCCTTTTGCGTGACGGCCGAACAGGTCCGCACAGCCCGCCGAAAGGGCAGGATCGCCGCTCTGATCGGGTTGGAAGGCGGGCACATGATCGACAACAGCCTGCCGGTCTTGCGCATGTTCTCCAAGCTGGGCGTCAGCTACATCACGCTGGCGCATTTCTACAATACCGACTGGGCCGATTCTTCCGGCCAGCCGGCTCAGCACAACGGCCTGACCAGCCTGGGGAAAGAAATCGTTCTGGAGATGAACCGTCTCGGAATGATGGTCGATATCTCGCATGTCTCCGACAAGACGTTTACCGACACGCTGGCCGTCAGCCGCGCGCCGCTGATTGCTTCTCACTCTTCATGCCGCGCGCTGGCCGGTCACGTTCGCAACATGAGCGACGACATGATCCGGGATCTGGCCGGCAAAGGCGGTGTCATTCACATCAATTACCACACCCCCTACCTGGATGAGGCGCGCGCCCAGCACTGGAACAAGTCGCAGACGCTGATGAATGAACTTACCGTAAAGTTCCCGGGCGAAGACAACGAGGCGCTGCGGCAGGCCGAGGTCGCCAAACAATTCGGCCCCGCTCCGCCGGTGCGTTGGGAGAAGATTCTCGATCACATCGACCACGTCGTCAAACTGGCTGGCGCCGATCACGTGGGCCTGGGATCGGACTTTGACGGGGCCATCATGCCCGCGGGGATGGAAGATGTCAGCCACCTTCCGAAATTGACGGAAGGCCTGCTGCGCCGGGGCTACAAGGAGTCGGACATCCGCAAGATCCTGGGAGAAAACACGCTGCGCGTCATGGCTGAAGTCCAGAAAATATCCGAACGGTTGCGGCATGATCGCTGATACTTCTGCGTTCGGTTATACTGGCCCAAAAACACATTGGAGGCGGACATGAGCAAACGGAGTTTTCTTATTGTCGTTTTGTTTTCTTTCCTGGCGCTGGGATGGGTTGGTTTGGCGGCCGCGTCCGACGCGCCTTTGTCGGTCTGGGTCAAGCGCAATTACAGCTCCTGGGACAACCCTCTCCACAGCGAGTTCATCGTAAACGGCAAAACCATCAACATTTTCACTTCGGATACGATCGAGTCCGTCGAGGAGCACTTCAAGCCCGGTTGGAACACCATCACGATCAAGACGACCCCTCAGGTTCCGGCATCGAAGGACAATCACCTGACTATGCGAATCGGGCCGATGCGCAAGGAGGGCAACAAGATGATCATGGATCCGGTGCTGTGGCAAATTGGCAATGGCACGGATTGGAAATTTGCAGACGGAAATTACTCTCACCCGCTCGGACCGGATGTCAAGGAGGTGACCCTCACCTACAACCTGTACTACGTGGGGCCAGAGCCTGAAAACAAGACGATCAAGGCCGGGGATTATGTCCTCAGCGGCACGCCTACGTATGCATCCTGGAATTCACCCGTTACGGCAGCCGTCACGATCAATGGGACGCCTCTGAACAGTTTCGCCCTCGCCGGCCGCACCATCGTGATCACTCCCTACCTGAAGCAGGGCAAAAACGAGATCAAGCTCGTTTCCACGCGGGTGAAAAACAGCATCCGGGACAACGACATCGCCTTCCAGATACTCGGTCCGGCCGAATGGAACGTTCAGCAGGGCAAATTCCTGCTCGCGCCTGTCATGCAGTTTAAGACCAAACAGGGCTGGACTATGGATGCCAAGTCGGGTCTGCTGATCAACCCGATCAAGCCCGACTCTGAAACCATCGAACGGGTCATTCCATTCATGTTGAAGGAAGCGCCAGTCAAGTAATATGTCCGAGCCACGAGCGTAAGCGAGTGGGCAATCAGAGGCAGCATGTCCGGGCCACGAGCGTAAGCGAGTGGGCAATCAGAGGCAACATGTCCGGGCCACGAGCGTAAGCGAGTGGGCAATCAGTGGCAGCATGTCCGGGCCACGAGCGTAAGCGAGTGGGCAATCAGAGGCAGCATTTACGAATTACGAGTTACGAATTACCAAATATGAAGTTCGTAATTCGTAACTCATAATTCGTAATTCGTACCTCGTAACTCGTAATGCGTAACTCGTAATTCGTAACTCTTGCCTCTGATTGCCCGCTCCCTTACGGTCGCGGCTCTGTAAGCGCCCGTCATCACTTGCCACTTGAAAGCAGCACCGTTACCGTGTCGCTCTCCACATTCGTAGTTGCGATATCGGGTTTGCCGTCCTTGTTGATATCGCCCAGAGCCAGCCGCCATGTGCCGGCCCCTGAAGGAAACGGCGAGCCGGTTGCCGGTGTGAACGCTCCGCGACCGTCCCCCAGGTAAACCGACACGCTGTTGGCGGTGGCTGCCGCCAGATCCATCCTTCGGTCGCCATTGACGTCTCGGAGAACAATTCCAAAGACGCCTTGCTGTCGCATGTTGAGGGGAGAACTTTCGGCCGGCGAGAAGTTGCCCCGGCCATCACCCAGAAGAATCGTCACCAGACTGCTATCGTCGTGCGCGGCAACCAGATCGAGTTTTTCATCTCCGTTCAAGTCGCCCGGTGTTACAAAAAAGGGTCCTTCCCGGACGGAGATCTTCGAATTGGGCGCCGATTGGAAAGCGCCGCGACCGTCTCCAAACAACACCGTCAGAGTGCGGTTCCGGCCGCTGTTGGGAGCGATGACATCGAGGCGGCCATCGCCATTGATGTCGCCAAGGGCCAGCGGATAGGGGTTCGGCCCGACGGCAAACGGCGATCCTTGCGCGCGCACAAACTTGCCTTTGCCGTCGCCCAGCATGACGGCGACGTTGCCGTCTGCGCTGTTGCCTGTGACCAAATCGAGGCTGCCATCCCCATTGAGATCGCCGAAAACCAGCCCATGGGTGTGCGGCCTGCTTCCCGTGCTGGCCGCAAAGGGCGATCCGGGCGCCGGTAGAAAACCGTAACGCCCATCCCCGAGCAAGATCGTCACATCGTAGCTGTCGTGATCGACCAGGCCCAGATCGAGATGGCCGTCGCCGTTGACGTCTCCCAGCTCCATTTCTCCGGGACTGATCGTGAGGGTCACCACAATCGGTGGCGGGCCAAAACCTCCTCGGCCGTCCCCCCGGAATATTCGAACCGCGCGCCCCTTCCCACAGGCGACAACCAGATCCGGTTTGCCGTCCTTGTTGATGTCAGCGATGAGGATGTTCCCGGGCCCGCCCGCGGCCGCCAAAGGGGAGCCAGGCGCCGGGACATATAAGGGGGCCTGCGCGCTGACGGCGCCGAGTACCATTTCAAACAGGACCGAAAACAGAAATAAACTCATCATGGCTCGTCCGCCTCCAATTCACGGCTGGGTTAAAGGACGTGGTGGCCGATGCTAGCGTTAACGGGAGGGGGCAGTGGCCAGTGGTCAGTGGTCAGTCGGCCCTGGGGGCGCGCGCTTCCAGCATCTTCCTATGTAGTGGTGAATACTGGTGAACATCGCGCCACTGATTGCCCACTCGCTTACGCTCGTGGCTCGGACATGACTGGCCCTGGCCACTGACCACTGGCCCCTAACCCACAGGCTGATTGGAGGTGATCTTGTCCAAGCGCATGTCCCACTCCCACTGCACGCTCTGGCGGCCGTCGATGCTGAAACGTATGTTCCACTGGGACGGCACCGTCAGGCCTTCGACAGTTCGAAAAGCGCCGAAAGTCTCCTCGATTTTGTAGTAGGTTTCGCGGACGGAGGTGTCCTGCAGGTTGGTGCCAAGTGCGGCCGCTATCGTCACGGTGTAGATGGTTTTGACGTGACGAAACGTCTCGGGATCGAAGTAAAGGCTGACGTTCACATCGCGGCCCTTTTTCAACTGGTAGTCCAGTTGTTGAAGCTGCTGGCCTCCGACCTTGACTAAGCCGCGGGACTGGAGCTTTGGCCGCCGGGCTTGCAGATCGAGCAGGGGCCAAACCGTGGAAAGAACACTGCCCAACAGACCTTCCTGAATAATCCCATTGTAGGTGTGCAGGAATTCCCCGAAGGGTGAACGCGAATCGGTCACGGTATAGCCAACGGCATGCTTCTCGCCGTCGAATACGATGTCCTCGCCCAGGTACTGATGGATGTTGTCAAACTCGAGCAGCAGGCGAAACTTCCGGCCCTGGGAAAACAACAGGGCCCGGCCCGCGGTTGCACCCGAGCCAGCCACGAGGAACTTGACTGTGGCCTTGCCCTCGGCCACGCTGGTTTTCCGTGAATTGCGCGCTTCCAGGGTGCCGATCGAGGCCAGGTGCCGCGCGATCGTTTCCTCGGGCTTGAGTTTTGGTTCTTCGGCGAAAATCCAGCCTGACAGGAATAACAACAGTCCCAGCATCATCTCGATCCGTCCCTTCGTGCCGAACCACCTGGACTTTCAGGTTTTTTGGTTGACCAACTGAGCTTCTAATGATAACTCAGAGGGTACTCTACGTAGCTGCCAACCCGCTCGAGAGGCGCTCCACCCGGCTAGCAGCCAGAGAATCTGAAGTGTAGTTTAATTGGGGGTTCATATGATCCGACAATTCAGCACAATGGTTTGCCTGCTGGCTTTGGGCGCGGCGCTCGCGCTTTCGTTTACGCCGCCTGTTTCGGCGCAGGTTCTGTATGGTTCCATCGTGGGCAATGTGACCGACGCGACAGGCGCGGTCGTGCCCGGCGCCGACGTTACAATCACCCACAAGGAAACCAACCAAACACGACAGACCTTGACCAACGAGGCGGGGACCTATAGCTTCCCGACCGTTGCCAGTGGAACCTACACGGTCAAGGTCGCGTTGCCGGGTTTTAAGGAGTCGATCCGGACCGATGTTCCCGTCGCCGTCAACAACGTCGCGCGGGTCGACCTGACGCTGCAAGTCGGCGAGGTCACCGAATCGTTGACTGTTTCATCCGAATCCACGCCACTGTTGCAGACCGACAGCGCCGAAGTCCAGTCGGAAGTCAGCGCAAAGCAACTGGAGAACCTCCCCGTCCCGCTTGGTCGAAATTACCAGGCTCTGTTTGAAACGCTGCCCGGATTCTCCACCCCCGAAGACGCGCACTCGATCCAGACCAATCCTTCGCGCTCGCTGGTCTTCAACGTCAACGGCGCGTCGCGCAGCTCCAACAACACCCGCATCGACGGCGCCAGTTCGACCAATGTCTGGGTGCCCCACGTTACCGCTTATGTTCCATCTCTGGAATCGATCGAAGTCGTCAACGTCACCACCAACAGCTTCGACGCCGAACAGGGGCTGGCCGGCGGCGCCGCCATCAGCGTAAAAACGAAAAGCGGCACCAATAATTTGCATGGATCGCTCTTTGAGTACCATCACAACAACCGCCTGCGGGCGCGCAATTTCTTCCGGCCGCTCGACCAACCCAAAGGCAAGTTTATTTACAACCAGTGGGGCGCCACCGTGGGCGGTCCCATCATCAAGGACAGGCTTTTCTACTTTGTCAGCTACGAAGGCACCGCGGATCGGCGCAACGAGGGTCGCACCGGGTCGGTGCCGACGCTAGCTGTCCGCAACGGCGATTTTTCCGGCTTTACTACCAGGATCTACGATCCCGCGACCGGAAATCCAAACGGGACCGGCCGGCTGCAGTTTCCGGGCAACAAGATTCCGGATAACCGCAAGAGCCCCATCACGCAGAAGATCATTGCGCTGATTCCGCTGCCCAACCTGCCCAATGCCGACGGGACGTTTCCCGAAAACAACAACTACTTCAATTCGGCCCCCTACCTGTTCGATCGCTGGACCGTCGACAGCAAGGGCAACTGGAACATCAACGAGAAGGTGAACATGTTTGCGCGTTTCAGCGTGCTCAATTTCAACGTGACGACTCCGACGTTCTTTGGCCCGGTGCTGGAAGGCGCTGGGATGGGCGCCGGAAACACGGGCACGGGAGACGGCAAGACTTACAACTGGTCGGTGGGCGCCAACTGGATTGCCTCGCCACGGATTATCGTTGACGCCAACTTCGGTTTTGTCCGGATGATCTCAAACTCCGAGCACCCCAGCATCGGAAAGAACTACGGCCTGGACGTGCTGGGAATCCCCGGCACAAATGGTCCCAAGCGATTCCAGAGCGGATTTCCGCGTTTTGATGTCAGCGGATACGACTTCTACGGGTCGCAGGATCACTTTATGCCCTACTACCGCAACGACGATCAATTCCAATATGTCGTCAACGCGACCTGGACGCAGGGAAAACACGAGGTGCGCTGGGGAATGGATCTGTATCACCAGGCCATGAACCATACCCAGCCGGAGTTCACCGGCGGAAACGATCGCGGGCCGCGTGGCCGTTTTGCCTTCGGGACCGGTCCCACTCGGCTTTGCACGGTGGCCGGCTCGGGCAACAACTGTACTACGCTTAGTTCGTCGAGCAACACCGTGAATGCTTTTGGCAGCTTCCTGCTGGGGTTGACGACGCAACTTGGAAAGAACCTGTTGACGGTGACACCGTACACAACGCGGAACTGGCAGTACAGTTTTTATCTGCGCGACCGCTGGCAGATTCACCGCAAGTTGACTTTTACGTATGGAACCCGTTTCGAATACTTCCCCATGCCGACGCGCGCCGATCGTGGCCTGGAAAACTATAACCCTGAAACCAACAAGATCGAGATTGGCGGGGTCGGATCCATACCGGAAAACCTGGGTGTCGATGTCGGCCGCGGGCAATTTGCGCCGCGCTTCGGCCTGGCTTACCGTCCGACTAAGTCTTTCGTCATCCGTGCCGGGTACGGTCTCACGCACGATCCGTACTCGCTGGCCCGGCCGCTGCGCACCAACCATCCGGTCCTGATCGGACTGAATGTCAACGCCCCCGCGTCGCATCTGCCCGCCGCGAACCTGTCCCAGGGGGTCCCCGAGATCGTTGTGCCAAGCCTTGGCAACGGCATCATCGATATCCCAGGCAACGTTCAGGCGTTTGGAGTTCCCAAGCAATTTCGCCGCGGTTATCTCCAGTCCTGGAATCTGACGCTGCAGAAGGAACTGCTCTGGGGATTCGTGGGAGAAGCCGGCTATGTGGCGACGCGTCAGATTCGCCAGCTCGGTTTCACCGAACTGAACTGGACGCCGATCGGAGGCGGAACGGCCGGACGCCAGTTGCAACAGAAGTTTGGCAGGGCCGAAAGCACCCGGATCGTCACTCCGATCGGAGGCTCCAACTACAACGCGATGCAGGCCCGCCTGCAGCGCCGGTTCTCGGGCGGCTATGCCTTTGGCGCCAACTACACCTGGGGCAAAGCGATCGGTTATGCCAACAACAGCGATGACACGCTGCCGATTCAGATTCCCCAATACTATCATTTGAATCGCCGCGTAGCGGGCTTTGACCGGAGCCACAACCTGCAGATCACCAACATCACCGAGCTGCCGTTCGGACGAGGCAAGAACTGGGTCACCGAAGGATTCCTCTCGAAGCTGGCGGGCGGCTGGCAGGTCAACAGCATTCTCAGCTTCACGACGGGCACTCCATTTACGGTTTCGGCCTCAGGCACATCTCTGAACGCGCCAGGCAATTCGCAGAGAGCCGATCAGATCAACCCGGAGGTCAAGATTCTCGGCGGGATCGGGCGTGGCCAGTCGTATTTCGACCCGACCGCGTTTGCGGCCGTCAATGACGCCAGGTTCGGAACCAGCGGCTTCAATTCGCTGCGCGGGCCGGGTTACGCCAACTGGAAGTTTGGGCTGTTCCGTAACTTCAAAGCCACGGAACGGGTCAATGTCCAGTTCCGCGCCGAGGCGTTCAATTTCACCAACACGCCGCACTTCAGGGCGCCGGGCGCCAACGTCAGCAACTTGCAGTTTGAACCGGACGGGACGACCATCCGGAACCTGAATGGGTTTACGGAAGTCACCAGCTCGTATGGGGAACGGGAGTTCCGGTTTGGGTTGAGAATTGGGTTCTAGCCAAAAATAGCATTCACCGCAGAGGGTCAGTGGTCAGTGATCAGCTGGAATTGCCTATCGACCACTGGCCACTGCTCCTCTGCGTCTCTGCGGTGAAAGCTATTTCGTCAGTCTGCTACCTTACCGTTTTGACTTGAGACCCTCGAACCACTAACATCGGTACATGTTCCTGAGCGCTTTCCTCGCGCTGGCAGTCACCATCCCCGCTCTGCCTCGGCTGGACCTCCGCAATTTCGCGCCCGCTGTCCGCCAGCAGGTTCAGAAAGCCTACGACGCGGCGCGATTGCGCCCGCGCGATGCCGCCGCCAGCGGACAGCTCGGAATGGTCCTGGCGGCCTACCGCCTCAATGACTCGGCCGTGCCTTGTCTGGAGCTGGCACGTCAGCTTGATCCCGGCGACAAGCGCTGGACCTATTACCTCGCAACGGTTCAAGCGCAGCGCGGACGCCACGACGAGGCCGTCGCGCACTTCGAAGAATTCCTACGGCAAAATCCTGGCGATCTCCCGGCCCGATTACGACTGGCCGAATCTCTTTTCTTGTCGGGAAAAACCGCTCTGAGCGAACAATTCTACGAACGATTAGCCCAGGACCACCCCGACTCGGCGGTGGCTCACTATGGTTTGGGCCGCGCGCGCTCGGCGCAGCGACAATTCGCCGCGGCGGTTGTCCCCCTCGAGCAAGCTTGCGGCTTGTTTCCAGCCTTCGACGCCGCCCATTACGCCCTCGCCCAGGCCTATCGCCACATGGGCCAGGACGAAAACGCGCGCCGTCAGCTCGATCTCTACGACCCAAAACGTCGAGCGTGGCCTGCCACCCGGGACCCGCTTCAAGGCGCCATCGAGGCGCTGAACACTTCGGGCTCTCAGCGCGTGCAGAAGGCCTTGGGGCTTGAGGCTGCCGGCCGCAAGGAAGCAGCCATCGCCGAACTCGAGCAAGCCCTGTTGATTGATCCATCCTTGACATCTGCTCATAGCAACTTGATTACGCTCTACGCCAAACAGGATCAGTTTGAAAAAGCCGAGCAGCACTACCGAGCTCTAGTCGCCATCAATCCGAACCTGGCCGACAGCCACCATAACTACGGCGTCCTGCTGCTGGGACGGCAAAAATATTCCGAGGCCTCCGAGGCCTTTCGCCGCGCCCTCGAGATCAACCCGCACTACGCCGCCGCGCGGAATAATTACGCCTACATCCTGATGACCGAAGGAAACCTGGAGGAAGCCGAGCGGAATTACCGCATCGCGATTGCCGATGAACCCGGCAACCGGCAGGCGCACTTCAGTCTCGGACGTATTCTGGTGCATCGCGAGAAACTGGCCGAAGCCATTGAACATTTCCTCCAGACGCTGGCGCCCGACGATGAGAGTACTCCCAATTACCTTTACGCGCTCGGGGCCGCCTATGCCAGGCTTGGAGACCGGGCCAAGGCCCTCCACTATATCGGCGAGGCCCGGACGCGCGCGGCGGCGCGCGGCCAAAAAGAGCTGCTTGTGTCCATCGAACGCGACCTGCGGACGCTCACCGGAATGTCAGTGCCGCAGCCGGAAGGCTGCGGGGTATTTTTGTGATGTCAGCACAATGTCCGTGCCGCAGCCGTAAGGCTGAAGGTTATTTTTTGTTGTTGGCTAGCCTACTCATCGGTGCAGGTGGCACAGGTTTGAGCTTGTTGCTCTCCGAATTCGGAACACAGGCTGGAGGAGGCGCCACTCCCTCTGCCACATCCCTGTTTCGCGAGGTAGCCGCCCGGACTGGTCTCGTCTTTCATCACTTCACCGGCGCTTCGGGAAAGTTTTATATCCCTGAGATCATGGGTGCCGGTGTAGCCGTGTTCGACTACGATTCCGACGGCGATCTCGACGTCTATTTCACCCAGGGAACGATGCTCGACAAAAGCGTCCCGCCGGCGCGTGCGCTGTTTCCTCCGCTGCTCGGATTTCGTCCCGGCAATCGTCTGTTTCGAAACGAACTGATTCCCGGCGGTACGCTTCGATTCACCGACGTGACGGCGCGTGCGGGTGTTGGTCACGAGGGCTATGGGATGGGAGTTGCCGTCGGAGATATCGACAACGACGCTGACCTCGACCTTTACGTCACGAATTTCGGATCGAACGTTCTGTACCGGAATAACGGCGACGGAACTTTCTCCGATGTGACGGCCACAACTGGCGTCGACGACCCCCGCTGGAGCACCAGCGCGGCCTTTCTGGATTACGATCGGGACGGAGACCTGGATTTATTTGTCACCAACTATGTCGGCTTCACAGTCAAAGGGAACAAGAAGTGCCAGGGGCCGACCGGCCAGCCTGACTACTGCACGCCGGCGGCGTATCTGCAGGTTCCCGATCGATTGTTCCAAAACGGCGGCCAGGGAACATTCGTCGATGTGAGTGCCAAATCGGGCATCGGCGCAGCGGCGGGGCCGGGTCTCGGAGTCGTGTGCGCCGACTTCAACGGAGATGGTTTCACCGACCTTTACATCGCCAACGACGGCGCGGCCAATTTTCTCTGGATCAACCAGAAAGATGGGACGTTTGAAGAATCCGCGCTGATTATGGGGGCGGCCTACAGCGAAGACGGCGTGGCGCGGGCCGGCATGGGAGTCGACGGGGCCGACTACGACAGCGACGGAGACGTCGATCTGCTGGTGACCAACCTGCGCGGCGAAGGCAGCACGCTGTACCGCAACGACGGCCGCGCAGGATTTGTCGACGCCAGCCTCGAAGCCGGGCTGGGAGCGGCTACGTTTTCGTTCACCGGCTTTGGTGTCGGCTGGTTTGACTACGACAACGACGGGCTGCTCGATCTTTTCATAGCCAACGGCGCCGTCACGATACAGCAGCCGCAAATAGCCAGCCGCTATCCGTTTCATCAAAAAAACCAGCTCTTTCACAACGAAGGCGCCGGTAAGAAGTTTCTGGAAACGTCGGCAATCGCGGGACCGGCTCTCGAGCTTTCGGAGGTCAGCCGGGGTGCGGCCTTCGGCGATATCGACAATGACGGCGACATCGACATCGTCGTCTCCAACAACAAGGGCCCTGCCAGGCTTTTACTGAACGAAACCGGGTCGCGGCGGCACTGGATCCAGATTCGCCTCGAAGCCACCAGGGGCAATCGTTTCGGAATCGGGGCTCGCATCGGCGTCCACCGCGGCAAAGATGTCCTGTGGCGGCGCGTTCATTCCGACGGCAGTTACCTCTGCGCCAGCGACCTGCGCGTCCATTTTGGTCTGGGGGATCAATCCAGGATTGACCGCATCGAAGTGCGCTGGCCGGAAGGGTCTGCCGAGACTTGGACAAGTGTTGCGGCCGACAAGCTGGTCGTTTTGCGGCAAGGTTCGGGGCGGTGAGAAATTGGGGATTGGGGATTGGGGATTGGGGATTGAATTGCGGATTGTGGATTGCCGATTGCGGATTTATTGACGATTGTGGGTTGCGTAATTCGTAACTCGTAATTCGTAATTCTCATATCATCTTCTCCAAATTAAACCGCTTCGTCCCCAGCAGCGGCGCCCATAAATCGCCTGACTTTTTGACCCGAGCCGGGACGTTGGACAACCGGAAGTCTTCGATGGCGCAGCCGCGCGCTACCTCCTTCCAGCTGATCGGAGTCGCCACGGTTGCCTGCGGCCGGGTCTGACCGAGTAGACCGAAGCCAACGTGCGTCCCCACGAGTTCTGGTTGTAGTCGACCAGGACGCGTCCCGCCGGCCGCTTGGCGATGCGATACTCGGCGGTGATCAATTGCGGGTAAAGCGCGGCCAAACTCAGCGCGAATGTCTTGGCGAATTGCCAGACCTGTTTCTGTGTGGGCCCGCGCCGGATGGGAACATAGATGTGGAGCCCTTTCGAACCGGTCGTCTTGGCGAAATTGGGAATTTTCAAAACATCGAGTGCTTGGTGCACTACGACCGCGGCTTCGAGAACCTTCTCAAAACCCGTTCCTTCGACCGGGTCCAAATCGAAGTTCAGGAAATCGGGCCGGTCAACGTCGTCGCAGCGGGCGTACCAGGGATTGAGATCGATGCAGCCAAGGTTGACGACCCACAACAGCGATGCCAGGTCGCCGATGACGGGGAAATCGATGACGCTGCCGGAGGAGTGTTCGATCGAGCAGATCTTGATCCAGGACGGACGCGGCGAGGGCGCCCGCTTCATGAAGAAGAACTCGCCGGAGGCGCCGTGCGGATACCGCTTCATGACCATGGCCCGGTTGCGCAAATGAGGCAACAGCCACGGGGCTACGTCGGCGTAGTACGGCAGCAGGTCGCCCTTGGTGATCCCGAGTTCGGGCCAGAATGGTTTGTGCAAATTGGTCAACTGGACGATCTTTCCACGCAGACGAAGCTGCATACTATTGTGATCACGCGGCAGGAGGATTCGGCCCGCTTCGCTTTTCTGCTTAGCAGCCACAGGCATAGTGGTTCCTTTAAGGTTTGAGAAAACCACCGGCCTGGCGACCGGTGCCACACCGCACTGCCATCTTTACACCTGATCGATCGTACAGGTGCGCGGCTTTTTTTCGGGCCGCCAGCGCAAAAACTTTGTGCCGTGGCGAAAGCGTCTCTGTGAAAAATAATCGTAGCGCACTTCACAAACCAGCTTGGGCTTGAGCGCTTCCCACACGGCGCTGCGCTCGGTCGACCACCGGCTCGGACCCCCGGGAGCCTTCCCACTGAATCCGGACCCGCCCTTGACCTTCTCGAGAACTTTCTTCAGTGCCCTTCGCTCCTCGACGTTGAACGAAGACGTAAAGCCGACGTGATTGAGAAGGCCCTGCTCGTCGTAGAGACCCAGCAGCAGAGATCCGATCTCGCGGCTGCCGCTTGCATAGCGAAATCCTCCGACGACGCAGTCGGCGGTCCTTAGGCGTTTGACCTTCACCATCGCCTCACGGCTTCCCGATTGATACGGCCGGTCGAGTCGCTTGGCGATGATCCCATCCAGTCCCAGCTCACCCATTTTTTTGAACCAGGCGCCGGCCGCCACGCGGTCGGTGGTCATCGGCGTCAGATCGATGCTCGGGCTTTTGACCTTGCGGAAGAATTGCTCCAAGCGCTTTCGTCGCGCTGACAAAGGCAGGTCCAGCAGCATCGAGGGCTTGCCTGCGGCTTCATAAAGCAGATCGAAGGCGTTAAACAACGCGGGCGTTTCTTCAGACAGGCGGGAGATTCGCGACTGGGCCGGATGAATTCGCATCAGCAGGTCGTCAAACGAAAGACGTCCCGCTATGGGAATTACGATCTCTCCATCGAGCACAAACGCCTGAGGAGTCAGCTTGAGAAAGGCTTCGACCAGTTCGGGGAAGTAGCGACCGAGCGGCTGGCCAGCCTTTGACTGCAGAAAGACCTGGTCCCGCCAGCGAAAGACCAAGGCACGAAATCCATCCCACTTGGGCTCAAACTGCCAATCGGGGCCCTGCGGAAGCGTTTCACCGCGGCGCGCTTCCATGGGCGGAAAAGGAATTGGAATCGGAATCGGCAGCTTTGGAAATGACCCTGTTTCAATCCGCGCCACCTCGACGCGCCGGCCCGAACCGCTTCGCATCCTCTGAGAATACCATCGCCTGCCGAGACTTGGCTGGCATTGCCGCCGGCCAGCTGGTCGAGGGCCTTTGGGGCCCTGCTATCATCAAAAGAGCAAATAAAGAGGAATAAGGAGAGCTATGAAAACGAAGGTTTTTTGCCTTGTCGCCATCACCGTGTGCATGGGTGGCTGGCTGGCAGCGCAATCGGCAGTCCAGGTTCAGAAGGCCGAGTTGTCGATTCCGTTTGGCACGGCCAGAGGCGTTCTGGTTTCTGTCTCGAACCACTTGATTTTTGTCGACGACGACAGGCCGGAGATGTCATTTGCCATCGAGAGATCGGCAATTCAAAACATCGCAGCCGAAAGGGAAGTTTTGACGGTGGACACACACCGTCCGGTACAGGACCGTTCCGGACAGAAAACGCGACTGGTTTTTCGGCTCACGAACGATGACGACGCAGCGACCGTGGCACGCTGGGCCGGGACGATTTCGTCGGCGCCGGTAGCGACTGCGTTTCCGGTCGCCACGGGCGGCTCCGCCAGTGTAGCTGCGCTGGGAAGTGGCCTGGCGCGTACCTACCAGGCGCGACACAAGCACCGTTTCGGTGGATGCAGCGGAAGCTTGATCCTGACAGAAAACGGAGTGGCGTACGACTCCGTTGACAAGATCGAGGACTCCCGGCAGTGGCAGCCCAAAGATATTAAGGAAACCAAACTTAAGAATCCCTACGAACTGAAGATCAATCCGTTTGTCGGCGAGGACTACGAGCTGGAGCTACTGGGAACGGGAATCGACAACCAGGTCTTCAAGCAACTGGTCGACCGTATCACCGCGGCCCGCGTTGTAGGCTAGGGTGTAGTAGCAAGTCCTCTGCGTCTCTGCCATGAAAATACTTCTGAAAGCGCGGGCAGAGGCCCTGGGAGCGCACGCTCCTAGCGTGCTCTTTTTTGTTAATTTGTTGCACGCAAGATGCGTGCGCTCCCAGGGCCGCCATTGGCGGCTTCGCTGGCGCCATTTTCTTCCGGGGTGGTGAATCCCCGGATTCATAACCGCTGCCATAAAAATAACCTCCATTCAGGGCATAGCTACCATGAAATTATGCGCCTGGGAGCGCGGACGTCCCGTCCGCAGAAATCTGCCGCTCTGTCTAAATGCGCGCGAGACGCGCGCGCTCCCAGGCGCCGGCCCACAATTTTCATCCGAAGTGGTCACTCCTCCGGATTCATGAACACTGTGGTGAATTCACTTGTGAAGAATCAACAACGCTGGCCAGGCCTCGCAAGTGTTCTCACTTTCGCGCGCGGGCGGCCTGAGCCAGCAGTTTTCGGGCCGGCGCGTAACCGGCCTGGGCAGAGCGACGGATCAGGTCCCAGCCTTCGCGCGGACGATTCAGGCGCTGCCGCGTCACGCCGAGAAGATAGAGCAGTTCCCCGTTTTCCTTTCCCGCGCGCAACGCATTCTCGAAAGCCCTCTCGGCTTCCGGATAACGATTGAGGTGACTGTAGCAAAGTCCCAACTGTTGATACGCCTGTGCAGTCGCATCGGCCGCTACGATCCCTTCCCATTGACGCGCGGCTTCAGCATATCGCGCCAAGCGGACCAGACAGGTGGCCAGGTTGACGCGGACCCAGTGGGTCTGGGGTTCTTCTTCGAGCCCGGTTCGGTAGTCGCGCACCGCCTGCTCCAGATGTCCCAGTTGCTGGCGGCAATAGGCAATCTGGAAAAAATACGAAGCTTTCAAGCCATCCTGGGAGAGCAGCGCGGTGAATGCGTCCAGTGCCCTCTTCCACAACTTTCCTTCCAGAAGACCGGCGGCCTCCTCGACCCGAACGTCACGGATCTGATCGCGGAAGCGGGGCTGATGGGGCGCAAGCCGGCTGGCCTTCTCCAGGGCAACGACCGCTTCGCCGTAGCGACGCTGGCCGCGTAAACCAAACGCGATCAGCTCGAGCAATTGCGGATTTAACGGTACCAGCGCCTCGACCTTGCGAAATTGCTCGAGAGCCGCGCTCCAGTCCTCGCGCAACAGATCCTGGTACCCGAGCGCCAGCGCCTGGTTGGGGCTGCGCGGGCGTAGTTTTTCGTATAAATTCAACGCCGTCTGCAGCGAACCTCTCTGCATGTGGATCCAGGCGCCGCCTTCGACGGCCTCGATCGCCAGCGGAGTCCGGTCCATCATCCGCAGATACAACTGCAGCGCCTTCTCCTCCAGTCCCTGTTCGCGGTACAGGTGCGCCAGAAACATGGCGCCGGTGACAAACTCGGCAACGCGCCAAACAACCGGTTCAAGGCGCAAGATGGCTTCGCTGCGCCGCCGCCGGGCCGCCAGGTTAACCGCCTCGATGTAGCGGTCAAACGCCTCAGACAGCTGGCCGGCCCGCGCGTTTTCGGCTTCGGCCAGATCAGCGCGGCCTTGCAGCGTAAAGACACGCGCCAGTTGCTGGTGAAAGCGCGGATTCTCGGCATCCACATCGATGGCGCTTTGCAGCGCCGTGATGGCTTCGTCGTAGCGCTTTTCCTGGCGATGGCGCTCGGCTACTGTCGCCAAAACTTCCGGGTCGCGCGGCGCAAGCCGCTCCGCGATCTCCCATTGCTTGTCGGCCTCCTGCTTGCGGCCGGCCTGATCGAGCAGCGAAGCGTAGAGCCTGCGATACGACGCGTCGGCCACTTCGCTTTCAGTAGCCGAACGCGCCGCCTGGAGACTGGACTGCAGATCACCCTGAACGTAGAGCGCAAATGCCAGTTGGTAGTGAGCCTCGCCGTCGGCAGGGCGACCGGCCAACGATTTGCGGTAGAGTTTCACGGAAGCGTCTAAATTCCCAAGGTACATTTCCACTTCGGCCAGGCTCTTGAGAACTTGCGCGTCGTCTGGACCCAACTGCAGCGCCCGTTCGAGCAACTTTTTGGCGCGGGCCGTAGAACCTTGGCGGGCCAGCAGCCGGCCCAATTGCACCATCAACTCCGGATCGTCGGGGTGATCGAGAAGGCCGCGGTCCAGCATTGCGATCGCATCGCCGAACCGGTGCGATCGGACCAACTCGGCGGCCTGGCGTTGATACTCGCCAATTGTCTGCGCCTGCCCCGCCGCACCGCCGGCGAGCAAAACAAGGATCGCGAGCCACCCGCAGCATTTCACGTCCTCATTGTAATTCATTGCAGCCCGCCCGTACGCGCTGCTCCGTCCCAGCAGATCCCCCCTGATCCCTGACCCCTGAATCCTGACCCCTGAATCCTGACCCCTGAATCCTGACCCCTGCTTTCAGTGTACAATCGGATTTCCCATTGAAAGCTAGAGGAGACCCCATGACCAAGCCGCGCTGGACCCGTCGACAATTCATCGAAACAACCACAATGGCTCTGACATCGGTCGCTGCCGCTCCCGGCCTTACCGCCGCTGCCCCGGCGCTTCCACAGCGCACGCTCGGCCGTACGGGAGCTAAGGTCACCATTCTCGCATTTGGTTGCGGCAGCCGCTTCCTGGTCTATAAGAAGGAAGATGAAGCCCTGGCGATTCTCAATCGCGTGATCGATTCGGGCATCCGGTACCTGGACACCGCCGCCGGTTACGGCAACGGCCTCAGTGAGACTCGTGTCGGAATGGTCATGAAGACACGGCGCAAGGATGTTTGGCTGGCGACGAAGGTTCCTGCCGAAGCGCGCAGCCGCGATGAGGCGCTGCGCCAGGTCGAGTTGATGTTGAAGCGCCTGCAGACCGATCGCGTCGACCTGCTGCATTTGCATAGCCTGGGCGACGCGGCCGATCTCGCAAAGATCGAGGCCCGCGACGGCGCTATCCACGCTCTTTACGAGCTGCGCGACCAGAAAGTAGCGCGCGCCATCGGAATGACCAGCCACACCGACGGGGCCGTCATGGCGCAGGCCATCGAGCACAACGACCTGGATTGCGTTCAAATGGCCATGAACCCTTCACAGGCGCTCGACTTCGAGCGGCTGGCGCTTCCGGCCGCCCGCAAGAAGAACCTCGGGATCATCTTAATGAAAGTAACCGCGCAGGAAAAACTACTGGGCGAAGGCCCCGGCAAGGCGGGTATCGATGAGCTGATCCGTTACGCACTGAGCCTGCCGGTCGCGGCGGCCGTCATCGGGATGCCCAAACCCGAATTCATCGAGCACAACATCGCCGCGGCGCGAAGCTTTACGACGATGAGCCCGAAGGAAATGGAGCAGATTCGCAAGCAGGTCGCTCCAGCACGGGCTGAGCTGGAGCGATTCTTTTCAAAACACCGCGATGATTGGCATGCTTGAAAAGCAGGGGTTAGGGGTTAGGGGATAGGTTTATTCCAGAGGATGAAACAAACCTAGTCACGAATTCAACGAATTACCACGAACACTGATTCAGAGCCTGCGGCATACGGGAGTCCCGGCTCTGAGCCAAAGCAGCTGAACTGCATAGCTTTTTTCGTGTAATTCCTATCATTCGTGTAATTCGTGACTAAGCTTTTTTCCCAATCCGCCACGGCCCTCCGATACCGAAACAGTCCATCGCGGACTGATTCGGATGGAGTTCAACCGCCTCGTAATTCGTAACTCGTAATTGGTAATTTTGTAACTTTAGCCCCTAACCGTCACCACCAGCCGGTCGCCGGTTTTCAGGGTCACCGGGTCGCTGAAATCCACACCACCTGCCGAAAGCTTGACGCCCGTCAAGTCAGCTCCATTTCGAGTGGCGGTTGCCCGCCCCTCGCCCGCAGTCGAAAACCCCAGATGAGACAGCGTTAGCCCGCCACCCACAATCTCAACTGACGCCCGCGTCTGGCGCCGGCCGAGGCGCTGTTCAAAGGTGCCCCACGCCGTCCCGGTTGTGAAGAGGCTTCGAAAGTTCTCCGCATTCAGCCGCGGCCCAAACGCCAAGCGCCGCTCCGGCGCCGAATATCGATAGCCGGACAATGCCGTCAGCAGCGCCCAACTCGACAAAGCCCGCGCGTAATGAGAACCACATTCCACTTCATTCCATGGATTTCGCTTCTGGCCGTCATAGCGATCGCGAACGGCGCGCGTGATGGCCAGTCCCTCGGCAACAAGCCCTTCGTAGATGAGGTGCGACGCCACCTGATATTCGATCCCGGTCCAGACTTCATCCGAATAGACAAACGGCAAAGCAGGCCTCCGCCCTTGCGGCCAGCTGCAAAGCAAGAGACCTTTGTCGTCATTGAGCGCGTACAGGCGCTGCGTGTTGGGATGGTCGAAAAAGTTGTGTTTGAAGTTGTGGCGATAGATAGACAGCAGGGTTTCGCGCACGTGAGCGCCAGGCAGCAGATGCCCCAGGCCCACCACTTCTGCGAACCACTGTCCCAGCAACTGATCGGACAGGCAGCCGTCGCCGTATTGGTATTTGATTTGTCCCTGATCGATCGCCGAAGCGTGCCAGCCTTCGCGGTGCTCGGTGCTCGGCACACGAACGGCCGCCGCATCCGGCACCCGTTGTACGTAGTACCCGTCGCGCCATAGTTCGGCATCCAGTTTGACGCGGCCCGACTCGAACACCTGGCGGTAACGCGCAGCCGACTGCTCGTCTCCGACTGCCCGCGCCATCTGCTCTGCGGCCAGAAGCGCACCGAGATACAGCGTCCCCATCATCGTGTTCGGCCCATAGAATTCGATGTCGTAGGTATTGTGCTGCTCGCCTTCCATGACACCGTCGCCGTCGGCATCCCAGTCCTTCCAGGCGTATTCGAGCGCGCGTCGCGCCTCGGGCCACAGCTCGCGCAGAAACGCATCGTCGCCCGATAATTTCCACTCGCGGTAAAGCTTCATGATGCACCCCATCTGTCCGTCGGCCGCAGGCTTGAACGTCCACTGCGCCTTTCCGAGCGGAAGCAGCGTCCGGAAAGCCATCGAGCCGTCGGCGCGCAAATTGGATTGAAAGTCGGTGCGGCGCATCGAGCGCTCCAGGTCTGGGAACAGATGGGCCAGTGCCTGCTCGTAATTCCACACGTGCGTGCAGTTCATCCAGCAGCATCCCGAGTCATCGTTGGTTCCTTCGAAGGCGAAGAATTGTTTCCCCTCAAGCAACAGGCAGGTATTGGTGCGCAAAATTGAAACCTGGCTGGACACCGCGTCAAGAACCGCCGATGGCAACGTCGTGGAAAACAGCGCTTTCTGAAACGCGCGAGTTCCCTCTTCCAGGCGCCGCAGATTGGTTGCCGTGTAAACAGCCACGTCCCAGGCGCTTTGAAAGAGCGTTCCGTAATGATTCCTTAGTTTCTGCCCGCGGACTTCCGGCTGGTGGTTCCAGTAGTTCTCGCGCACGGGAAAATGCCAGGCCAGAATGAATTCGATCCGCTGGGTTTCTCCGGGTTGCAGTGTCAGTCCGGGCGCCAGCGTGGCGTAGTTGGAAACACCGTCGGCCGTAGGCGCCATTGTCCCCGGGTCGTCGAATGTCCCGTCGGCCGCGTACTCATCGAACCATTTCTGAAAGGAATCCCACCACGCACCCGCTTGCCAAGCGGTGCGGGCGCTCCATTGCGGGTGGGTCGTGACGAGCGCCATGGATCCAGCGTGAATGTCATCGCGCGCGTACTTCTCCGAAGTCATGTCCAACCCCGCCAGCGCTGGTTCGCGCCGCACTCGCGTCACATTCTTGCCGAAGCCGGCGAAGCGATCGCCGCCCAGCGCCGAGCGGCCGTCGTATCCGATTGGATTGAGAATTGAAAATGCCAGGGCCGCGCTGACCGCGTCGCGAGTACGATTGGTCAGCCGGTAACGCAGAATCGCAACGGGCAAGCTGGAATCGTCCGACTCGAGCGGGATGAACGGATTGAACGCTTCAAGAGCGATTTCGACCGGCAAGGTGTCGTCCTCAAACGCGATCTCGGCCAGCGGGTAGGCGCCGGTGAACCGCGCGCTCTTCAAATGCGGCAGTCCCTGTGCGCGCTCGCGCGGATACCCTTGAGCGCCGCGGAAGGGCGGCTGCAGCGGCGCTTCGACGACACGCACGGCGGCTGGCCGGTTGGCCGATTGTGTCCTTAGAGCGACGAATGTGAAGGGGAGCGACTTGCCTTTATTGGGTCGATTGAACATTTCCCAGTCGCGTAAATCGCCGCGGCCGCCCAGCGACACGGTGCCCGTTCCGATCCCGCCCAGAGGAAACGCGATCTCAGAGAGAGCAGGCCCCGAGAAGCTTCGGATGCGCCCCTGGGACAGCAGATCGGAACGCCGAAAAGGAATCAGAGATCCGGCCGGCGATCGAAAGGTCACCGCTTCGGTTGTCGCGGGCGCAGCCCCGGCCGTAGAGTTGCTGCCTGTCAGCGCGGCGGCGCCGGCAACCGTCCCGGACGTGGTGAGAAACTCGCGGCGGTTGATCTTTCGGCGTTTTGTCATATTTTTTTCTCCATAGTCCGATTAGCTTTCACCGCAGAGACGCAGAGGACGCAGAGGGGGAGCAGAACGAACAGTGGCCAGTGGCAAGCGGTCAGTGGCTAGTTGGAAATGTCTATCGAACACTGACCACTGGCCA